>NZ_JBBMEX010000005.1:0-189306 GCF_040096355.1 Maccoyibacter intestinihominis
CCGATGTGGCTCAATTGGCAGAGCAGCTGATTTGTAATCAGCAGGTTATCGGTTCGAGTCCGATCATCGGCTTTTTGGACCTTTAGCTCAGTTGGTTAGAGCAACCGGCTCATAACCGGTCGGTCCTGGGTTCGAGTCCCCGAAGGTCCACTAATAAAAAAGTAAATATGGCCTCATGGCTCAGTTGGTTAGAGCGCCGCCCTGTCACGGCGGAGGTCGGGGGTTCGAGTCCCCCTGGGGTCGTTCGCATGAAGTTTTATAACATGCATGGGATCTTAGCTCAGCTGGGAGAGCATCTGCCTTACAAGCAGAGGGTCACAGGTTCGAGCCCTGTAGGTCCCATTTATGACGAAAGTCATATGCCGGCGTGGCGGAACTGGCAGACGCGCAGGACTTAAAATCCTGTTGTGGAAACACAGTATCGGTTCGATTCCGATCGCCGGCATTCAAAACAAAATATGTGTGTGTAGCTCAGCTGGATAGAGCACTTGGCTACGGACCAAGGTGTCGGGGGTTCGAATCCTCTCACGCACGTTGCAAAAGAATCCAAAAGTATTGCGATAATGCTTTTGGATTTTTTATGTCATAGATTACAGATGGAGGTTAAAAAATGAGTGCAGTCATTGTGTTGCAGCAAATGCTTGTATTATTTTCCATGATAGCAATTGGAGTATTTTTATGGAAGAAAAACTGGATAGATGTGAAAGGACAGAAAGCTCTTTCTAAAATGGTAGTCAATATTTTTAACCCATTGCTTCTTATATATAGTATCAGTGGATATGATTTTGAAAAATCGACGATGAATATCGGACAAAATATGGTCTTTGTGATCGTATATTTTGTGTTGTTGTTTTTGATGGGATTTGTAGTGGCATTTTTATTGCGTTTGAAAAAACCACAGAAGAATTTTTATCAGATGATGATGCTGTTTTCTAATATCGGATTTGTAGGGATTCCGATTGTAACTGCCTTATTAGGAAGAGAATATGTGTTATATATTGCATTTTATACACTGGTTTATAATGTACTTTTATACACTTATGGAATTTATCTGGCGATTAAAAGCAATGTGGACGAAGGTGGGACAAGCGTCTTCTTTCCAATTAAAAGGATTTTGAATCCGGGAGTGGTTGGCTGTGTCATAGCAATTTTGATCTTCTTATGCGGACTGGACATCCCGGCACCGGTAGAGACATTTTTAGATTATATGGGAAATACCTGTATTCCGTTGTCTATGATCCTTATCGGGATTTCCGTGGGACAGATGGAGCTTTCAAAGTTGTTTTCCAATTTGAAAATGTATGTATTTTTGGCAATCAAGATGCTGCTGATCCCAATCGGAGCCGCATTGATCTGTAAGCAGCTTCCGGTGGATGCAGGAGTGTATAAGGTGTTTGTCATTGAGTGTGCGGTACCGATCGGAAGTATTATCACCCTGATTGCACAGGAATATGGTGCAGAAGACGATAGTGCAACGATTGGAACGGTCTTAAGCACACTACTATCAGTAGTAACGATACCGATCGTAGCGATTTTTTTATAAGGTTATAGCGGCAAATAGAAATTCGCATAGATATTTATAGAAACAAATAAAAATCTATACAGATATTTTGCTTGTAAGACAGAAAAGATTCAGATATAATGAAAATAGTCAGAAAAGTGTTGTACGAAATTGAGAAGGGAAAGCGATGAGCATGGTTAGGATAGAAAAAGGAAAACATCTTATCCATAAGGATGATGCACAGGAAAAGTTAGAGATCATCTTGCAGGGGCGTGTAAATATGATCGTAGGGGATGAAGTAATTCCATTGGATACGGGGACCATCATTGGAATTGCTGCCTGTGAAAAACAGAGATATTGCTGTGATTATATTGCTGCAGAGGATACGGTGTTGATGGAATACCCATATAAACAGGTTGCAGATTTAGAAAAACTTTTTGCGGAACAGCCAAAGTATGCAACGGTATTTCCGATGGCGGCAGTGAAGCAGGCGAACACGGTACTGAATTATTATGGTAAAAGAACCGAATTAGCGAAGAAACTCTATTCTATGGGAGTTGGAATGTACAGAGATTATAAGTATCTGTGCAGTAAGTATGATTTAACAGAAAAACAGTTGATGAGTATGGAGCATTTGGTTCCATTAGAGCAGAGTTATATATTAGAAGAGTGGAAACAGGGATATTTTCAGGCATTAGCAGGAAAAGATATGCAGAGTGTCAATGCTTTTTTAGGCACGGATTTTGCAGTTGGAATCGGAACGATGCTCTATGCAGGCAAGGTGATCAATGAAGTGCTTGCAAAAATGGAAGGAGTCCGCGACTATCTGCATTACTGGCAGGATATTCTTTTAGAAGAGGGCGGTGATGATCTGTTCCAACTCTATTTTGATTTAGAGATACGGGCGACAAGAAAGGGTGCAGATACATCCGATATTCAGCAGCGTATGGAAAAACTGATGGAGTTTATCCATGTGTCAGAGTTGTATGATGAAAAATTTGTGCGTGAGAGATTCATAGAATATGAAGGCTATGATTTTACTGCGATCCCGGAAGAAGAGATAGAACCGGAAATAGAAGCAGAAGAAAATGCGGCAGAGGCAGCACAGGCAGAACTCGGAATTTCACCGGAGGCAGTGTCAGATCCGCTTGCTTACATTTTAGAATATGCTTCTTATGATGCGGAAAAGATTGAAGAAATCCGTAAGCAGATTGCTACATATCGTGATCTTCCGGATATTTATTCTACAGATGACCATGTGCGAAAACTCAGAAGATCCATTGCAGCGGTATATTATGAAGTTTATAAGGCAGCGATCAAACGGGCATTGCAGGAACAGGCAATTTCTCCGGTCTTAAGAATGTTTTTTGATTTCGGATTTATGGACAGTGGTCTGTTAGGGGAGGAATATACGGAGCAGTTGTATGCGGTAGCAGAAAGACTTTCCGAGTGCAATTCCGAACATGTATATACAATGTATGAGTGGCTGAAGAGTATTTATATAGGAAAAAATGAGCCTTCTAAAAATGAGTTTGATCTGGATTATCCGGCGTACTTAGCAGATCTGCGTCGAAATGGAACGATTACAAAGAAAGAACAGGAAGAGTGGAAGGATGACCAGTGGAAGAAGGTAGAGTATGAGATTGAGAATATGTTTACCTCTTCTAACAGAGCAGTTTATGGTAAGATTTCTACATTTATTCCGATTTTATGTGAATATGATATTGTAAATAGTGTAGAAACGATGCTGGTGACAGCCGCACGGATCAATGAAGCCTTAGACAAGATCCGCAGTGTGGATTTCTCTATTTTTTACCGCGATACGACATTCTCAGATCCGGCACATGACATTACAAGAGAATTTTTGAAAAAAGAAGTACTTCCGGATGTGATCCTGATGCCAAATGCCGGTACAAAGGCGATGATGTGGCAGGAAACAGCAGGAGGAAGACGCGATACATCTGCAAGATTTTTATTCCCGGTTATGACTGCCGGAAATCTGGATGAGTTGATGTTAGAGACTGCCGGAAGATTCCGGTGGGAGATGTGCCGTAAGGAACAGGGCGCACGTTGGAATGATATCCGTGAAATGTCATTGACCTCAGAATACTATGATTATGTTCAGTATTACAAAAAGAATCACGACCTTTCCCCGGAGGCAAAAGAAAAATTAAAGAATGCGCTCTGGAAAGCTAAAAATAATTACCGTGAAGTCTTTGTAAAGGATTATCAGGTATGGATTAAATATGAAGCAAAAGGCAGCTTTAGAATGAACCGGGTAGCGAGAGGAATCCTCTTCCGTTATTGTCCGTTTGTCAAAGAGATCAGGGACAGTCTGAAGGTAAGCCCGATGTACCAGGAGATGATCCAGAAGTACGATATCATTATTGGCAGGGAAAAACGTCATGTGGCTCTTTTTGAGGACAAATACCGGAAGGCTGGCGGTGAACTGACCGAGGAAATGATCGTAAACAAAGAATTTTATGAAATGTAGTAGGTTTATTACGAAATGCAATATTTTTCATGTGTAATATTAAAAAATAATAGTATGTAAGAATTTCTAATTCAGTATTTTTAGACTTATAATGGAAGTTTTAGATGAAGAAAGAACCGATGGAAAACCATCGGTTCTTTCTATGAGGGGAGTATAAATAATTAATAAGGGGTATAACTATAAAAGCATAAAAGCTTTTATAACCTACATTGTAATATAAAAAAATTTCAAAAACAATGTACATATGTGAATAATTGTACGAAATTCAGAGATACTATTTGTGCAATGAAAAGGAGGGAAAAATCATGGCAAAAAATTCTCAGAACAAAGCAAACAATGCAACAAATGCTCAGACAAGCAATGATGCAACTTCTAAAAACAGCACAAATAGTGCAAAGTCTAAAGCAAGCAATGCATCTAAGAACAAATCCACAGATTCTACTAAGGATGCAAATAACTGCTACTAGAACCGTTTGACACCAATCGTTGAAAGCGGAATAGTATATAGTAAGAACAGATTACAAAGTAACTTTTGTAATCTGTTTTTCTATATAAAAATGTCACAGGAATGGTTAACAGTATCAGGTATCAAATAATCAGTTCGAAATCCAGGGAGGGGGAGACAACAGATGTCACAGGAAGAGATCAGGACAATCGGAGTCAGGGATATTCCAAAGTATCAGGCACGGGAAGATGTGATATGGATCGATGTCAGGGAAAGAGAAGAGTATCTTCTTTATCATATACCGGGAGCAAAAAACCTTCCATATGATGATATGGAGCAGTGGGAAAAGCGATTGGATAAAAGTAAGATCTACGTTCTTTACTGTGAAAGAGGAAGTCTTAGCATGATGGCGGCAAAACAACTTTTAAAGGACGGATACTCTGTCTGTACATTGATCGGAGGAATCCGTGCCGTACAGGAGCGAAATCTGGATTAGGTGTGAAAAATGATTGACAGTAGAAAAAGGAACAGATAGTATAATAGTAGTTTCATGAGATTTATTAGAAAGAGAAGAAAGATGCAGAATTACCAATTAACAGCGCCTTGTCATTTTGGACTTGAGGCAGTATGTAAAAGAGAAATTTATGATTTAGGATATGAGATTACAAAGGTGGAAGACGGCAGGGTCACCTTTGCAGCAGATGCGGAGGGTATCTGCCGTGCAAATATTTTCCTGCGGACGGCAGAACGTGTACTTTTAGAGGTAGGAAGATTCCGTGCCACCACATTTGATGAACTTTTTGAAGGAATTAAGGCACTTCCATGGGAAAACTATATTCCAAAGGATGGAAAATTCTGGGTAACCAAGGCAACTTCGATTAAGAGTAAGTTGTTTTCACCTTCCGACATTCAATCGATTGTAAAAAAGGCAATGGTAGAGAGGATGAAACGTGAATATGACCTTACCTGGTTTCCGGAAGACGGAGCATCCTATCCTGTAAGGATTTTTTTGATGAAGGATGAGGTTACGGTAACGATCGATACGACCGGAGAATCCCTGCACAAGAGAGGATACCGTAAGATGACAAGTAAAGCTCCGATTACCGAAACTTTGGCAGCAGCACTTATTATGTTAACCCCATGGCATGCAGACCGTATTCTGGTTGACCCGTTTTGCGGTAGTGGAACATTTCCGATCGAAGCGGCAATGATGGCGGCAAATATCGCACCGGGACTGAACCGGGAATTTATTTCCGAAGAATGGACAAACCTGATTCCAAAACAGTTGTGGTATGATGTCATTGAAGAGGCAAATGACATGGTACATACGGACATCAAGGTGGATATTCAGGGATATGATATTGATGCGGATGTAGTAAAAGCTGCAAGGGAGAATGCGAAGAGAGCCGGAGTGGATCATCTGATCCATTTTCAGCAAAGAGCAGTGGCGGACATGCATCATCCGAAGAAATATGGCTTTATTATTTCAAACCCGCCATATGGAGAGCGGTTAGAAGAAAAGGAAAATCTGCCGGAACTTTACCGACAGATCGGAGAGATGTATCGTGGACTGGATGCATGGTCGATGTATCTGATCACGAGTTATGAGCAGGCACAGCAGTACATTGGAAGAAAAGCGGATAAGAACCGGAAGATTTACAACGGAATGTTAAAGACGTATTTTTATCAATTTTTAGGTCCGAAGCCGCCAAAGAGAAGAAATAATGAGGAGTCACATTGAAGTATTCAAAACGTTATATCTGTCTGACCATCATTTTGCTTTTGGTGGTTGCTTTAAAATTTAACAGGAACGGATCGGAACAGGTAGAGACTTTTCGTGGAGCACAAATGGAACCAAAGGTCTGGAATCCTCTGATCGCGGAAAGTGTCAATGAAAATCCGCTGTCTTTAGTCGTGGACAACCGTATCTATAGCAATGAGGATTATGATATTTATATGAACCAGAAATTAGATATCATGATCCCGGTTTCACTGGTAAGAGACAGCTTTAACTGTAGTGCCGGTCTGTATGACAAAGAAAAACTCGTGGTAGAAAAACATGAGGAAAGTGCGGATTTTTCATTAGAGGACAAACAGCTTACGAAAAAAAACGACAATTATTATGTCTCTGCCTCAAAACTTTCGAAATCATTGTCCTATGATTATTCCTGGGATATCCAGAAGAATACGGCATCTGCGGCAGATATTTCGGGAGCAACTTCCATTTATCCGAGTAAATATGATCTGCGGGAAAAAGGACGCGCAACAACGGTCAAAAATCAGGGAAGCCTTGGCACCTGCTGGACATCAGCGTCTGTCAGTGCGTTAGAGACCGCTCTTTTGCCGGAGGAATCCGTGCAGTTTTCTGTAGACCATATGACGTTAAAAAACAGCTTTTCGCAGACGCAGAACGATGGTGGAGAGTATACGATGGGAATGGCATACCTGACTGCATGGCAGGGACCGGTCTATGAAGCGGATGATCCATATGGAGATGGAGAATCCCCGGACGGATTAAAACCGGTGAAGCATGTGCAGGAAATGCAGGTGATCGAAGGAAAAGATTTTGAAAAGATCAAGGAAGCCGTATTTAAGTATGGCGGTGTCCAGACTTCGATCTACAGTGCACTTCGCAGTTCACAGAGCCAGTCGGAATTTTATAACAGCAGCAAGAATGCATATTGCTATATCGGAACGGAAAAACCAAACCATGATGTTGTCATCATTGGATGGGATGATAATTATTCCAAGGAGAATTTTTCAACGGCAATCGAAGGAGACGGAGCATTTATCTGTCAGAATAGCTGGGGCGGAGGTTTTGGCGATAACGGAGTATTTTATATTTCTTATTACGATACCAATATCGGTGTCCATAATGTCGTGTATACCGGCGTTGAGAGTACAAAGAATTACGACAGCATCTACCAGTCAGATCTGTGCGGCTGGGTAGGGCAGATTGGTTATAATAAGGAATCTGTCTATGGAGCAAATGTGTTTACTGCCCGGAAAAATGAAAAATTGCGTGCAGCAGGATTTTATGCAGTCGGCAAGGACACAACGTATCAGGTTTATGTAGTAAAAGATTTTAAAGATACCTCTTCTTTTGAAAAAAAGGAAAGGGTAGCACAGGGAAAATTAGACAATGCGGGCTATTACACGATACAGTTTGATAAGGAGATCAAAGTGGAGCCGGGAGAAAAATTTGCAATCGTGATCTTTGTAAATACGCCGGATGCCGTACATCCGCTTGCCATTGAATATACGGCAGATGCTACCACTGCGAAAGTGGATTTAAGCGATGGCGAGGGATATATCAGCCCGGATGGAAGAACATGGGAAAGTGCCGAGGATACACAGTCATGTAATCTCTGTATCAAGGCATATGCAGGAAAGTAGGCGTGTGATGCAGGAAAAAATACTGAAGATATCAGCCTGCTTTTGTGTGGCGTTAGCAATTGTGGCATGTGCATCTTTTTACTATCTGCCAAAACTGCATGATACGAGGCTGTCTTTTGGAATGGAACAGTTAGAGCAATTTATACTGACAAAAAGTGAAAATTCAGGGATCAGTGCCATTAATACCGATGTGAAGGCGAACTTCCCACAGCAGCTTCGGGTAGAGCTTCCGGCAGGCTGTGATGCAAGTCAGGTGGAGGTGCGTCAGAATTATAATTCGCAGACCGTGGATCTGATCATTCCGACCGATGAGCAGGAATTTTTGTATGAGAAACCTTTAGTCGGCAGCAGTAAAAATATCAGTGATGTGTTCATGGATTATGCAGGCGGAAAGGCAGTCATAGAGATTGTCTTAAACCAGGTGTTTGAGACGGAAAAGACCTGTGCAGGAAAATATCTCTATCTGGATTTTTTGTCACCGCATGAAATCTATGATAAAGTAGTAGTAATCGATGCGGGACACGGCGGGAGCAAGCCGGGAGCCATCAAGCAGGGAATCTGTGAGAAGGATATTGATCTGGCTATAGTGTTAGAATTGAAGAAACTATTAGAACAAAATAAAAAAATCGGTGTATACTATACAAGAGTAGATGACAGCAATCCGTCCTTTGACAGCAGGGTAGACCTTGCAAACAAAGCGGATGCGGATCTGTTTATCAGCGTTCATAACAATTCCACGACAGGACCGGGACTCTCTAAGGTACAGGGAACACAGGTCATGTACGATGAGAAGAAACCCGATAAAGATTCTAAGGATTTTGCGCAGATCTGTTTAGAAGAGGTAACGAAATCCTGTGGCAGTGTCGATAAAGGTCTGGTGGCAGGAAATGATATTTTTATCATCCGAACGGCAGCAGTACCGGTCGCACTCATCGAAGTGGGATTTATGACAAATGAAGAAGAACTGACAAAATTAAATTCAAATGATTATCAAAAGAAAGTGGCAGAAGGCATTTATCAGGCGATCCTGCGGGCTTTTGAGGAAGGATACTAGAAATGAACAAGATTATTTTTGCAACCGGAAATGCCGGAAAGATGAAAGAGATCAGAGAAATTTTGCAGGACATGAACATGGAGATCCTGTCGATGAAAGAAGCCGGAATTGAGGCAGACATTATCGAGGATGGAAAGACGTTTGAAGAAAATGCCATGATCAAGGCAAAAGAAATCGCAAAATATACAGACGAAATCGTCTTAGCAGATGATTCCGGATTAGAAATCGATTATCTGAACAAGGAGCCGGGTATTTATTCTGCCCGCTATATGGGTGAGGATACGCCTTATGAAGTAAAAAATGCCAATTTATTGGAGCGTTTAAAGGGCGTAGAGAAGGACAAACGTACCGCACGGTTTGTCTGTGCGATCGCAGCAGTTCTTCCAAATAAAGAAGTCCTTACAACGAGAGGCACGATTGAAGGCTACATTGGAGAGAAACCGGTAGGTAAGAACGGATTTGGCTATGACCCGATTTTTTATGTAGAGGAATACGGCTGTTCTACGGCAGAGTTGTCGATGGAGCAGAAGAATGAGTTGAGCCACCGTGGAAAGGCGCTGCGGGCAGTAAAAGAGGAATTAAAGAAAAAAGGATTTTAGCGTATGAAAAAAATTATGGTTGTAAGCGATACCCACAAACATCATAGAAATCTTGCAAGGGCGTTAGAGCAGGCAGGTACACCGGATCTGCTGATCCATCTTGGCGATGCTGAGGGATATGAGGATTACATAGCAGACATGGCAGGCTGTCCATTAGAGATCGTATCGGGAAATAATGATTTTTTCTCCATGTTGGACAAAGAAAAGGAGATACGGATCGGAAAATACAAGGTGCTGCTCACACATGGACATTATTACTATGTCAGTGCGGGACTGGACACACTGCGCAAAGAAGCCTATAGCCGTGGCATGGATATTGTGATGTTTGGGCATACGCACAGACCATTGATCGAATACGATAAGGAGCTTACCGTTATCAATCCGGGAAGTCTGTCCTATCCGAGACAGCCGGGAAGAAAACCGTCTTATATTATGATGGAACTCGACCGTGAGGGAGAAGCGCATTTTACGATCCACTATTTATAAGGGCGCTAAAATATCTACAAAAGTACAAAAAATTCAAAAACATGAAAAAATTTTTAAAATTTTTAAAATTTCAAAAAAAATGTTGACAAGCATGAATGTCTATTATATAATATGTCTTGCGTCACGAGTGATGCAGAAATGAATATTGTGAATTACGGGGTGTGGCTCAGCTTGGCTAGAGCGCCTGGTTTGGGACCAGGAGGCCGCAGGTTCGAATCCTGTCACCCCGACTCTGCGGGTGTAGTTCAATGGTAGAACACCAGCCTTCCAAGCTGGATACGTGGGTTCGATTCCCATCACCCGCTTTGTATTTGCAAAATTCGATAACATGTGTTCGTAGCTCAGCTGGATAGAGCAACGGCCTTCTAAGCCGTGGGTCGGGGGTTCGAATCCCTTCGAGCACGTTATGGTGGGTATAGCGCAGTTGGTTAGCGCGCCAGATTGTGGCTCTGGAGGCCCAGGGTTCGAATCCCTGTATCCACCCTTGATGCGATAAGTTCAGCATCTGAAAAAATGATGGGCTATCGCCAAGCGGTAAGGCACAGGACTTTGACTCCTGCATTCGCTGGTTCGAATCCAGCTAGCCCAGGTCTTACAAATTAAATATGGGGTATTAGCTCAGTTGGCAGAGCACTTGACTTTTAATCAAGTTGTCCGGGGTTCGAATCCCCGATGCCTCAGTAACATGGACTTACTACAGTTTTGTGGTAAGTCTTTTTACATTTATTTTACCGAGTTTTTTTCAAAGCATGATAGTAACGTTTTTTCGGGCATACTATACTGAGATGTGAAAAGAAAATGAGGAAAGAGAGAAAGAAACGTGCCATCTACTTATGCACATGATTGCTTTGGAAAAGCAGTTTACAAACAGTTACCAAAAGAGATACAAAAAGAGATCAAAGCATATGGTCCGCTTTACATGCCAGACCGGCGGCAGAATTCTTTGAACAGGCATGGAAGAAGAGAAAGGAGCTGCCGGCGAACCGTGGCGGATTTGCCTATCTGTATGGGTTCATCTGTCACTTTGCGTTAGACCACAGCTGTCATGGATATATTGAGGAAAAGATGCAAAAGAGCGGGGTGACGCATGCGGAGATCGAAGTAGAATTCGACCGGATGTTATTGGAAAAACACGGACACAATCCCATCACTTCGCACCTGACAAACCATATCCCGACAGATGCAACCTGTGCCGGTGTCATTGCGGAATTTTTTCCGGAAGTAACAAAGCAGGAGGTGCAGCAGGCTGTATCAGGATGCAATTCCGTTAGCAGTACAGTTGATCTGTGAATATCGGGATAAGGGACCGTGTGATGAGGTATATCAGTGTACCTTTGGCGTGGAATAGGAGTATACGATGGAAAAAGAGAAAATGACAAAATTAGAAAAACAATGGGTATTATATGATGTGGGTAATTCGGCATTTGTGATGCTGGTATCCACGATCATACCGATTTATTTTAAAAATATGGCAACGGCAAGTGGAATCTCCGCAGCAAATTCAACCGCATATGGAAAAGATGTGGGCATCAGCGACAGCAGTATGCTGCTCGCGCTGCTCTTGACACAGGTGGTTGCATTTCCGTGTTCCATCCTGTTTGGAAAATCAGCACGGAAATATGAATCGGAAAAACTGATCTCTGTCTGCATCGGTGCCTATTTTCTGATCGCGCTGATGTTTGTGCTTGGATTTATAACCTTCCGGCTTCAGCGGAGTGGCAGTTTTTACGGAAGATGGAAAACTTCGGTTTTTCCGATGTTAGGAAGAAAACCTCTATAGAATTTGAATCGATAATATGGTAAAATGCATCCAAAACAAAGACAGGAGAGCAGCTATGACAGAAAAAGAAAAAATGTTAGCAGGCATGGTCTATGAAGCCGTTTTGGATGAAGATTTAAAAGAGGACCGGTTAAAGTGCAAGGATCTGTGCTTTGCAGCGAACCAGCTTCCGCCTTCTAAGATCAAAGAGCAGAGTGAGATCTTTGTGTCACTTTTTGCAAAGGCGGGAGAGGGCTTTTATATTACCACACCGTTCTGGTGCGATTACGGATATAATATTGAAATTGGAAAAAATTTCTACAGCAATCACAACTGTGTCATTTTAGACTGTGCAAAAGTAACATTCGGTGACAATGTATTTGTAGGACCAAATTGCTGCTTTGCAACGGCAGAGCATCCGTTGGATGAAACAGAGCGTAACCGCGGACTGAAGACAGCCAGACCGATACAGGTGGGCAACAGTGTGTGGTTTGGTGCAGGCGTTACGGTCCTGCCGGGCGTTACGATCGGAGATAATGTAGTAATCGGTGCGGGAAGTATCGTGACGAAAGATATTCCATCGAATGTGGTCGCAGTGGGAAATCCGGCGCGTGTCATCCGGAGTCTGGAAAACAGTGGTCTGTATCGGATCGTACCATTAAAAGAAGTATATGCAAAAGACATCTGCGGTTGGAAATATGAAGGAGAATATTCCCTGTACAGTTATTCTTCCTGGGAAATGGCGGTCAGAAATCACTGGGAGATTGCAGATGCGAAAGTACGCGGGCAGGAGTACCGCGGAGTGCTAAATAAAGCAGGAGAACTGACAGGCTATTTTAAGATGCATCAGGATGAAAACGGCGAGGTTGAGATAGGACTTGGAATGCGGCCGGAAGAGTGCGGTCAGGGCAAAGGGGCAGACTTTGTAAAAACCATTACGGATTATGTAAAAAAACAGTATCCGGAAAGCCTTGTCTATCTGGAAGTTCGCCTATTTAATCAAAGAGCCGTGAAGTGTTATGAAAAAGCAGGCTATCAGGTGGTCTGTGAACATGACAGCATCAAACCATGGGGAATTTTCCGGTATAAAAGAATGGAGTTAAAAAAGGAGGATTAAAGTTCCTTTAAAATGCTTCGGATGATATCCTGTCTGGTTACAATGCCGATGAAAAAGTTACGGTCATCCACGACGGGGATAAAGTTCTGGTTCATGGAGCGTTCTAATAACTCATCCATGGAAACATCGATTTTAACGGCAGGGTTAAAGTCCTTGCGCAGAATGTCGCTGACCTGATAATTTTCCTGTACCCGTAAGTCGTTGTTGCGGTATTCTAAGATATGCCAGAGAAAATCGCCTTCGCTGACACTTCCGACATAGGTGCCATCCTTAGAAAGCACCGGAATGGCAGAATAACCGTGGGCATGCATTTTTTCAATACCCTGACGGAGTGTGTTGGTGTCATAGACAAAAGCGACTTCGGATTTATTTTTTAATAACATTAATACGTTCATTGATTGTTCCCCCATAAAATACATATTGACGTTCCTAGTGTATGGCATTTTCTGACATTTTTCAACTGCCTTGCAGCAGTTATAAGAAACTTTTAAGGAAGTTTAGAGTTGGTTTAGAATTACGAAAAGAATTGACAAGGAGTTCAGAATCCATTAGAATAGGAAAACGGATATGTTAAGCGGGCATGGCGGAATTGGCAGACGCGCTAGATTTAGGTTCTAGTGGGAGACCGTGCAGGTTCAAGTCCTGTTGCCCGTATTCAATGATGACAAAAGAGGGTTTCCTGAAGTATTTAAGGAAGCCCTCTTTGTGTATAAAAAACCCAAAATCATGCATGAATATGAATTTTATGGAATATGCCCAAATTTATTGACAAACTGGCGGTCAAAATGATAAAATACAACAAAGCTATGAGTTAAAAAATAGATTATATTTTGGGGTGCGATGAAGCGGGAAAAATCTCGCCCTTTTTTTATTTCAAGATAACACTTTGCCATAGTAAAATGGAAAAGTACATACCTGTCAGGAAATAAAAATCCTGTCGTACAAAAGTGAGAGGAAATGCTCATATAAAATATAATCTGGAAACAAGGAGTGAAACCAATGAAAGAATATATTGTCAAACGAGTGTTTCTTGCCGTCGTGACGATATTCGTAATCAGTGCGATTACGTTTTTTGCGATGAACCTGATACCGGGTGGACCGTTCAATACGGAAAAAGCATTAAGCCCGGCAGTTCAAAAAACTTTAGAAGAACGTTACAATCTGGACAAACCGGTATATGTTCAGTTCGGTATGTATCTGAAAAATCTGATGCATGGTGACTGGGGCGTGAGCTTAAAGAGCGGACGTGACATCTGGACAGATATGTGGTCCAAATTCCAGATATCAGCAAAATTAGGAGGAATGGCAGCGATTGTTGCGATTATCGTGGGAATTGTTCTGGGAAGTATCGCAGCGCTGAACCGAAATAAGTGGCCCGACCGTGTCATTATTTTCTTTACGACACTGGCAACGGCAATGCCGTCTTTCGTATTGGCAACCCTGCTGCTGTTAGTATTCTGTTTACAGTTGGAATGGGTTCCGGTCTGGTCATCGAGTGATCCGAATTATGTACTGCCTGTCATTGCTTTGAGCCTTTATCCAATGGCATATATCACAAGACTGACAAAAACAAGTATGTTAGACGCATTGAATCAGGATTATGTGCGTACAGCAAGAGCGAAGGGTGTAAGTACCAGAAGAGTTATTTTTAAACATGCACTTCGTAATGCATTAATCCCGGTCGTTACATATGTAGGACCAATGGTAGCCTATATTCTGGTAGGTTCCATGGTAGTAGAGAATATCTTTACCATCGGTGGTCTTGGAACAGCGTTTGTTACAAGTATTACAAACCGTGACTATACGATGATTATGGCAACGACAATTTTCTTAGCGGTTCTCATGGTAATTGCAAACCTGCTTACGGATATTGCTTATAAGATTATCGACCCGCGTATCACATTTGAATAAGAGAGGATAGAGATTTATGCAGAACGAAAATGGAAGTCCGAAAAAGAGTCTGTTGTCCGCTCAGGTCGATTTATCAAAATTTGACAGTTCCTATTTCAGAGCGGCTACGGAAGAGGAAAAAAAGCAACAGGATGTTATGAGTGAATCCACAACATTCTTTAAAGATGGTATCAGACGTTTAAAAAAGAACCCGTTGGCAATGGGAAGTCTGGTCGTGTTGATTTTAATTCTTTTAATTATTATCATTGCACCGCACATCGTGCCTTACAGCTATGATCAAATCATAACGGTAAACGGTGTCCGTGATAAGAGTGCAAAGAACCTTGGTATGATGGAATACTCCCCAAGAGAACTCCAGTATATGGAAGAAACCGGTGAAAAATTATTCCCGCATATCTTTGGTACAGACAGTTTGTGCCGTGATTACTTTATCCGTGTTATTTACGGAACAAGAGTCAGCCTTGCAGTAGGTCTGGTAGCATCGATCATGGTATTGATCATCGGACTGCTATATGGTGCGATCGCAGGATACTGTGGTGGAAAAGTCGATATGGTAATGATGCGTATCGTCGATGTCATCTATTCCCTGCCGGATATGTTGATGATCATCTTACTTTCCGTTGTATTGAACGTAACGCTGGCACCGGCAATTGAAGGTACGGCACTTTCAAAACTGGGAACGAATATGATCTCCATATTTATCGTATTCGGACTGCTCTACTGGGTAGGTATGGCACGTCTTGTCAGAGGACAGGTGCTTTCCATAAAAAGCAGTGAGTATGTATTAGCAGCAAGATGTATCGGAACAAAAGGAAGTAAAATCTTAAGCATACATATCATTCCGAACTGTCTGTCTGTTATCATTATTACAACGGCACTTCAGATCCCATCTGCAATCTTTACAGAGAGTTATCTGAGTTTCTTAGGACTGGGTGTTGCAGCTCCGCTGACATCGTTAGGAAGTCTTGCAAATACAGCCAGAGCAGGAATGCAGTCCTATCCGTCCAAACTGGTTATCCCGGCAGTCACGATCTGTCTGATCGTACTGGCATTTAACCTTTTAGGTGATGGATTAAGAGATGCGTTTGATTCAAAATTAAAGTAAGGAGATGCAGAGATGAGCGAAGAAGTAAAGAATACAGATTATGTGCTGGAAGTCGAAAATCTCCATACATGTTTCCATACAGAGTCAGGAGATGTCAATGCCGTAAACGGATTGTCCATGACCTTAGAAGCAGGAAAGACGTTAGGAATCGTTGGAGAGTCCGGTTCAGGAAAATCCGTAACCGCATATTCTATCATGCAGATTTTAGCAGAGACAGGAGAGATTACGGAAGGTTCCGTGAAATATAAGGGTGAGGATATTACAAAGTGGAGTGAAAGAGAACTGCATAATTTCCGCGGTTCTAAGTGTTCTATTATTTTCCAGGACCCGATGACCAGTCTGAACCCTGTATTTACTGTAGGAAATCAGTTGTGTGAGGCAATTCTGCTTCATACGGATAAAAATAAAAAAGAAGCAAAAGAAAGAGCGATCGAAATGCTCACACTCGTAGGAGTGAATGAGCCGGAAAGCCGTATGAAACAATATCCGCATGAGTTATCCGGTGGTATGCGTCAGCGTGTGATGATCGCAATGGCATTAGCCTGTGAGCCGGATATTCTGATCGCAGATGAACCGACCACAGCACTTGACGTAACCATTCAGGCACAGATATTAGAACTGATGCAGGATTTACAGAAAAAACTTGGAATGGCGATCATCATGGTAACACATGACCTCGGTGTCATCGCAAGTATGTGTGATGAGATCATCGTTATGTATGGTGGTCGTGTCTGTGAACGTGGAACGGCAGATGATATTTTCTATCGTCCATGTCATGAGTACACCAAGGGACTGTTACGTTCCATTCCGAGAAAAGACAACATGAATGAACGATTGGTTCCGATTGGCGGTACGCCGATCAACCTTTTAAATATGCCGAAAGGCTGTGCATTCTGCCCGCGTTGTGAGGCAGCAATGAAGATCTGTTTAGATGAAGTACCACAGGAGATTCGCATGAGTGACACACATTTGGCGAGCTGCTGGATGAATGTAAAGAAAATGTATGAAGCACAGGAGGAAAATAAGAATGAGTGAGGAAAAGAATCTGCTGGAAGTCAGCCACTTAAAACAGTATTTTCCGGTGCGTAAAGGATTTCACACCATTCCGTTAAAGGCAGTGGATGATATTTCATTTGCCATCAAGCCGGGAGAGACTCTTGGATTAGTCGGTGAGTCAGGATGTGGAAAAACCACAGTAGGACGTACACTGCTCCGTCTGTATCAGCCGACAGCAGGACGTATCGTTTTTGATGGAGATGTTCTGTTCGACAGCGGAGAGCAGTACGATGAAGAAGGAAAGATCATTGTTGATGCAAATGGAAAACCGGTAAAAAATAAGAGCATTGATGTAGATATGCTTCCATACCGAAAGAAAATGCAGATGGTATTTCAGGATCCATATTCTTCCCTGAATCCGCGAATGACCGTAGAGGACATTATCGGAGAACCGCTGGATGTACATAAACTGTATAGCAGCCGTGCAGAGCGAAGAGACAGAATTTTGGAATTGATGGGATATGTAGGATTGAATGCAGAACATGCAACACGTTATGCACATGAGTTTTCCGGTGGACAGAGGCAGCGTATCGGAATCGCAAGAGCATTAGCAGTAAGACCAAAATTTATCGTCTGTGATGAGCCGGTATCTGCATTGGATGTATCCATTCAGGCACAGGTTGTCAACATGTTTGAAGATTTACAGAAAAAATTTGGCATGGCATACCTGTTTATTGCACATGACTTGTTGATTGTTCAGCATATTTCTGATAGAATTGCAGTAATGTATCTTGGAAAAATGATGGAGATCGCTCCTTCCGATGAGCTGAATAACCATCCGATCCATCCGTATACACTGAGCCTGCTTTCCGCAGTTCCGATTCCGGATCCGGAAACTGCAAGAAAAAGCCATCGTATCGTATTAGAGGGTGACGTTCCAAGTCCGTTGAATATGCCAAGCGGATGTCCGTTCCGTACCAGATGTGCGTATGCAACAGAGCAGTGTGCAAAGGAGATGCCACCGTTAACAGACCGAGGCGGAGAGCATTTTGTAGCATGCTGGAATAAATAATCTGAGCAGGGTTTCTATCTCCACAGTGGAGTGAAACATAAAAAGAAAACAGGAGGGAAAAATTAGAAATGAAGAAAAGACTTATTTCTACCTTATTGGTGGCAGCCATGGCAGTCAGCCTCGTAGCATGTGGCGGCGGCGACAAAAAGGATGCAGCCAAGAAATCTGATTCAGAGTCTAAAAAGAGCACAAACACAGATGTGTTAAACATCAACTTAGCTTCTGAACCAGCGCACCTTGACCCGGCATTAAACAGTTCTGTAGATGGCGGATGTTTAGCAGTGAACTCTTTCGTAGGTCTTTATACCTATGACAAAGACGGAAAATTAGTACCGGCATTATCTGACGGTGAGCCGGAGATTTCCGAAGACAAGACAACTTATACATTTAAGCTGATCAAGTCTAAATGGAGTGACGGAAGCGAGCTGACAGCAAAAGATTTCGCATACAGCTGGAATCGTGCAGCAGCAGAAGCAACAGCATCAGATTATTCTTATCTGTTCGATGTAATTGACAAAAATGATGATGGTACATTAAAGGTTACAGCTGATGACGATTATACATTAACCGTACAGCTTGCAAGTCCATGTGCATACTTCTTGGATTTATGTGCATTCCCTACATTCATGCCGGTACCACAGGCATCTGTAGAGGCTGCTGACAAAGATGGTTCTAATCCTGGAGCTTGGGCTCAGGAAGCAGGATTTGTCTGCAACGGTGCATACACCTTAGACAAATGGAGCCACAACGAGAGCATGGTATATGTTAAAAATGATAACTACTACGATGCAAAGAATGTAACCATGAAAGAGCTTCACTTCATGTTAAGTGATGATATGACAGCAGTATATGCTGCATACAACAGCGGTGACTTAGATTTCATCGATGAAGTTCCTACTGATGAGATCGCAAAAGCAAAAGAGAGCGATGAGTTCCATGTAATCGATACTCTTGGAACATACTATGTAGCATTCAACGTAAACAGCGAAATGTTCAAAGACAAGACTCCGGAGCAGGCAGCTAAGATGCGTGAAGCAATGAGCCTTATGATCGATCGTAAATACATCGTTGAGACTGTAGCTCAGACAGATCAGAAACTGGCTAACTCTTTCATCCCGGCACTTGTAGCTGACGGAAACGGCGGAAAATTCAAGAAAGACGGATATTTCGATGCAGAGAAGACAGGCGCAGACAACGCAAAAGAAGCAATCAAGCTTTTAGAGGACTGCGGATATACATTTAAAGACAATGGAGACGGATCTTACAAGATTTCTCCTGCACTTACAGTAAACTACATCCTGAATACAATGGACAGCCATCAGAAGATCGCTGAGGCAATCCAGCAGGATTTAGCAGTAATCGGTATCGACATGAAGATTTCTTCTGAGGACTGGAACGTATTCTTAGAGGATCGTAAACAGGGTAAATATGACGTTGCCCGTGAAGGTTGGTTATTAGACTATGATGATCCGATCAACATGCTTGAGATCTTTACAACAGATTCCGGAAACAATGACCCACAGTTTGGTAAAGATGTAAAATCCTGGGCTCCACAGAACTGGGATAAATATGATGAGCTGATCAAACAGATCCGTGTAGAGACAGATTCTGATAAACGTATTGATCTGATGCATCAGGCAGAGGATATGTTAATGGATACATGGGCAGTTGTACCACTTTATGAATACAACGATATGTACATGGAAAAATCTAACGTATCCGGCGATTATGCAAACCTCTTTGGTATGAAGTACTTCATGTACACAACAAAGAAATAATAGTAGTCGTGTGACGATAAGGAAAAGGACTTTGGGAGAATTCCCGAAGTCCTTTTTGTATGGGATAGGGTGTTGGAAGAATAGCTGAATCATTGTGGGGAATTGCCCAAATGAATATTTCAGGTTTCCTTGTGCAGGACATTCCGATGAACCTCTGAATGCAGAAATCGTGTTCGCCAGTGGGCTTCACGATTTCTTGAGTTTCATCTCCATTGCACAAAAGGAAATCTTCCATATTCATTTGGGCAATTCATTTACAGTGTGAATGGGGATTAAAATTAGTCAAATATAAAACGGATATAAACATTGGTTATGGGTACCATACCAGGGAGTTATGGACTGTGAAAAAATGCGGAAAATTGCACGAATTTCCTTGAATTTTCGTGAAAAAGTGTATTGACAGAATCGTTTAGATGGCATAAGATTTTTGTTAAGAAATGTCAAGAGAACAAGGAGGAATTTATTATGAAAAAGGCAGTAAGTATCTTTTTGGTACTCGCTATGGCAGTTGGATGTTTTGCCGGATGCGGTTCTAAAGAAGCAAAGAAAGATGCAGACAAATTCTATATCGGAGGTATCGGACCTACTACCGGTGATGCAGCAATTTACGGAACAGCAGTTATGAACGGAGCACAGATCGCTGTTGATGAGATCAATGAAGCAGGCGGCATCAATGGAAAGAAGATTGAGTTCAACTTCCAGGATGACCAGAGTGATGCAGAGAAATCCGTTAATGCATACAATACCTTAAAAGACTGGGGTATGCAGGTACTTATGGGAACCGTTACAACAACACCATGTGTTGCAGTAGCAGATAAGACAGCACAGGATAACATGTTTGAGGTTACACCATCCGCATCTTCTACAGATGTTATTGCCGGTGAGAATGTATTCCAGGTATGTTTTACAGACCCGAACCAGGGAACAAAATCTGCACAGTATATCGGTGAGAACAAGTTAGCAAAGAAAGTTGCAGTCATCTACAACAGCTCTGATGTATATTCATCAGGTATTGAAGCAAAATTCATTGAAGAAGCAAAGAACCAGGGACTTGAAGTAGTAGCAGAAGAAGCATTTACAGCAGATTCTAAGACAGACTTCTCCACACAGTTAAAGAAAGCTCAGGACGGAGGAGCAGAATTAGTATTCCTTCCAATCTACTACACAGAAGCATCTATCATTTTAACGCAGGCAGATCAGATGGGTTATCAGCCAAAATTCTTCGGATGTGATGGTTTAGACGGACTGTTAGCAGTTAAGAACTTTGATACAAAACTTGCAGAAGGCGTAATGCTCTTAACACCATTCGCAGCAGATGCAACAGATGATTTAACAAAGAAATTCGTAAAAGAGTACAAAGACAAATATGACGAAGTACCAAACCAGTTCGCAGCAGACGCTTACGATGCAATCTATGCGATCAAAGCAGCTATGGAAGAAGCAAAAGTAACACCTGATATGAGCGTAACCGATATGGGAGATGCATTAAAGAGTGCAATGACAAAAGTTACCATCGATGGTTTAACAGGTGATAAGATGTCATGGTCTGACAGCGGTGAAGTAAACAAAGATCCAAAAGCAGTCGTAATTGAGAATGGTGAATATGTAGGAATGTAAATTCCGGATTTCAAAAAGACCAATGGTGGGGGATGCCGTAAGGCACCCCCTTTGTTGCTTTTTCTGAAAAGACTGTGTTATAATAAGACGTTACCACATAAAAGTAATGATACAAGATAGAACCGTCTGCTTTGTATCATTACTTTTATCAAAGAGTTTGTTATGGAAAACGCAAGAAAAAAATAAGAAAGCAAGAGGTGTCCATATGAGTTTTATATCGTATTTGATTAACGGCATCAGTTTGGGCAGTATTTATGCAATTATCGCACTTGGTTATACGATGGTGTATGGAATTGCAAAAATGTTGAACTTTGCCCATGGTGATGTCATCATGATTGGATGTTATGTAGTATTTACCATGATGAGTGGTATGGGAATGCCGGCATTGCCGAGCGTGATCGCAGCGACAGCAATCTGTACGGTATTAGGTGTCGTGATTGAGAAGATCGCATATAAACCGTTGCGAAAAGCAACACCGTTAGCGGTTCTGATCACAGCAATCGGTGTCAGCTATCTGCTTCAGAATATCGCATTGCTGATATTCGGTGCAGATACAAAATCCTTTACTTCTGTAGTATCACTTCCGGCACTGAAATTAGCCGGTGGAAGTCTGGTAATTTCAGGAGTAACAGTTGTAGCAGTTGCAGCCTGCATCATTATTATGATCGCATTGATGCTTTTTATCAAAAAATCCAAAGCAGGTCAGGCAATGTTAGCTGTATCGGAGGATAAAGATGCAGCACAGTTAATGGGAGTAAATGTCAACGGAACGATTTCTTTAACATTTGCGATCGGTTCCGGTTTGGCAGCCATTGCAGGTGTACTGCTCTGCTCTGCATATCCGACACTGACTCCATATACAGGAGCAATGCCTGGTATTAAAGCATTTACCGCAGCAGTATTCGGAGGAATCGGTTCTATTCCGGGAGCATTTATCGGAGGAATCCTGTTAGGTGTCATTGAAATCCTTGGAAGAGCCTATGTATCTTCCCAGCTTTCCGATGCGATCGTGTTTGCCGTATTGATTATTGTTCTGCTTGTAAAACCTACCGGTATTTTAGGTAAGGCAGTAAATGAGAAAGTGTAGGTGGGCAGGATGAAAAGTAAAATGAATTTTAAGACAATGAAGAAATCTTCAAAGGATGCATTTATTACATATGCAATGGTGGTAATTGTCTATCTGATCATTCAGGCAATGGTCATGAGTGGTTCCATGTCCAGTCTGATGCAGGGAATGTTAGTACCGCTGTGTACCTATTCTATTGTAGCGATCGGATTGAATCTCTGTGTCGGCTACTTAGGAGAATTGAGTCTGGGTCATGCAGGATTTATGTGTGTCGGAGCATTTTCCAGTGCATTTTTCACAAAATGTATGGAGGATTCATCCATGAACCCGACCGTTCGTTTTATCATTGCATTATTGATCGGAATCGTGTTTGCAGCATTTTTCGGATTCCTGATCGGAATTCCGGTATTGCGTCTGCGTGGTGACTATTTAGCAATCGTAACACTGGCGTTTGGTGAAATTATTAAAAACGTTATGAACGTACTTTATGTAGGACGTGATTCAAAAGGATTTCATTTTTCCATTAAGGATGCAACAGCATTAAACATGGATACAGACGGTGAACTGATCGTTAATGGTGCAAAAGGAATTACCGGAACACCACACCAGTCCACATTTACCATCGGTGTGATCTTGATCATTCTCTCTTTGATCGTTGTATACAATCTGGTAAATTCCAGAAGCGGACGTGCGATCATGGCAATCCGTGATAACCGTATTGCAGCAGAATCGGTTGGAATCAATGTAACCAAATTTAAACTGATGAGTTTTACAATTTCAGCAGCCATTGCAGGAGCCGGCGGTGTGCTCTATGCACATAACCTGTCAACACTGACAGCGCTTCCGGCAAACTTCGGATACAATATGTCCATTATGATCCTGGTATTCGTGGTACTTGGAGGAATCGGAAACATCAGAGGTTCTATCATTGCAGCAGTGATCTTAACCTTATTACCGGAGTTATTGAGAGGACTGAGCGATTACCGTATGTTGATTTACTCTGTTCTGTTGATCGCAATGATGCTTTTTAACTGGGCACCGGGAGCAAGAGTGTTCAGAGAACGCATGAAGAGCAAATTAAAAAAGACAAAGGAGGAAGCATAAGATGGCATTATTAGAAGTAAAAAGTCTTGGAATCTCCTTTGGAGGACTTCGGGCAGTAGATGATTTTAATCTGAAAATAGAAAAAGGTCAGTTGTACGGTTTGATCGGACCAAACGGTGCCGGCAAGACCACGGTATTCAATATGCTGACCGGTGTATACAAACCAACCGATGGAAGTATTTTCCTAGATGGAGAAAATATCACAGGTAAAAAGACGATCGATATCAACAAACATGGAATCGCAAGAACGTTCCAGAATATCCGTCTGTTCCATCAGCAGAGCGTCATTGATAATGTAAAAATCGGACTTCACAATGAGCATACTTATTCCACACTCAGCGGAATCCTGCGTCTGCCGTCCTATCGTAAGACGGAAAAAATAATGAATGAGAAGGCAATGGAGCTGCTAGAGGTTTTTGACCTTCAGGATGAAGCAGATATCCTTGCTTCCAACCTGCCTTATGGAAAACAGCGAAAATTAGAGATTGCAAGAGCATTAGCCACAGACCCGAAACTATTATTGTTAGATGAACCGGCAGCCGGAATGAATCCGAATGAGACAAAAGAATTGATGGAAACGATTCGTTTTGTGAGAGATAAGTTCGATATGACCGTACTTTTGATTGAACATGACATGAAGCTGGTTTCCGGTATCTGTGAGGAACTGACGGTACTCAACTTCGGACAGGTGCTTGCACAGGGAAAAACCAGTGATGTACTGAATAACCCGGAAGTTATCAAGGCATATCTGGGAGAATAGGAGGAAATTTGAAATGTCAATGCTTGAAGTAAAAAATTTAGAAGTATATTATGGAGTGATTCAGGCAATCAAGGGAATTTCCTTCCATGTAGAAGAGGGGGAAGTCATTGCACTGATCGGAGCAAACGGAGCCGGAAAGACGACGACATTGCAGACCATTACAGGAATGCTGAATGCAAAAGCAGGAAGCATTCAGTTTGAAGGAACGGAGCTTACAAAGATTCCGGGACATAAGATCGTATCCATGGGAATGGCACACGTTCCGGAAGGAAGACGTGTATTTGCACAGTTGTCCGTGTTAGAGAACTTAAAGCTCGGAGCTTATACCAGAAAAGATAAGACCGAGATCGAAGAGAGTTTAAAGCGGGTATACAAGAGCTTCCCACGTTTGGAGGAAAGAAAGAACCAGTTAGCAGGAACTCTTTCCGGTGGTGAGCAGCAGATGCTTGCCATGGGACGTGCGTTAATGAGTAAACCGAGAATTGTGTTGATGGATGAACCGTCCATGGGATTGTCACCGATTTTTGTAGAAGAGATTTTTAACATCATCAAAGAGATTTCAGCAGAAGGTACGACTGTCTTACTGGTAGAGCAGAATGCGAAAAAAGCACTTTCCATTGCAGACCGTGCATATGTACTTGAGACAGGAAAGATCGTACTTGAGGGAGATGCAAAAGATCTTTTGAATGATGAATCCATTAAAAAAGCATATTTAGGAGAGTAGGTGTTTGTATGGGCAATACGGTAATTACAATTGCAAGAAGTTACGGAAGTGGCGGAAGAACGTTAGGAAAACTTCTCGCAAAAGAGTTGGGGATCAACTACTATGACAGAGAGCTGATCCGTATGGCATCTGATGAGAGCGGAATCAATGAAGCTTTATTTGGCGAGGTGGATGAAAAATTAAAAAAATCTCCGCTTTTCAGAATCGTCAAAAAAACATACCGGGGGGAAATCATTCCACCGGAAAGCGGTGAGTTTGTATCCGATGACAACCTCTTTAACTATCAGGCAAAGGTCATCAGACAGCTTGCAGAAGAAGAGTCCTGCGTTATTATAGGAAGATGTGCGGATTATGTACTGAAAGAATTTGACCATGTCATCAGTCTGTTTTTCTATGCACCGCGCGAAGACTGTATCAGACGTGTACAGGAGATTTCCAGTGAGCCGGAAAAAGAGATTATCAAAAAAATCGAAAAGACCGACAAATATCGTGCAGAGTATTACAGATACTATACGGGCAAAGAGTGGAACGATGCCAGAAACTATGATTTCTGCCTGAACACAACCTCCATGAGTTACGAAAAGCTGGTGGAAGTAGTAAAATCTTATATTGATATCTGTAGGAAATAAAAATGGAAGCATTAGAAATTGAGCGAAAGTTTTTAGTAAAAAAACTGCCGGAAGATTTAAAACAATATGAATGTCGGCAGTTAGAACAGGGTTATCTGTGTATAGAGCCGGTGGTGCGTATCCGACGTTCTGATGACACCTATACACTGACCTATAAAGGAAAAGGTCTGTTAGTACGAGAGGAGTACAATCTGCCACTGACCAAAGAGGCATATGAACATCTAAAGCCAAAGGCAGACGGTATTCTTATCACAAAAAAACGCTATAAGATACCCTATCAGAGCTATATGATCGAACTGGATATTTTTGAAGGAGAATTAGCATCTTTGCAGCTTGCAGAAGTGGAGTTCCCGACAAAAGAAGAGGCGGAAGCATTTGAGGCACCGGAGTGGTTCGGTGAGGATGTGACATTTTCCGGTCAATACCAGAACAGTTCTTTGAGCCGGAGACATATCGCAAAAGAATAAAAAAAGATTCCCATGTCAGGAAATGTGACGTGGGAATCTTTTTGATTCATATTGGATTCTGGTGCGGATGCAGCGTTTTAGTTCCTGAAAACGCTGACTGATCGGACCGTCTTCAATGACAAGGTCCGATACAACCGCCATCGTATCAATCATGTGGTCATCTACAATGTCTTCCATTTCATTTAAAATAGTATAACGTTCTTCGTCAGAATCTGCATCTAAGAAAGCTATCAGTTTTGGAGAAATGCCATCCGGAAGCTCTTCTGTAGTTTCTTCAAAGGAAGGTTCACAAGAGGTGGTTTCCAAAGGCTTTGGAACGTTCCGGTCATCCTCCGCATCTACCCGCTCAAAACGCATCGGCTGTGTGCTGTCCGGATATTTTACAAAATCTGTCTCGCTCAGAAACATCGAAAGTGGTCTGACGTAGACCTTAAAATCATCATAAAGTGCCTGATAGACTACCATATCCTCGCCTGTTTCCGTGTTCAGCGCGAGTGTGACAATCTGGTAAAGTCCGCCTTTAAAATGCCGGTATCTCCAACCGGGCTGTGGTAATTGTTTTTCCATAAATCATGCCTGCTTTTCTAATAATTAATATCTGTTTAGAAGTTCCATGCCCTCTGCTACAAAATCCCGCTCAAACGTAAGATGCGGTTCATAGCCTTTGACCATCAGATCATCTAAAGTACGCATCAGGTCTTCAGAGGTTTCATCAGAAGTTGTGGAGTCAGCAAGTACGGAGTTCATGGCCGGATTCCCGGAAGAGTCAGCGACCGGAACTGTAACGGTCTTCGTAACCTTAGTATCCATATTCTGCGGGACATCTTTTGAAAATTCTGTCGGATTTGAAAGTTTGTCTTTTGAAAAATCTTCAGAGACATTTCGTTTTGCTCTCGTAAAGACATTTTCCTTTGGTTCCTGCGGTTTAGAATGTTTTCTGGATACAGGGGAAGATTTCGGGTAACTTTCGGTTGGATGTGTTTTTGGATAAGTATAGCCTTTCGTATTTTTGGCATTTTTTGCTTTTTCCTGTTTATTCTGGCGAGCTGATCTTAAAAGAATCAAAGCTACGATAACCAGCCATATGATAAACGTACCCATAAATCACCTTTCCATTTCTCTGAATGATCTGTCTGATGCTACGACTCTATTATAATGAATTTGCATCAAAGAAACAACTGTAAAATCAAAGAAGCATAACTGGACAAACAAAAGGGGACAGTCTATAATGAAGAAAATAAAAAAGTCAGTACAGGAGGAAAGAGCATGGCAAAAGTAGGAATCTTTTTTGCGGACGGTTGTGAAGAAATTGAAGGACTTGCTGTTGTGGATATTTGCCGGAGAGCAGGATTAGAAATAGAGACCATTTCCATTATGGGAAGAGATATTGTGGCTGGTTCCCATCGGATCAAATTCCAGACAGATGCGGTATTTGAAGATGTGGATTTTGATACATTAGATGGAGTGATCCTGCCGGGCGGAATGCCGGGAACATTGCAGTTAGGGGATCACGAAAGAGTGAACGGGATCATCCGGGAATTTGCAGAGCAGAAAAAACTGGTGGCTGCAATCTGTGCCGCACCGAGTGTCTTAGGAGCAGCAGGGATCTTAGAGGGAAAGACTGCTGTCTGCCATCCGGGATTTGAAGGCGAATTGAAAGGTGCCAACGTCATTTATGAAAATGTGGCAGTGGATGAAAATATCATTACCAGCCGCGGCATGGGAACGGCATTTGACTTCGGACTTGCCATTGTCAGCTACTTCATGGATGACGAAGTTGTTGCAGATGTCAGAACACATATGATCTATTAATTGAATTTGTAAAAACTTACCAACATATTTTTATTGTAAACAACCATACTAGTATCAAGACAAGCGGCAACGCAGTCTTAGAATAGATTACAGTAAAAATTATGGAGGTGAAACCTATGAGCTCAAATACAAGTTCAGGTTCTAACACAAGCAGCATGGCAGTGCCAGAAGCAAAAGAAGCAATGAAACGTTTTAAAGAGGAAGTTGCATCCGAAATCGGAGTACCGTTAAAAGAGGGTTACAACGGAGAGTTAACCAGCAGACAGGCTGGTTCTATCGGAGGCGAGATGGTCAAGAAAATGATCATGAAGCAGGAAGAGCAGATGTCCGGAAGATAGAGGAGTGATGAGAAGTCCGAAATGTGGAAACCCATATTTCGGACTTCTTTGTTTGAAAGAAAATAATTTTGTTCTGTGTTTATAAAAGAAAAACGCATGAAGAAGCGTGGATTTATCAAAAATAGATATTTTATTGACAAGAATATACAAAAAAAAGCTAAATTATCTTGGAAAAATCACAAATATGTATTATAATAAAGGCAATATATATAAGAGAAAGTGTACGCATAAAGGAGGAATTAGTATGTTTGGAAATAAAAATGCCGGTTCAAAAGCGCATACGGGTTCTGGAAATACAGGGGAAGCGTTAGAAAAGTACCAAAAGATCTATGGTGAAATGGGACATATGATGGAGACAATTGGTTTTGATACCCAGCAGCTCTCCTGGCTTGCAAAGAAGAACAAAGAAGCCTTTGCAACACTCGTAACGAAAAACCATAAGATTGCAGAATTTTCAAATGAGAATCTGACGAAAGTAGAAGAAGTAGAGAACGGCATCCGTCAGGTTAGCAGTAGCAGTGAAGAGATCAACAGCAGTATTACCAAGGTTGAGGCAGAGGCTGACAAGACACTGGATCAGGTAAATGGCGGACGTAATACCGTCATGGAGACTTATGAGATCTTAAAAGAATTAGATAATACTTTTAAGGTAACACAGGAGACCAATGAAAATCTGTTAGAATCCTCTAAGAGCATCCAGAAGATTGTAGAGTACATAAAAAATATTTCAGAGCAGACCAACCTGTTATCCTTAAATGCAAGCATTGAAGCAGCCCGCGCAGGTGAGCATGGAAAAGGATTTGCCATTGTAGCAGGTGAGGTAGGAAAACTTGCAAATGAGACAGACAGCTTTATCGGAGAGATCGAGCAGATCGTCAAGAAATTAGAAGAAAATGTCAGCAGTGCACATCAGTCCATCGAACATTCAGGAGATTCCATCAATCGTCTGAATGATATGATGAGCAAGACCGTAGAGGTTTTAAACCAGACACAGGGCTCTGTTGATAATATGAAAGAGAGCATGGCACAGCTTACCAATGTTTCTAACAGAAACGTAAGTGTGTCCGCAGATATGGAAAATGCACTGAATGATTTAGTGGATCACATCTCATCCAGTGATAATGAGACAAGAGAATCCATTGCGATGATCGAGAGCCATCAGGCAAAGAATGATTCCTTATTAGAAGGCTGTGATAACTTGAACAACATGTGCGAGAAACTGCAGTATCTGATGTGTGAGATCAAGGATAAAGATGAGATCACGATCGGAATCAATCCGTTTACTTCTCCGGAAGACATTAAACAGATGTATGCTCCGATCTTAGAGAGAATTTTTAAATCCATTGGCAAGAAAGCAAAAGTTATGATTGTTAAGGACTACGATTCCCTCGGTGTTCATATCAAAGACGGTATTTTAGATGGTGGATGGTTCTCACCAATGGCATATACAACTGCATGTGAGATTGCAGACATTACACCGGTAGCAACACCAAAAGTAAACGGTAAAGATTATTACAACGGATATATTATTACAAGAGCAGATTCCGGAATTAATTCCATCAGTGATCTGGAAGGAAAGCATTTCGGATATGTAGGTGAGGATGTGGAAAATATCCTGCTTAAGATCATTCAGGCAGCAGACTATGATGTGGAACGTGCACAGTACGGTATCATCTATATTGACGAAATTGATAAGATTACGAAAAAATCCGAAAATGTGTCGATTACAAGAGATGTTTCCGGTGAGGGTGTACAGCAGGCGCTTTTAAAGATTTTAGAAGGAACAATGGCAAGTGTACCACCACAGGGTGGAAGAAAGCATCCGCATCAGGAGCTGATCCAGATCGACACCACAAATATCCTGTTCATCTGCGGAGGTGCGTTTGACGGATTAGAAAAAATTGTGGATGCCAGAACAGAGCAGGGTTCGATGGGATTCAATGCAGAAATTGCAGATAAGAACCACCAGAAGATCAGCGAAGCATTCCAGAAAGCAATACCGGAAGATTTCATTAAGTTTGGCTTGATACCGGAGTTTATCGGACGTGTGCCGGTTACCGTATCCTTGAATGAATTAGATGAAGAGGCAATGATCCGCATTTTGAAAGAGCCAAAGAATGCACTGGTAAAACAGTATCAGAAACTCTTTGAATTAGACGGAGTGCGTCTGAACTTTGAAGAAGAAGCATTAGAGGCAATTGCGAAAAAAGCAATCGAGAGAAAAACCGGAGCCAGAGGACTTCGTGCGATCGTCGAAGGCATTCTGCTCGATCTGATGTATCGTGTGCCGTCCGATGAATCGGTAATCGCATGTACGATCACAAAAGATTCTGTAGAAGAAGAAAAGGAACCAATGATTGAAAAAAATATCGCATAAACAGGGGTTGATATTTGATGAGTAGTATTATAAAACAATTACCAACTGTTGCGTTAAGAGGGCTAACCATACTGCCAGGCATGGTAGCCCATTTTGACGTTAGCAGGGAAAAATCAATAAAGGCAGTAGAAGAGGCAATGATGGATGAGCAGGAGATTTTTCTTCTGACTCAGAAAAATCCGGAAGAGGAAGAGCCAACAGCAGAAAATCTGTACAGCATCGGATTAGTGGCAGAGATCAAACAGGTCATTAAAATGCCGAATGATCTTGTGCGTGTATTAGTCGAGGGGATCGAGCGTGCAGAGCTGAATTGTTTTACGGAGACGGAAGAATATCTTTTAGCGGAAGTGATCCGTTTTACAGAGGATGGCTTAGAGGATATCCCGGAAAATGCCAGAGAGGCGATGATCCGCTGCTTAGAAGAAAAATATGAACAGTTTTGCACTTACAATTCCAAGAATGGCAAAGAGGCGGCAAAACCGATCCAGGAGATCCATGAATTAGACCGTCTGATGGATGCGATCGCAAACAGCATTCCAATCGGCTATGAGGAGAAACAGAGGATATTAGAAGCAGTTACCATTACCGAGCGTTATGAAGTTCTGATGGCAATTCTCTTACGGGAAATTGACATTGCAACGATCCGTAATGACCTTGCGATGAAGATTAAGAGTAAGGTAGAGAAGAATCAGAGAGAATATATTTTAAGGGAACAGTTAAAAGTCATCCGTGAGGAATTAGGGGAAGACAATACCCAGAGCGATGCAGAACAATACGAAGAGTCCTTAAAGAAGTTAAAGGCACCGAAAGAAGTAAAGGAACGGATCCAAAAAGAGATTGACCGTTTTAAGAATATTTCTTCGAGTTCTTCGGAGAGTGCGGTAACACGCGGCTATATCGAGACATTGTTAGAACTGCCGTGGAATAAGGCATCAAAAGACAATAAGGATTTAAAGAATGCAGAGCGTATTCTTGATGAGGACCACTATGGCTTAGAGAAGGTCAAGGAGCGAATGTTAGAATTTTTAGCAGTCCGTAACCTGACGAGCAAGGGAGACAGCCCGATCATCTGTTTAGTAGGACCTCCGGGAACAGGAAAAACCAGTATTGCACGTTCAGTAGCCAAGGCTTTGGATAAAAAATATGTCCGTATCTGCTTAGGCGGTGTCCGTGATGAAGCAGAGATCCGTGGACATAGAAAGACTTATGTCGGAGCAATGCCGGGACGTTTAGTGAACGGATTGCGCAGTGCAGGCGTGAAGAATCCGCTGATCTTATTAGATGAGATCGACAAGATCAGCAGTGACTACAAAGGAGATACGGCTTCCGCACTGTTAGAGGTGCTGGACTCCGAACAGAATAACAAGTTCCGTGACCACTATGTAGAGATTCCTATTGATCTATCGGAGGTGCTTTTCATAGCAACGGCAAATTCCGTACAGGATATCCCAAGACCGCTGCTAGACCGTATGGAGCTGATCGAAGTCAGCAGTTATACGGAAAATGAAAAAGAGCATATTGCCAAAGAGCATCTGATCCAGAAACAGATGAAGAAAAACGGTCTCAAAGACGGGGAGCTTACGATCAGCAGTTCCGCACTGCGCCGCATGATCTCCGGATATACCAGAGAAGCCGGAGTGCGTAATTTAGAGCGTAAGATCGGAGAAATCTGCCGGAAGGCAGCCAGAGAGATCTATCAGGGAGATAAGACAAAGATCAAGATCACCGAGAGTAATTTAGAAAAATATCTTGGAAAAGAAAAATACAGCTTTGACAAGGCGAATGAACAGGATGAGATTGGTATTGTGCGTGGACTGGCATGGACAAGCGTCGGTGGAGATACCCTGCAGATAGAGGTCAATGTTATGCCGGGCAAGGGCGATATTAAATTGACCGGGCAGCTTGGCGATGTGATGAAGGAGTCCGCTCAGATCGGACTTAGTTATATCCGTGCCATCAGTAAAAAATGGGGCATTGACAAAGAATTTTTTAAAGAAAACGATATACACATCCATGTTCCGGAAGGGGCTGTGCCAAAAGACGGACCTTCTGCCGGAATCACGATGGCAACAGCAATGCTTTCAGCGGCGACTGGTAAGAAAGTACGGGCTGACATTGCGATGACAGGAGAGATCACACTGCGTGGAAGAGTGCTTCCGATCGGAGGTTTAAAAGAAAAACTATTAGCAGCGAAAAATGCGGGAATTAAAACCGTATGTGTTCCGAAGAAAAACGAAAAAGATGTAGAAGAGGTTTCAGCAGAGATTACCAAAGGACTTGAAATCGTCTATGTGGAAAGCATGGATGAGGTTTTAGAGCAGGCTTTTACAGCATAGAAACATCAGGATATGGAAAGCAGGAGAAATCATGATTATCAAAGAGGTAAATTTAGAGACTGTCTGCGGTTATACAAGTAAACTGCCGGACAACCAAAAACCGGAAATTGCGTTTGCAGGAAAATCAAATGTCGGAAAATCATCTCTGATCAATGCGTTGATGAACAGAAAGTCGTTAGCAAGGACATCTGCACAACCGGGAAAGACACAGACTATTAATTTTTATAATATCAATGATGTGATGTATTTAGTAGACCTTCCGGGATATGGTTATGCGAAGGTGGCAGAATCAGAGAAAAAAAAGTGGGGACAGATGATCGAGAATTATCTGCATAACTCAAAGCAGCTTCGGGCAGTATTTTTATTGATTGATATCCGTCATGCGCCTTCTGCGAATGATAAGATGATGTATGACTGGATCGTCTATCAGGGATACGAGCCGATCATCATTGCAACGAAGATGGATAAGCTCAAAAGAAGCCAGATCTCGAAACATGTGAAGTTAGTCAGAGAAGGACTTGGATTGAAAAAAGAGAGTATCGTCATTCCGTTTTCTGCAACCAGCAAGCAGGGAAGAGAAGAAATCTGGAATCTGATGGATTCCATTTTAGAGAGTGAAGTTTCGGAGAATGAAGATGAATAGAAAAAAGTATGGATTTGTATTCTGCCTGTTGGTCGTGATCGCAATGATCTCCCTTGGTACGGTTTCGATTTATGTTAACCATGAGGAGAAAAAAGAGGCGACAGAACAGCTTCGGGTAGTCACCTCTTTTTACCCGATGTATGTTGCTGCGATGAATGTCACAGACAGCTGTGAATCAGTCACTTTGGAAAATCTGAGTGAACCACAGACCGGATGTTTACACGATTATCAGCTGACACCGGAAGATATGGTGCTGCTTTCAAAAGCAGATGTATTTATCATCAATGGTGGAGGTATTGAAAACTTTTTATCGGAGGTTGCTTCGCGTTATCCAAACCTGACGATCATCGAGGCAGGAGAAGGTATCGAAATGTCCGGTGAAAATGCACATCTGTGGATGGATACAGAGAAATATCAAAAGCAGGTGCAAAACATTGCCAAAGGTCTGTCAGAAGTGGATGAGACAAATAAAAAAATCTATCAGAAAAATGCAGATGCCTATTGTGAACAGATAGCTGATCTGACAGAAGAATATCGTGATACCTGTAATGGCAACGGTCAGAAAGTAGTTCTTTTCCATGAGGGATTAGAATATGCGGCAAATGAGTGGAATCTGAATGATGTCTATACACTGAATCTTGACGAGGAACGTCAGGTCAGTGCTGGCGAAGTTGCCGATGTGTTGTCAGCGATTCAAAAAGACGGTGCAAAGATGATTTTAGCGGAACGGACTTACGGCGAAGAATTAGCTGAAAGTGTAAAAAAAGAGACAAATGTTCCGGTAGTCTATTTAGACACCTGTGTACGGGGAAAATATGAAAAGGATGCCTATTTAAAAGCGATGCGCAGCAATTTAGAGGCGTTAAAGGAGGCATTGCAGTGATGAAAAAAATTATCGAACCCTGTGGGCTGCACTGTATCAAGATGAACCACTTAGGTGTAACGATTGGAAATCAGACTATTTTAGAAGATGTCAATATGCACATTCACTGTGGGACACTAAATGCAGTCATCGGACGCAACGGTGCAGGCAAGACTACTCTGATCCGGGCCATTTTAAATGATATCCCGCATGAGGGAAGCATTGATTTTCGTGATACGGAAAACGGTCATATGCGGCGCATGAAGATCGGTTATGTGCCGCAGTCTTTAAATATTGAAAAAAGGACACCACTCAGTGTCTATGATCTGATGGCGTCCTATCAGGGAAAGGCACCGGTATTTTTATATAAGAAAAAGCGGCTCTATGAAGAAATTCAGGAAGCCCTGCGTATTTTTGAGGTAGAAGATCTGATCGACAGACAGGTGTGCAATCTTTCCGGCGGTCAGCTTCAAAGGGTGCTGTTGTCAATGGCAATTATGGATGAGCCGAATCTTTTATTATTAGACGAACCGGTGTCCGGTATTGACCAGAACGGTATGGAATTATTCTATCGGACCATGGATTATTTAAAGAAAAATTTTGATCTGGCAATTATCCTGATCTCCCATGATCTGGACTATGTGGCAAAATATGCAGACAAAGTCCTGTTGTTAGATAAAAAGATCCTAAAGCAGGGAACACCGAAAGAAGTCTATGCGAGCGAGGAGTTCGGACGTATCTTTGGAATGGAGGGAAGAGCGTGATGCAGGCTGTTTTTACCGAATGGTTAGAATACGATTTTATGAAAAATGCACTGCTGGCAGTTCTGATCATTACTCCGTTATTTGGAATTCTTGGAACGATGATCGTAAATAAAAAAATGGCATTTTTCTCAGATTCATTAGGACATTCCGCATTGACCGGAATTGCGATCGGAGCCGTGCTTGGAATGAAGGATACGACACTTTCCATGATCCTTTTTGCAATCGTATTTGCGCTGCTTTTAAATAAGATCGCGGAAAAGAGTACCGCATCTACCGATACGCTGATCTCTGTTTTTTCTTCCGCAAGTATGGCACTTGGACTTGCTATTTTGTCAAAGGGAGGCAATTTCAGCAAATATTCATCATTGCTGGTGGGAGATATTTTGAGCATTACCAGACGGGAAATTCTCTATTTAGTAGCTATTTTTGCAGTAACATTAGTCTTCTGGGTGCTGGCATTTAACAAACTGTGCGCCGAGAGTGTCAATGTGACACTGGCAAAGAGCAAGGGGATTCCGGTAAAAGTCATAGAGAATCTGTTTTCCATATTGATCGCTCTTATCGTTATGCTTTCCATCAAATGGATCGGGATTCTTTTGATCAATGCACTGTTGATCCTGCCGGCAGCATCCGGCCGGAATATTTCGCAGAATATGCGAGAATATCATTTTTTTTCTGTGGTATTTTCCATTTTTTCCGGAGTGCTGGGACTTCTGGTGTCGTACTATACAAATGTTGCGACAGGTCCGATGATCGTGTTGATCGCATCGGTGATTTACTTTTCTACTTATGCCTATGGACGGAGGTTTGCGTAGTGAATAAGGACCCATTTAAAGAATATGTGAAACAGTCAGAACCGGGGAAGCGTGATAAGGGCTATGCGTGGTATACTGCAATCGGACTTCAGGCAGTAGATGGGTTACAGCCATCCCAATATTTGCTGGATACGGCAATTGAAACATAGAGGGGAATACAAGGACAACAGCCGTTTTTTTAATAAAATATCTCAGGACACTGGGATTCGATGCAACGAACGAGATTTTTGCTGAAAATGCATGGTACTTTAGAAATGCACTTGTGCGGGCAAATTATAATAATCTAACTAAAGGTGTCCATGAGATGATGGAATGCTTAGAGTTGTTTTTGTGGAATCTGTTACTGGGTGAAAAAAATGAGCTTCGGAATCGAACGATGCATATCAATGGTAAGTTCTTCGTAGCGGAAGAAACGAATATTGGATTTGGAAAAGCGGACATTGGGACCGAAAAAGCAGAGATTGATAAATGGCGGGTAGATATGTTACCGGATATATCTGATAAGACCGTAGGGCATATCGAGATCTTATTTGAGAAATATGGAACAGAAGAGGTCTTTGGCAGAACCGGTGTAGAGAGCACGACCGGTTTGAGGTCAACGAGAGCATCAGAACTGTTAAAACTGTTGGTAGAAAGAGGACTTGTCGAAAATGTAAAGGGACAGGGGAAAGGAAAATATCGGTTTCGGGAATAAGGTGTGATATATAAAAAATGGGGCTGTCCACATAAAGTGTGACAGCTCCATTTTCTATGTCTATGTAAGAATCAAATTCTTAGAAGTCTGTTAAATCAGCAGCTCTTCTCTCTAAGAAAGCAGTCATTCCTTCTTTCTTGTCATGTGTAGAGCAGGTAATACCGAATAAGTTTGCTTCCATCTCAACTGCGTTCTGGATATCCATGTCATAACCATTGTTAATTGCAGCTTTTGCGATAGATACAGCATAGCTTCCTTTAGAGATGATCTTCTTAGCCATGTCTTTTGCAGTGCTCATTAATTCTTCCTTAGCTACTACTTTGTTTACAAGACCGATTCTGTAAGCTTCTTCAGCGTTGATGTTGTCACATGTGAAGATTAATTCTTTTGCTCTTCCCATTCCAACTAAACGAGCAAGTCTCTGTGTTCCACCGAATCCAGGGATGATTCCAAGACCTGTCTCAGGCTGTGCGAAAGATGCATTGTCAGAAGCGATGCGGATATCACATGCCATAGAAATCTCACATCCACCGCCAAGAGCGAATCCGTTTACAGCAGCGATAGTAACCTGACGCATGTTCATTAATTTGAAGAAAGGAACAGATGCTTTCATACCAAATGCTCTTGCCTCTGCAGCAGAGAAGTTAACCATTTCAGAGATGTCAGCTCCTGCAACAAAAGATTTGAACTCGTTGCCCTTCTTGTCAGGACCACCTGTTAAGATAACAACCTTAACATCATCTCTTGCTTCGATTTCTGTTAATGCTTCGTTTAATTCATCCAGTGTTTCGCTGTTTAAAGCATTTAATGCAGCCGGTCTAGAGATAGTAAGAACGGCAATTTCGTCTGCAACTTCAAGTTTTAAATTGTTCATGAAAAACCTCCTAAATAAAATGTCTTTGTGTACATTACTATGTAAGTTCATTCTATAACTTTGACAAAAAATTGTCAATCCTTTCCTGTACTTTTCTGCCCTTTCTAAATATGTTATACTGTATACATAAAAATCGTAGAAAAAATGGAATGAGGAAGCGAATGTTATCAGAAATCCAGTTAGAAAAAATAAATGAACCGTTACTGTCATGGTTTGAGACTCATAAAAGAGTTCTTCCATGGAGAGAAAATCCGACACCTTATCGCGTATGGGTGTCGGAAATTATGTTACAGCAGACCCGAGTAGAGGCCGTCAAGCCATATTTTGAACGTTTTACGAAAGAGCTGCCGAATGTCCGCCATCTTGCAGAATGTGACGAGGAACGTCTTTTAAAGCTGTGGGAAGGGCTGGGGTACTACAACCGCGTGCGGAATATGCAGATCGCAGCAAAAACAGTGATGGAAGAGTATCAGGGAAAACTTCCGGCAGATTATGAAAAATTGCTGACGTTAAAGGGAATCGGTCATTATACGGCAGGTGCAATTGCTTCGATTGCTTATGGGATACCTGTTCCGGCGGTGGATGGCAATGTACTGCGGGTCATCACAAGGATCACTGCCGATGATACAGATATTATGAAGCAGGCGTTCCGTACACAAATGGAGCAGCAGTTGAAAGAATCCATGCCAAAAGAAGCGGCAAGTGCTTACAATCAGGCATTGATGGAATTAGGAGCAACGGTCTGTGTCCCGAATGGGGAGCCGGACTGTGACAACTGCCCTGTACAAAATATCTGTATGGCTAAAAAAGAAGGGAGCCAGATGGCATATCCGGTGAAGTCCAAAGCAAAACAAAGACGGATTGAGAAAAAAACGGTTTTTGTAATCCGGGACGGCAGCCGTGTAATCCTGAATAAACGTCCGGAGAAGGGACTTTTAGCCGGACTCTATGAATTTCCAAATGTAGAGGGGCATCTGAGTGAAGAAGAGGCATTAGAATATGTAAAAGAAATGGGACTGCTTCCGATGCGGATACAGGAGTTAGAGGAGGCAAAACATATTTTTTCACATATTGAATGGCAGATGGCCGGTTATGTGATCAAGGTTGCACAGCTAGAGGAGGACGATTCGGGATTGCTGTTTTTAGAGGCAGAGGACTGCATTCAGAATTATCCGGTCCCATCTGCATTTGAACGATATAAGAAATATATACGAAAACTGTTTTAGGGATTATTTCGTAATACGATTCGGGTGTCAAAAGGCGGTTTCCAGTTTTTTGATTGGCAACGTGCACAAAGCCGAGTCTATTTTGTTCCGTTGTACGAAAATAAGAAAATCTAAGTCTGCCTGAGTTAGATTACGCTAGAGTGACGTGTACGTCTTAAACACCCCGTCCATGGGATGCTAAGACTTTTGCTGCCGTCCATGGCAGCAAAACACTATACATCAACAGCCAGACTAAGATTTACTAATTTTCTCCCAAAGTCACAAAAGCAGTCCCAGGTTTGTGCAAGTTGCCAATTACTAAGATGTGAGCCGCCTTTTGACAACCTAATGTAATAAAAAATACAGGCATTCTCATAGAATAGAATGTCCTGTAAAAGTCTTATAAAAAGAGGGAGCCGATGTCTTTCGACATCGGCATACATATGAAAAAGAATGTATTATAATGGATTTAACCTCATTACGCTGTCTAGTATATATGGCAAATGTGAAAAGATTGTGATTACATTATGATAAATAAGTAAAAAAAAAATGAACAAAAAATGAACAAATTATGTAAACCGAAATCCTAAAATATTCTTAAGTTTCCAGAAAGAAGTTGGAATTAGAAGCATGAGTGTGTATAATAGACGAAAGAGAGAGGGGCACATCGCCCGGAGGAAAGTAATATGTATGACAGCATTATCGTTGGCAGTGGAATTGCAGGAAGTACGGCGGCAAGGAGACTGGCAGAAGAAGGAAAACGTAACGTTTTAGTAATAGAGAAACGCAGCCATATCGGCGGGAACTGTTATGACTGCATGGATGAACATGGTATCTGGATCCATCAGTATGGACCTCATATTTTTCACACGGAAATGAAAGAGGTTTATGAATTTTTCTCAAGGTTTACCATGTGGACATCTTTCCGGCATGAAGTGGTAGCACAGGTGGGCGAGCAGTTGATCCCGGTTCCATTTAATCTGAATACACTACATATGGTCTTTGAAAAAGATAAAGCAGAGGAACTGGAAAAGAAGCTGACAGATACTTACGGTTATGGAAGTAAGGTCCCGATCATGGAACTTAGAAAAAGTGAGGATGCAGGGATCCGCGAGATCGCAGATTATGTCTATCAGAATATTTTCCTATATTATACAATGAAGCAGTGGGGACAGAAGCCGGAAGAGATCAGTGAGGAAGTAACCGGACGTGTACCGGTACTGATCTCGCGAGATAACGGATATTTTACGGACCGCTATCAGGGAGTTCCCAAGCAGGGATTCCACCGGATGTTCCGAAACCTGTTAGACCATCCGAATATTACGATCGTGTTAGATACAGATGCAAAAGAGATTTTAAAATTTCAGGAAGATGAGATTTTATTGCATGGCGAGCCATTTCAGGGTGAGGTGATCTATACGGGAGCAGTGGACGAATTATTTGACTGCTGTGATGGAAGACTTCCGTATCGTTCCCTGGATTTTGCATTTGAACATTATGATAGGGACTCCTATCAGGGCAGAAGTGTGGTCAATTATACGGTCAGTGAAGATTTTACAAGGATTACCGAGTTCAAATATCTGACGAAACAAAAAGACACGGATGGAACCACGATCGTGAAAGAATATCCGTTTGCATATACAGGGAAAGATGGAGAAATTCCTTATTATGCAATTTTAAATGAAGAGAACCGGAAGCTGTATGAGAAGTACCGAAAGCGGACGGAGCATTATAAGAACTTTTATCTGTTAGGAAGACTGGCAGAATATCAGTACTATAATATAGATGCCATGACAAAGAAGGCATTGGATCTAACTGAAAAAATTATCAATCAATAGGAGCAGAACAGATGAAATTATTAACGGTAGCTATCCCATGTTACAATTCACAGGATTATATGGAAAAATGCATTGATTCGCTGTTAATCGGGGGCGAGGATGTGGAGATCATCATTGTCGATGACGGTTCAAAGGACATGACACCGGAGATTGCAGATTCCTATGCAAAAAAACATCCGGAAATCGTGCGTGCCATCCATCAGGAAAACGGAGGACATGGAGAGGCGGTCAATACCGGAATACGAAACGCACAGGGAATTTTCTTTAAAGTAGTAGACAGTGATGACTGGGTAGATGCAGAGGCATATCAGAAGATATTGGCAACACTGCGTGAATTAGTCGGCAACGGAAGCCAGTTGGATATGCTGATCAGTAATTTTGTCTATGAAAAAGAAGGTGCAAAGCATAAAAAAGTCATGAAATATACTTCGGCGATCCCGAAAGAAAAATTGTTTACCTGGAAGGATGTGCGGCATTTTTCAAAGGGACAGTATATTTTGATGCATTCGGTTATTTACCGGACACAGCTTTTGAGAGACTGTGGATTAGAATTGCCAAAGCATACGTTTTATGTGGATAATCTGTTTGTCTATGTACCACTTCCTTATGTAAAAAATATGTACTATCTGGATGTGGATTTTTACCGTTATTACATCGGCAGAGAGGATCAGTCCGTCAATGAGAGCGTGATGATCAAACGGATCGACCAGCAGATCAAGGTCAATAAAATCATGGTAGATTCCTATGATCTATGGAAATTGCAGGATCGAAAGCTCAGAAAATATATGTTTAATTACTTAGAGATCATTACCGTGGTATCTACGGTTATGCTGATCCGTTCCGGCACAGAAGAGAACCTTGAGAAAAAACGGGAGCTGTGGAATTATATCAAGCAAAAGGATCTGCGGTTATTCCATCATCTGAGAAATGGAATTATGGGTGGAACGATGAACCTTCCGGGTAAGGGAGGCAGAAAGATTTCGATTGCGGCATATAAGATTTCTCAAAAAGTAGTTGGATTTAATTAGTATTTGGATAATTATGAAAGGAACGAGTAGCAATAACTGTGGAAATTCGGTTTTTGACTGCTCGTTTTTGTTGCAGTATAGTAAATCCACGTTGCTACAAATGTGAGGTCACTTCATATTATCTATACATAAAATGAAATGTATTTTTGATTTTGAACTGACGGCAGAGGAAATGCACCAGATCGAAGAACTTGATACCGGAAAGAGTCTTTTCTTCTCACATCATAATCCGGAGATGGTGGAATGGTTTATGAGTTTTGTGTAAGGATGTGGCATAATTGGCATTTAAAGGGATAGTAATATAGTAGGTTAAGGGAAGAAACATAAAAGTGTGAGATGCTAATTCTTTGTAAAATCAAAAGAGAAATCCCTCTATGCAGTATTGCCGTTTTTGTGATAAGATATATAAAAACTAATGCCGCGTCAAACAGTACCTGTATGGAAGAATGTTTGGACAAAGGCATCAGATTAGGAGCATAGGATGATAACTGAAAGATCAATGAATATAATTGTTACAGCCGGAGGAACGAGCGAACCGATCGATAATGTCAGAAGGATCGCAAATACGGGAACCGGCAGACTAGGAAGTCTGGTCGCGGATGAATTAGCAGAGGCAGACTGGACAGGCCATATATTTTATGTCTGTGCAAAGGACTCGATCCGCCCGGTATCAAAGCGGGTAACCTGTGTGGAAATACAGAGCGTTGCGGATCTGCAGGAGGCTGTAACAGAGCTTACAAAAAAATATGTGATCCATGGAGTCGTGCACAGCATGGCAGTCAGCGATTACAAAGTCCGTTCGGTATCAACGATTGATAGTTTATCAGAGTATTTAGAGAACCGGAGCGCAGAGACAGGTGATCTGCAGAAAAAAATCGTACAGGGAATGGATGAGACCGATTTACGGGAAGGGGTAGGAAAACTGTCCTCACAAATGGGAGCACCGTTACTTTTGTTAGAGCCGACACCGAAAATCCTTCCAATGTTCCGGGAAATGGCACCACAGGCGGTAATTATCGGTTTTAAGCTGCTAAGTCAGGTTTCCGTGGAGGAGCTTTTCGATACAGCGCATCGTTTACTTGTAAAAAACCGCTGCGATTTTGTACTGGCGAATGATATGACAGAGATTGATGAAAACCATCATCGTGGTTATCTGATCGATCCGGAAAGAAACATACAGACCTTTGACACGAAGCAGGAGATCGCAAAGGGAATTGTTCAAACAATATACAGTGAGGTGGAACACAGATGAAGAAAAATATAATATTAGGTGTTACCGGAAGTATTGCAGCTTATAAGGCAGCCGATATTGCAAATACATTGACAAAAGAAGGACACAGCGTTCATGTGATCATGACAAAGGCAGGCATGGAATTTATCACACCGCTGACCATGCAGACCTTGACAAAAAACAAAGTTCACACAGACCAGTTTGCACCTTATGTGCCTTCGGAAGTAGAACATATTTCACTTGCACAGAAGGCAGATCTGTTTCTGGTGGCTCCGGCAAGTGCAGATTTTATCGCAAAAGCTGCTGCAGGGATAGCAGATGATATGTTGACGACGGTATTGTTAGCAACCCGGAACGTTCCGATTCTGGTTGCCCCTGCTATGAATACTGCGATGTACGAAAATCCGATCACACAGCGCAATATCAGAACACTGTCAGAGTTCGGGGTTAAGATGATCGAACCGCGTGAGGCATTACTTGCCTGCGGAGATTTAGGAAAGGGCGCATTAGCAGATACGGAGGATATTATCTCCGCGGTTCAAAAAGCATTATGCAAAGGAATTTGAAAAGCAGGCAGAGTAAAAGTCGGCAGAAAAATGGCAAAAGAAAAACAGAAGAAAACAGCTTCTGATAAAAGAGTCATATAAAAAATAATAAGTAGTGAAAAAGAAAGCCCCCATGGTAATCATACGAATCTGAAATCTGACGATTGGAGATCCGTACCATACCACGGGGGTTTTTGATTTAAAATGGCAGGAAAAAATTTAATCTTCCTGTAAATTATGTAGTTCGTTTAACAGATCATTTTTCAGATCATAGAGCTTCTTACTTAAATCTACATGGATCTCATGCGGATTGACAAAACGCTTGGTCTCATCCCAGATCGTGTCTTTTTCTTTGTTACAGATCTCCTGGATCTCCATAACGCTTGGAGATTCATAGATACATTTTCCATCTTTAAAGACCGGCACAAGAAGCTCGCGTAACGTATAGCTTCCACCGGCTAAACGTGTCTTTTTCCAAGGCTCGTTCGGGTCAAAAATGGTCATATCTTCCTCCGGGTCAAAGACTTCGCCGACTAAACAGATCAGGTCAGCACGGATCTTTCCGGTATTCTTGTCATAGATACGATAAATCGTCTTATTTCCGGGATTAGTAACTTTTTCCGTATTCTCGGATAACTTGATCTTAGGAATAAAAGTACCGTTCTCATCCCGGATAGCAGCTAATTTGTATACACCGCCAAAAGCAGGATTGTCTTTTGCCGTGATCAGGTTTGTTCCAACACCCCAGGAGGTGATCACAGCACCCTGAAGTTTCAGGCTCTCGATCAGGTATTCGTCTAAATCATTAGAAGCAGAGATGACTGCATCCGGGAAACCGGCTTCGTCTAACATTTTTCGTACTTTTTTAGAAAGATAAGCTAAGTCGCCGCTGTCCATACGGATTCCGTAGAAAGTAAGAGGAATACCGGCTTCACGCATTTCTTTAAAGACGCGGATGGCATTTGGCATACCGGATTTTAAAGTGTCATAAGTATCGACTAATAAGATGCAGGCAGACGGATATAATTCTGCATATTTCTTAAATGCCGTATATTCATCCGGAAAACTCATAATCCAGCTATGTGCGTGGGTACCTTTGACAGGAACATCAAAAAGCTGTCCGGCGAGGACATTAGAAGTTCCGGTACAACCACCGATCACGGCAGCTCTTGCACCATAAGTTCCGGCATCCGGTCCCTGTGCACGGCGAAGACCAAATTCCATAACGCCGTCACCTTTTGCTGCATAGCAGACTCTGGCTGATTTTGTAGCGATCAGACACTGGTGGTTTAAAATATTTAAAATAGCTGTTTCTACTAACTGTGCTTCCATGATCGGAGCAACCACCTTAATGATCGGCTCACGCGGGAAAATAACGGTTCCCTCCGGAATGGCATAAATGTCGCCGGAAAAATGGAAGTTGGCAAGGTACTCTAAGAAGTCATCATCAAAGATGTTCAGACTTTTCAAATAGGCAAGATCATTTTCATCGAAATGAAGGTCCTTGATATATTCAATGACCTGATCGAGTCCTGCGCAAATTGCATATCCGCCGTCACATGGATTGTTGCGGTAGAAAGCATCAAATACAACTACTTCGTGGTTCTGTGTCTTGAAATATCCCTGCATCATTGTCATCTCATACAAATCTGTCATCAGGGTCAGGTTTAATGTACTCATAATAATTTACATGAAAAAAACATGTACTCCTCTCTTTTTCTTGTGGTACAGACCGTAGTCTGTGCTGTGACAGCAAGCTGTCTTGTCAGTCTAATTAACAGAAATTATACCACATTCTGCTATTTTTACAAGGTTGCATTTGGTTTTTCGCAGGAATGGTTGAGGAAAACAGGGATAACATGATATAATTTTCAAAAGTTGTGAGCCGACATAGGAAACAGTCAGGAGAAAAAACAGGTCATGATACAGCACATATTTTTGGATTTAGACGATACGATATTTGATTTTAAGAAAGCGGAGCGGATTGCCTTGAGCAGAACCCTGCGTGAAGAGGGGATCAAGCCGACGGAACATATTCTAAATCGCTACAGTGAGATCAATCTTTCGCAGTGGAAACTATTAGAATTAGGAAAACTGACGCGTGAGGAAGTGTTAGTAAGGCGTTATGAGATATTGTTTCAGGAAGTGGGAATGTCCTGTGATGCAAAAAAAATTTCAGAAAAGTATGAGGATTTTTTAGGAGAAGGACATTATTTTATTCCGGGTGCAAAAGAACTGTTAGAGGATCTGTCAAAAAAATATCATTTGTATCTGGCATCGAACGGAGCCGTGAAAGTGCAGATGAGCAGGATCCAAAGTGCCGGAATTGAAAAATATTTAGAGAAGATATTTTTATCGGAACAGATTGGATACGAGAAACCAAGTCCGCAGTTTTTTGAAAAATGTTTCGCACAGATTCCGGATTTTAAAAAGGAAGAAGCACTGATCTTAGGTGACAGTCTGACTTCCGATATCCGGGGCGGAAAAAATGCCGGGATCCTGACCGTGTGGTTTCATCCATCTGGAAAAAAGGTCGAAGAGGAGATCGTGCCGGATTATGAGATTGGAAAGTTAGAAGAACTGAAAACGATTTTGTCCTTTTATTCCTGAAAAAATGCAAGGGAACGGTTGACAATCCTGGCCGTTAGGATTTATAATTCTAACGAATCAGATAAAGAATTAAAAAGACAATGACGAAGACAGTAGGATATTGGCAAAAGTGACAGCGAGCCGGAGCAGGTGAAAGCCGGTATGAGTAGCCATTATTACGAACATCACTTCTAAGTTGCAGCCTGAACCCGGCATTAAAAATATATAGAAGGTATATATTAGGAAGAGATTATTTTTAAGGCAGGCAGTAGGTGCTGACGGAGGTCTCCACGTTATGGAGAACATGTATGCAGGAGCAGGGCTTCTAAGTACAAGGTAACAGGTGGTAACGCAGAAAATATGCTCGCGTCCTTTTACAGGACACGGGTTTTTTTATTTTATAAGTGCGGATGCCAAAGCTATATTTTTATATAGGTATATGGTACAAATCCAATATTCCAAGTTTCCTTGTGCAGGACATTCCGATGAACCTCAAAAAACAGACATCGTGTTCGCCAGTGGACTTCACGATGTCTTGAGTTTCATCTCCATTGCACAAAAAGAAACTTTCCATATTGGATTTGTACCAATTACTACGATATCTGAAAATATAGCTTTGGCATCCGAAGCATAAAAAAAGAAACCACTTTATGTAGTGAATATAATAGGAGGAACACAGATGTACAACAAAGTATCAACTAACATGAACTTTGTCGAGCGTGAAAAAGAAATTGAAAAATTCTGGCGCGACAATGACATTTTTAAAAAAAGTATGGAGAACCGGAAAGAGGGAGAAACCTATACCTTCTATGACGGACCGCCGACTGCAAATGGAAAACCGCATATCGGTCATGTATTAACGCGTGTTATCAAAGATATGATCCCAAGATACCAGACGATGAAGGGCAAGATGGTTCCGCGAAAAGCCGGCTGGGATACTCATGGACTTCCGGTAGAGTTAGAGGTAGAAAAACTCTTAGGTCTGGATGGAAAAGAGCAGATCGAAGAATACGGATTAGACCCATTTATCAAGAAGTGTAAGGAAAGTGTCTGGAAATACAAGGGAATGTGGGAAGATTTTTCTGAAACCGTTGGTTTCTGGGCAGATATGGATAATCCGTATGTTACCTATGATGATAATTTTATTGAGTCCGAATGGTGGGCATTAAAACAGATCTGGGACAAAAAGCTGTTATACAAAGGCTTCAAAATCGTACCATACTGCCCACGATGCGGTACACCTCTGTCCTCCCATGAGGTTGCACAGGGATATAAAGACGTAAAAGAGCGTTCCGCAATTGCAAGATTTAAGGTAAAAGATGAGGATGCTTACATTCTGGCATGGACGACAACTCCTTGGACACTGCCTTCAAACGTGGCACTTTGTGTAAACCCGAATGAAACCTATGTAAAAGTAAAAGCAGGCGACGGATATACCTATTATATGGCAGAAGCACTGTTAGATTCCGTTCTTGGAAAACTTGCCGATGAGGAAAATGGTGTAAAAGCCTACGAAATCTTAGAGACCTATAAGGGCAGTGATTTAGAAAATAAAGAGTATGAGCCACTCTTTGATTTTGCAAAAGACATTATCGCAAAACAGCATAAGAAAGCATATTATGTAACCTGTGACACCTATGTAACGATGGGCGATGGTACCGGAGTTGTACACATTGCACCGGCATTTGGTGAAGATGATGCACAGGTAGGAAGAAAATATGACCTTCCGTTTGTACAGCTTGTCAATGGAAAAGGTGAAATGACCGAAGAGACACCATACGCAGGCGTATTCTGCAAAAAGGCAGATCCAATGGTGTTAAAGGATTTAGAGGAAAAAGGCCTGTTATTTGATGCACCAAAATTTGAGCACAGCTACCCACACTGCTGGAGATGTGATACACCGTTAATCTACTACGCAAGAGAGTCCTGGTTCATTAAAATGACCGCAGTAAAGGATGACTTGGTACGCAATAACAATACGGTTAACTGGATTCCGGAATCGATCGGAAAAGGACGTTTCGGTGACTGGCTGGAAAATATCCAGGACTGGGGAATTTCCCGTAACCGTTACTGGGGAACACCACTCAACGTATGGGAATGTGAATGTGGTCATCAGGAGTGTATCGGAAGCCGCGCAGAGTTAGCAGAAAAGAGTGGAAACCCGGATGCTGCACAGGTAGAGCTTCACAGACCATACATTGATGCCGTAACCATCAAATGCCCGGATTGTGGAAAAGAAATGCACCGTGTACCGGAAGTGATCGACTGCTGGTTTGATTCCGGAGCAATGCCATTTGCACAGCATCATTATCCATTTGAAAATAAAGAAGTGTTTGAGCAGCAGTTCCCTGCAAAATTCATTTCCGAGGCAGTAGACCAGACGCGTGGATGGTTCTATTCCTTAATGGCAGAGTCCACACTGTTATTTAACAAAGCACCTTATGAAAATGTTATCGTTTTAGGTCACGTTCAGGATGAGAACGGACAGAAGATGAGTAAGTCCAAAGGAAATGCCGTAGATCCGTTTGAAGCATTAGAGCAGTACGGAGCAGATGCAATCCGCTGGTACTTCTATATTAATTCCGCACCATGGCTGCCAAACCGTTTCCACGGAAAAGCAGTACAGGAAGGACAGAGAAAATTCATGTCCACACTGTGGAATACCTACGCATTCTATGTACTGTATGCAGAGATCGATCAGTTCGATGCAACGAAGTATACTTTAGACTATGAAAAATTACCGGTTATGGATAAATGGTTATTGTCCAAACTGAATACACTGGTTAAGACGGTCGATGAGAACCTTGGAAATTACAGAATCCCGGAGGCAGCAAGAGCATTGGATTCCTTTGTGGATGAGATGAGTAACTGGTATGTCAGAAGAAGCCGTGACCGTTTCTGGGCAAAAGGCATGGAGCAGGATAAAATCAATGCATATATGACCTTGTATACCGCATTGGTAACTGTTGCTAAGACAGCAGCACCGATGATCCCGTTCATGACAGAGGATATCTATCAGAACCTTGTCAGAAATCTGGACCCGACAGCACCGGAAAGTATTCATCTGTGTGACTTCCCGGTTGCAAATGAGCAGCACATTGATAAAGAATTAGAAGACAATATGGAAGCTGTTTTAAAAATTGTCGTAATTGGCCGTGCATGCAGAAACACAGCAAACATTAAGACAAAACAGCCGATCGGAAAGATGTATGTCAAAGCAGATTTTGCACTGTCAGAGTATTTTGTTGAGATCATCGAAGATGAGCTGAATGTAAAGAGCGTGGAATTTACAGAAGATGTCAGTGCATTTACAAGCTACACCTTCAAACCACAGCTTCGTACCGTAGGACCAAAATACGGTAAATATTTGAAACAGATCCAGCAGACTTTAGCATCCTTAGATGGCAATCAGGCAATGGCGAAACTCAAGGCAGAAGGGGCGCTCAAGCTTGACAATATCAGCGACGAGGTTGTATTATGTGAAGAGGATTTACTGATCAGTATGGCACAGAAAGAAGGCTATGTTTCTGACAGTGAAGGTGGGGTTACCGTGGTACTTGACACGAATCTGACACCGGAACTGATCGAAGAAGGAATGGTAAGAGAGATCATCAGTAAATTACAGACCATGAGAAAAGAAGCAGACTTTGAGGTAACAGACCGGATCCATGTAACCTACAGCGGTTCCGACAAGGTAGGCGAGATCTTTGAAAAGTATGGTGAAAATATCAAGACAGTAGTCCTTGCAGATACTGTCACAGAGGGAATGACAGACGGATATCAGAAGGAGTGGAAGATTAACGGAGAAACAGTTCTTCTTGGTGTTCAAAAGGCACAGTAAACAATTATAAAAGAGGAGTTTGCTTATGAATAATGAGACTTTTGACAAAGCGCAATTTATAAAAGATGTACAGGACAACGTGAAGAACCTGTACCGCAAAACCATCAAAGAGGCAACCCAGCAGGAGATTTTTCAGGCTGTATCCTTTACGGTAAAAGATGTCATCATTGATGAGTGGTTAGCAACACAGAGAAGTTTTGATAAACAGGACCCGAAAATGGTTTATTACATGTCCATGGAGTTCTTAATGGGTCGTGCTCTCGGCAACAACCTGATCAACTTAAAGGCATACAAACAGGTAAAAGAAGCACTCGAAGAGATGGGACTGAATCTGGATGTCATTGAGGATCAGGAGCCGGATCCGGCACTTGGAAACGGTGGACTGGGTCGTCTTGCAGCCTGCTTTATGGAATCCCTCGCAACACTGGGCTATGCAGCATATGGCTGTGGAATCCGTTACCGTTACGGAATGTTCAAACAGAAGATCAAAGATGGTTTTCAGGTTGAGGTACCGGACAACTGGTTAAAAGACGGTTATCCATTTGAATTGCGTAGACCAGAGCATGCCTGTGAAGTAAAATTTGGCGGATATGTCCGTGCAGAAGCAGGTGAGAACGGAAGAACCCGTTTTATTCAGGAAGGATATCAGTCAGTAAATGCCGTACCATACGATATGCCGATCATCGGATATGGTAATAACGTGGTAAATACTCTGATGATCTGGGATGCAGAGCCGATGAACTGCTTCGAGTTAGATTCCTTTGATAAAGGAGATTATCACAAAGCAGTAGAGCAGGAGAACCTTGCTAAGAACTTAGTAGAAGTTCTTTATCCGAACGATAACCATATCGCAGGAAAAGAGCTGCGTTTAAAACAGCAGTACTTCTTTGTATCTGCAAGCGTACAGCGTGCCGTAGCACGTTTTAAAAAGAATCATCCTGACATTCATCAGTTACCGGAAAAAGTAACGTTCCAGTTAAACGATACACATCCGACCGTAGCCGTAGCAGAGTTGATGCGTCTCCTGTTAGATGAAGAAGGTTTAGAGTGGGATGAGGCATGGGAGATCACAACCAAGACCTGTGCATACACAAACCATACGATCATGGCAGAAGCATTGGAAAAATGGCCGATTGAGATCTTCTCCAGATTACTGCCTAGAATCTATCAGATCGTAGAAGAGATTAACAGACGTTTCATCCTTGAGATAGAGAAAAAATATCCGGGCAATCAGGAAAAAGTCCGCAAGATGGCAATTGTCTATGACGGACAGGTAAAAATGGCACATCTTGCAATCGCAGCAGGATATTCCGTTAACGGTGTGGCAAGACTTCATACAGAAATCTTAAAGAACCAGGAATTAAAGGATTTTTACGAGATGTTCCCGCAGAAATTCAACAATAAGACCAATGGTATCACACAGCGCCGTTTCTTAATGCATGGAAACCCACTGTTAGCAGACTGGGTAAGCAATAAGATTGGCGAGGACTGGATTACGAACTTAAAACATTTAAAGAAATTAGAGATCTATGCGGATGACAAGAAAGCACAGCAGGAGTTCATGCAGATCAAGTACCAGAACAAGCTGCGTTTGGCAGAGTACATCCAGAAGCACAACGGAGTGGAAGTAGACCCACGTTCTATTTTCGATGTACAGGTTAAGAGACTGCATGAGTACAAGAGACAGTTATTAAATATCCTTCATGTGATGTATCTGTACAATCAGTTGAAAGAGCATCCGGAAATGGAATTCTACCCAAGAACCTTTATCTTCGGAGCAAAGGCAGCAGCAGGATATAAAAATGCAAAGCTAACGATTAAACTGATCAATAGCGTTGCAGATGTGATCAATAATGACCCGAGTATCAATGGAAAGATCAAAGTTGTATTCATTGAGGACTACAGGGTATCGATTGCAGAGTGGATCTTTGCGGCAGCAGATGTATCTGAGCAGATTTCTACAGCAAGTAAGGAAGCCTCAGGAACAGGTAACATGAAGTTTATGTTAAATGGTGCTTTAACACTTGGAACTATGGATGGAGCCAATGTAGAGATCGTAGAGGAAGTCGGAGAAGAGAATGCATTTATCTTCGGTATGAGTTCCGATGAAGTCATTGAGCATGAGCAGAAACGTGATTACAATCCGATGGATATTTTCAATCAGGATCAGGATATCCGCAAGGTATTAATGGAACTGATCAACGGATTCTATTCACCAAATGATCCGGAGTTATTCCGTGATCTGTATAACTCACTGCTGAATACACAGTGTACACAGTTTGCAGATACCTATTTCATCTTAGCAGATTTCCGTTCCTATGCAGAAGCGCAGAAACGTGTGATGGAAGCATATAAAGATGAAGAAGGCTGGGCAAAGAGTGCAATTTTAAATGTTGCAAATTCAGGAAAATTCTCATCAGACAGAACCATCCAGGAATATGTGGATGACATCTGGCACTTAGATAAAGTAACAGTAGATATGAGTGTCGTTGAGGATTAATCGGCATTAATAGAATATAGGGATCGTGTGAAAAACCGGAACAGAAGGCTGGGAGGGCTGGATGTTTCCGGTTTTTTGATCAGCAAATTACACAAAGCCGAGTCTATTTTGTTCCGTTGTACGAAAATAAGAAAATCTAAGTCTGCCTGAGTCAGGCTGTGATAGAGTGACGTGTACGTCTTAAACGCCCCGTCCATGGGGCATTAAGACTTTTGCTGCCGTCCATGGCAGCAAAACACTATATATGAACAGCCAGACTAAGATTTACTAATTTTCTCCCAAAGTCACAAAAGTAGTCCCGGCTTTGTGCAAGTTGCCAGCCACTAAATTGTGAGCCGTCTTTTGACACCCTAATCTTAATAGGTAAAAGACTGGGGAAAATATTATGAGAAAAATGGAAGAATTATGATACCAATATCGGTACAAGTACATCATTCGTTTGTGGATGGAATACATATTGGACGATTTGTGAATAAATTACAGGGGTATTTTGATAGAACAGATTAATGAATGCCACAGATTTGGACAATTGTAAGTATGACACGATCCGTATCGTACATGTGACAGGACGATTCTTACTATTTTCTGTAGAGTATGTTACCTTCTGATCAGCCATTAGGCAGTCAAATACCTGTGATATTTGACCCTCGCGGCAATAAAGCAAAAGGAAGGTTAGATAAGATGAACAGAAATGGAAAGAAATTATTGACTTTAGGAATGGTGTTGCTTGTAATGTTTGTAATCTGGACATTTCAGACATATTTAGTTGGTGCCGGAGCATCATCCTTGCGTGAAGCCATCAAATTATTCTGGACCTTCCGTGTTCCGTGGGGATGGACATACACTGCCGGAACAGTAGCTGATTGGGTGGCACAGTTTAGTTTTGGATTTTATAGTTTGATGCTTACATTTTTGTTGTTAGAGTTGATTGTAATGGTGTTATATAAGCCACGAACCTGGTGTACATTTTGTCCAATGGGAACAATGACGCAGGGTATCTGTAAATTAAAAAATAATGAAAAGAAGTAATATTATAAGGTGATTCATAAAAGGCATATGTCAAAAACGTTATTGACATATGCCTTTTATAGGACTATTATATAAGAAAAGCGAGAAAGGAGCAGTTTATGCCGAGACCAGTAAAATGCAGAAAAGTTTGCCATTTCCCCAATGTTTTAGAATTTCTTCCGGCAGATGATACTGAGAAAAAAACGCCCATTGTTCTGACGGTAGATGAGTACGAGACAATCCGTCTTTTGGACAAGAAAGGTTACAGTCAGGAGCAGTGTGCAGAATCTATGCAGATCGCAAGAACGACGGTCCAACGGATTTACGAGATTGCCAGAAAGAAAATAGCAGATGCTCTCATTGATGGACATCCGCTTAAAATTGAGGGCGGGGATTTCATAATCTGTGACGGTCAGAGCAGCGACTGCAGCTTTGGAGGATGTTACAAACAGGAGATTTATCAAAAATATGCAGTAGAAAAAGGAGAAGGTATCATGAGAATAGCAGTAACATATGAAAATGGACAGATTTTCCAACACTTTGGACACACAGAGACATTTAAGATTTACGATGTAGAGGAAGGAAAAGTGCTACATTCAGAAGTAGTAGATACGAATGGAAGCGGACATGGTGCATTGGCAGGAGTTCTTAATGCCTTAAATGCCGATGTTTTGATCTGCGGTGGAATCGGAGGAGGTGCTCAGACCGCATTAGCGGCAGCAGGAATTAAGCTTTTCGGAGGAGTTTCAGGAGATGCAGATAAAGCGGTAGAAGCTTTTATCAATGAAACACTTGAGTATAATCCGGATGTGAAGTGTTCTCACCATGAGCACAACCATGGGGAAGGACATACATGTGGTGAGCATGGATGTGGAAGCCATAGCTGTCATTAAGAAGAATAAAAAAATACAACACGAAAGGATGCGTCAAGGTAATGCCAGAATTATCGTGATACATCCTTTTGTATTTGGATTGATTATTTTTTCCCTGCTTGTCGAAAGTAATGGATGGAATGTATAATATTGTTAATGATCCAGAGATATTTATTTTGGAAACAGCTTAATCAATTTGGAGGTATAAAATGAAAGCACATAAATATTGGTCAATCGGAGCAATAGTTACAATGGTTGGAACTTTTTATACAGGATATAAAGGGTTAAAAGCAGCACACAAATACTTTGCGTTTGGCTCTCTGATATGCATGATTATGGCAGTCTATTCTGGTCATAAAATGATTTCTGGCAATAAGATGACAAGAAAACAGATGGAATTGAAAGAAGTGGAGGAATAAAATATGTTAGAAGTAGGAAAAAAAGCACCGGACTTTGAATTGCCGGATCAGAATGGAGAAATGCATAAATTAAGTAATTATTTAGGTAAAAAAGTAATTTTATATTTTTACCCAAAGGATAATACGCCAGGCTGTACAAAACAGGCATGTGGTTTTTCAGAGCGTTATCCTCAATTTACCGAAAAAGGTGCGGTGATCCTTGGAGTAAGCAAGGACTCTGTAGCGTCTCACAAGAGATTTGAAGAAAAATACGGACTGGCATTTACGCTATTAGCAGATCCGGATCGTAAAGTTATTGAAGCATATGATGTCTGGAAAGAAAAGAAAAATTATGGAAAAGTATCTATGGGTGTAGTAAGAACTACATATCTTATTGATGAGCAGGGAATCATTATAAAGGCAAATGATAAAGTCAAGGCGGCAGATGATCCTGAAAATATGCTTAAGGAATTGGCATAATGAAGATTATTTTATCACCTGCAAAAAAGATGATTGTAGATACCGATAACTTAGCACCGGTTGAACTGCCTGTCTATATTGATAAGACAGCAGAAGTATTAAACTGGATGAAAAGCAAATCAAAAGAAGAACTGAAAGCTATCTGGAAATGTAATGACAAGATTGCAGAGCAGAACTTTAACAGATTGGAAAATATGGATCTTTATAACAGGCTTACTCCGGCTGTTTTGGCATATGAAGGGATTGCATTTCAATATATGGCACCATCTGTGTTTGAAATCCAGCAGTTTGAGTATTTGCAAAATCATTTAAGAATCCTGTCTGCGTTTTATGGCATTTTAAAACCAATGGATGGTGTGACTCCTTATCGTCTTGAAATGCAGGCAAAGGTTGGAATTGGAGATACAAAAAATCTGTATGAGTACTGGAGAGACTTGTTATACCGCTCAGTAATCGATGACAGTAGGATTATCATTAATCTTGCATCAAAAGAATACTCAAAATGTATAGAAAAGTATCTGACACCACAGGACAGATATATTACGATTGTATTTTGTGAGTTATCCGGAGATAAATTGGTAACAAAAGGTACCTATGCCAAGATGGCTCGTGGTGAAATGGTCAGATTCATAGCGGAAAATAATATTGAAAATCCGGTGGAGATTCAGAAATTTGACAGACTCGGATATTCGTTTAGGTCTGATTTATCTTCAGATTCAGAATATGTATTTGAACGCAAAATAAAATAGTTATTCAGGTAAAAGATGCTTGGTTTGGTAGTTTTATAATAATGAGAATTATTACTACTTTTATTGACAACAGGATGATAGTAGTATATAATCCTTATTAAGAACTAATCCTAATAAGGAGGACGAATGACAAGTAGGAGAAATACCATTCAAAAAGATCTTGTAAGAAATACCGTATACGAAATGAGAAGACACGTTACGGCAAATGAAGTGTATGAATTTATATTTGCTGGAAAGAATTCATAACACTCATGGAATTGAATTTGTGGATTATGATATTTCATTTAAAGGCATTTGCCCGAAATGTAGGGAGAAAAAGTAGTAAAGAAAACGGAGGTAAAAGAGATGGCAGCAAACAAATATGCAGGAACACAGACAGAGAAGAATTTACAGGAGGCATTTGCAGGGGAATCACAGGCAAGAAATAAGTATACCTTTTTTGCTTCTGTAGCAAAAAAGGAAGGTTACGAGCAGATGTCAGCATTGTTTTTAAAGACTGCAGATAATGAGAAAGAACATGCAAAGATGTGGTTCAAGGAATTAGCAGGAATTGGTGATACAAAGGAAAACCTGGCGGCAGCGGCAGAAGGCGAAAATTATGAGTGGACAGATATGTATGAAGGCTTTGCTAAAACAGCTGAGAAAGAAGGATTCCCTGAGCTGGCAGCAAAATTCAGGGAAGTAGGTGAGATTGAGAAGCACCATGAGGAAAGATATCGTGCACTTCTTAAGAATATTGAAACTGCACAGGTATTTGAAAAGAGCGAAGTTAAGGTATGGGAATGCCGTAACTGCGGACATATTGTGGTAGGAACTAAGGCGCCTGAAGTATGTCCGGTATGTAATCATCCACAGAGCTATTTTGAAGTACATGAAGAGAATTATTAAGGGGATGAGATTATTACGAAGAAGAAAGTGATTAATTCAAAAAAAGCAGTAATGATAGGCTGTGGCTTTGTTGGTTCTGCATCGGTATTTGCTCTGATGCAGAGTGGCTTGTTTACAGAGATTGTCCTTATCGATGCAGATAAGAACAAGGCAGAAGGAGAAGCGATGGATATCAGTCATTGTATTCCATTTGCGAGTCCGATGAAAATATATGCCGGAGATTATGATGATGTGGCTGATGCTGCAATTGTTGTCATATCTGCCGGAGCCGGACAGAAACCGGGAGAGACAAGGCTTGATCTCGTAAATAAAAATGTAGCAATATTTAAGTCAATCATTCCTGAAATAGCAAAGAGAAATTTTTCAGGTATCATGCTTGTAGTTGCGAATCCGGTAGATATCCTGACTCAGGTAGCCATAAAGTTATCAGGACTTCCAGAAAACAGGGTTATTGGATCGGGTACTGTGTTAGATAGTGCCAGATTAAGATATAAGCTTGGTGAGCATTTATCTGTGGACAGCAGGAGTGTTCATGCATTTATAGTAGGTGAGCATGGAGACAGCGAAGTTGTAGCATGGTCATCAGCCAATGTATCTGGTGTTCCATTAAGTGAAATGTGTGAAATGCGTGGACATTACAAGCACAAGGAAAACACGGCAGAAATAGCTACAGCAGTCAAGAATAGTGCTTATGAGATTATAAACAAAAAGCACGCTACATATTATGGAATTGCAATGTCTGTAAAAAGAATCTGCGAAGTGATTATGAGAGATGAAAAATCAATACTTCCTGTATCACACATGATTCATGGAGTATATGATATTGACGGAGTATCGTTAAGTATGCCAGCTATTGTAGGTGCAGATGGTATTGAGTCTGATATACCTATTAATTTAAGTGGCGAGGAAGCGTTAAAGCTTAAGGAATCTGCAGATTCATTGAAAAAGATTATGGAGACAATTGAATTATAAATTTTACACATGGAAGGAGAAAAAGACATGGAAGTAAGGTATTATATTTGTAAGCATTGTGGAAACATTGTTGAAAAGGTAAAGGATAAGGGTGTACCTGTAATTTGTTGCGGAGAACCTATGCAGGAATTAAAAGCCGGAGTGACAGATGCTGCTGTCGAGAAGCATGTACCTGTATATACGATAGAAGGCAGTCATGTTCATGTCGTGGTCGGAGAGACAAAACATCCAATGCTTGAAGAGCATTTCATTGAGTGGATTACATTAAATACAAACCAGGGAATATACAGAAAACAGTTAAATCCAGGGCAGGAGCCGGTAGCAGATTTTTGTCTTTGCGATGGTGAACAGGTAGAAGAAGTATATGCATATTGTAACCTGCATGGATTATGGAAATGCTAAAAGCATTTATACATATTAAGGTTACAGAACAGCACAAATATAACAGTAATATGAATTACAAGATTTATCCGAGAAAAAAACAAATCTTCATTGTATTTATGGTGAAAAAAATATTACTAAAATTCCATTTAAAACAGATGTGTCAAATGTGATTTTGTATCATCATGAACATGCCGATGGAACTGGTCCTTTTCAAAAAAAGTGGAATGAAATTCCATTGTTTGCAAGGACTTTATCAGACGATGAGTTTTAAGGACATCACTTTAAAAGAAATCGAAAAGAAACCAGTTTTTCAAGAACATCGATCTATAACTATTTTCAGACAAAAGAGGAAATATTTCTTGCACTTTTGAAAAGAGAATATGATTCATGGATCGAACAACTATGTGAGGCAATGGAATCAAAAGAAACCATGACAGATGATGAGATAGCAGATCTTCTTGCACGAACGTTAGATGATCGCAGGCAGCTTTTGAAGATCATGTCCATGAACCATTATGGCAATGTTAGAAAAGTTCCGCAAAGATATGGATTTTGAAAAAAGGTAGGAATTTGTATATTCTTTTTTCCCGTTTATGTTTGGAATATATCCGTATACCGTTGTGACAAAGAAACAGAAAGAGGCAATGAAACTAGCGGGAGTGGATTATACATACAGTTCATTGTACAATCTGACTTTTGTTGCAGTTAGAAGGATGCTTAGGAATTAAAAAGGTAATCTCAAAAACAAAATAATCCGTGATAAATATAGGAACATTTAGATATAAAAACATAAGAATCAGGCAGACAAGGACAAATCCTAGTCTGCCATATATTTTTGCCGTTTATAAGCCTCTAACCATTCTCTTTGCAGATCAGCCAGCTCCTTGCCCTTTCCGTTTCGAATATAATCTAAAAAGATTTCTAACCGTTCGAGCGAGGCATCTTCTCCGACGGTCAGGATATAATCCTCCCAGAAGGAAAGTCCTGCCACTAAAAAAGCATTGAGGATCAGCGGTGTAATCGTATTTCCACTTAAAAAAATGATCGTGCGGTGAAAGAGGAACATCGCCTGTGAAAGGGCATGGATGCCATCCCCCTTTGCCTTGTAGGTTTCTGCTAAAAGCTGCTCTAACTTTGCAATATCCTCTTGGGTATGGTGTGCGGCTAATGCTTCCAGAGCCGGACATTCCAAAAAAGCGCGTACATCTAAAAGACTTTTTGCAGTCTGTGGATTCAGATAGCCACCATTATATTTCATAATAGCCATCAGTGTGTCGAGGTTGCCGTTTTGTGCATAGTCAGCCACCGTAACACCTTTTCGGCTGACCACGTCTAAAAAACCAAGACGGGAAAGTTCACGGATACCCTCGTGAACAATCGTTTTGCTGATGTTCATTTCATCTGCAAGCTCGCGTTCGGTAGGCAGTCGTTCTCCGGGTTTTAAGGCACCGGAGAGGATCATTCCTTCAATTTTTTGTATAAAAAGCTCCTTAATGGAAGGAGCGATGATTTCTCCAAATTTCATAAGACACCTCTTTTGTATCGATTGGTCAGACCAGGACCATATAAAAAATATAGCATGTACAAAATATTTTCGCAATAGAAAAAAGCTGAAAAGTTAAGTTGAAAGAAAGTTGAACTAAGGAAAACGCACAACCTTCCGATAAATAAGATAACAACGATTTATTGAGAAGCCAGGGACGGTAGATAAAAAGAAGAGATTCTTTTTGTGTACCGTCCTTTTTACGCTATAGGATTCGGGTGTCAAAAGGCGGTTTCAAGTTTTTTGATTGGTAAATTGCACAAAGCCGAGTCTATTTTGTTCCGTTGTACGAAAATAAGAAAATCTAAGTCTGCCTGAGTCAGGCTGCGATGGAGTGACGTGTACGTCTTAAACGCCCCGTCCATGGGGCTTAAGACTTTTGCTGCCGTCCATGGCAGCAAAACACTATACATAAACAGCCAGACTTAGATTTACTAATTTTCTCCCAAAGTCACAAAAGTAGTCCTAGGTTTGTGCAATTTGCCAGCCACTAAGTTGTGAGCGCCTTTTGACACCCTAATCTTTATAGGAAATACGGTGCTTCCTATAGAGCAAGAAGCCCTTTGGGCGAAGATGCGCAGCTCGCGGAGAAGTAAATAGCTGTTATGCAGCACCGCTCGCGCGCGGAACAAAAGTTTCAGAGTGAAAGAGGAGGAAAAGAGATGGTCATACAGTCGTCAAATATCGGAATGCGAAGTGAAAGATATTACAGAAAACGGGAAGAAGAGGTCAAGAGTCTGCAGCTTTGGGGAACATCGAAAAACGGACAGGATGAGCTTCAGATGGGGAATGCCCTAAAAGAAGGCGGCGTGGATGCAAAAGAGATTGCAGAAGCTAAAAACACGGTAAAGAGCAGCAGAAATATTCAAAAGCAGGAGGACTCTGAACTGAAAAAGAGTATCCATCAGATCCAGGCAGAAGCGATCCAATACCTGTTAGACCTCTTTTTCGGGGATGGAAAAGGAAAACATACAGCGTTGGGTATGCTTGGACAGACAAATGCGCAGGCATTTGGAGGAAGCTATCAGGAGATCAGCTATTATTCAGAAGAGGAGACAACTTCCTTTCAGACAGAAGGAACGGTTAAAACCGCGGATGGCAGGGAAATGTCGTTTCAGATCAAAGTGGAAATGTCCCGCTCTTTTACTTCTTATATGGAAAAAAGAGTGGACTTTGGTGCAGCAAGGTTGTGCGATCCTTTAGTCATTAATTTAAACAGCTCCACCGCACAGGTGACAGACCAGAAATTCTATTTTGACTTAGATGCAGACGGAACGGCAGACCGGATATCCATGCTAAAGAGTGGAAGCGGATTTTTAGCACTCGATAAAAATGGAAACGGAAAGATCGATGACGGTTCCGAGCTGTTTGGCACGCAGAGCGGAGATGGATTTGCAGATTTAGAGGAATATGACATCGACAAAAACGGCTGGATCGACGAGGCCGATGAGATTTTTGACAAACTGCGTATCTGGATACGGGATGAAAATGGCAATGACAGGCTGATCAAATTAAAGGAAGCGGGAGTAGGTGCGATCTGCTTAAAAAACGCAGATACACAATTTTCCTTAAATTCCCGGTATTCTAACCGGACAAATGCCTATATCCGGAAAACAGGAATCTTTCTATATGAAAACGGTGGTGTCGGGACCGTACAGCATCTGGATCTGGCACAGTAACCGGAAGTCATGGCAATTCCAACTTGTATTTTTGCGGAAATGATACTATAATAAATGCATATTTATACAAGGAGGACTTATTATGAGAAACATGAGAAAGGCTGCAGCAGTTCTGTTGGCAACAGGAATGGTATTTGCATTGACAGCTTGCGGTGGAAACAAAAAAGTAGAGAATACAGTAAATTCCATTGATGACTTAGAGGGAAAGAGCATCGGTGTACAGCTTGGAACAACCGGCGATATTTATGCATCTGATTATGAAGGTGACAAGGCAGGCACTAAGATTGAGCGTTATAATAAAGGAACAGATGCTGTACAGGCATTAAAGCAGGGCAAGATCGACTGCGTAATCATCGATTCACAGCCGGCAGAGGCATTTGTAGAAAAGAACGACGATTTACAGATTTTAGACGAGCCGTTTGCAGACGAGGAGTATGCAATCTGTATTTCAAAAGACAAACCGGAGTTAACAAAAGAGTTTAACAAAGCATTAGCAGAGTTGAAAAAAGACGGAACACTGGATTCTATCGCAGATAACTATATCGGTGATGACACAAAGGGCAAAACCCCATACGAATCACCAAAAGACATTGAGTATCCAAATGGAAAACTGGTAATGGCAACTAATGCAACTTTTGAGCCATATGAGTACTATGATGGTGATAATATCGTAGGTATTGATGCAGATATCGCAAAAGCAATCTGTGACAAGCTCGGATATGAGTTACAGATCGAAGATATGGAATTTGACTCTATCATTGCAGCAGTACAGTCAGGAAAAGCAGATTTTGGTGCGGCAGGAATGACTGTAACAGAGGATCGTCTGAAAAACATTGACTTTACAGACAGCTATGCAAAAGCAAAACAGGTTATCATTACCAGAAAGTAGAGCAGAGGGCTGACAAGTGAGTGGTTTTAAGGAAAGCTTCTATCAGAATTTTATTGAAAAAGACAGATGGCAGTATCTGTTGACCGGTTTGGAGAACACATTACTGATCACCATATTTGCGGTTTTGATCGGAGTAGCCATCGGTTTTCTGGTAGCGATTATTCGTGCGAGCCATGATAAGAATGGTTCATTAAAAATATTGAATTTTATCTGCCGGGTGTATCTGACGGTAATCCGTGGAACACCAACCATGATACAGTTGATGATTACATACTACATTATTTTTGCTTCCGTGAATGTGAGCAAGATCTTTGTGGCAGTATGTGCATTCGGCATTAATTCCGGTGCCTATGTGGCGGAGATTGTGCGTTCCGGTATCATGTCCATTGATCAGGGACAGTTTGAGGCGGGACGAAGCCTTGGCTTTAACTATGTGCAGACCATGCGCCTGATCATTTTGCCGCAGGCATTTAAAAATGTCCTTCCGGCACTTGGAAATGAAATGATCGTGCTGTTAAAAGAGACATCCATCAGTGGATATGTAGGAACGATGGATCTGACCAAGGGTGGCGATATTATACGAAGTACCACCTATGAGGCATATCTGCCACTGTTTGGAGTTGCGGCAATTTACCTTGTGATCGTTATGCTGATGACAGCAGGTGTCAATAGACTCGAAAGGAAATTGAGAACAAATGAACGTTAATGAAAATGCGCTGATTCAGGTACAGGATTTAAAAAAATCTTTTGGTACGCAGGTGGTATTAGACGGGATCACAACAGAAATCGACCAGGGAGAAGTGGTAGCCATCATCGGACCATCCGGTTGTGGAAAATCTACCTTTTTACGCTCCTTAAATCTGTTAGAAGAACCGACATCAGGAACGATCCTGTTTGAAGGAACGGATATTACAGATAAGTCCGTGGATATCAACAAGATGCGTCAGAAAATCGGTATGGTATTTCAGCAGTTCAATCTGTTCCCAAACTATACCATACAGAACAACATTACGCTTGCACCGGTAAAACTCGGATTGATGACACAGCAGGAAGCGGAGAAAAAGGCAAAGGAACTGTTAGAAAGAGTCGGACTCCCGGAACGTGCCAATGATTATCCATCCCAGTTATCCGGAGGACAGAAGCAGAGAATTGCCATTGCAAGAGCACTTGCAATGAACCCGGACGTGATGCTCTTTGACGAACCGACTTCTGCACTTGACCCGGAAATGGTAGGCGAAGTGTTAGAACTGATGCGTGAGTTAGCAAGAGACGGAATGACCATGGTGGTTGTAACCCATGAGATGGGCTTCGCAAGAGAAGTCGCAAACCGTGTTCTGTTTATCGATGAAGGGAAAATCCAGGAAGAGAACACACCGGAGGAGTTTTTTGCAAATCCAAAGAACCCAAGACTTCGGGAATTTTTATCCAAGGTATTGTAGAAAAATTAAACTTAAGTTTAATAAAACACAGCACCGTTCATTAAAGGCGGCGCTGTGTTTTTGGATTTATTGGAAGATTTTTTTGTGGCTTAGAACTTATAAAAATGATACAATAATACTGTTGCATTTATGGGACACATTCGTTGTAGAACATAAGAAGGAAGAGAAAGAAAAGATTATCTGGTACGGAGGAAGAACATGGCATTTACACATCTGCATGTCCATACGGAATACAGTCTTTTAGATGGTTCAAATAAAATAAAAGAATATGTAGCAAGGGTCAAAGAACTCGGAATGAACAGTGCTGCCATTACAGATCACGGAGTCATGTATGGAGTCATAGATTTTTATAAAGAAGCAAAGGCACAGGGGATCAATCCGATCTTAGGATGTGAAGTCTATGTTGCACCAAATTCCAGATTTGACCGGGAGACGGTACATGGAGAAGACCGGTACTATCATCTGGTATTATTGGCAGAGAATAATACAGGCTACAGCAATCTGATGAAGATTGTATCCAAGGGATTTGTAGACGGATATTATTACAAACCGAGAGTGGACATGGAGGTTTTAGAGCAGTACCACGAAGGAATCATTGCCCTGTCTGCCTGCCTTGCCGGTGAAGTGCCAAGAGCAATCACAAGAGGAAATTACGAAGAAGCAAAAGAGATTGCTTTAAAATATCAGAAGTGTTTTGGAAAAGAGAACTACTTCTTAGAACTTCAGGACCATGGAATCCCGGAGCAGCAGAATGTCAATCAGCATTTACTGCGGATGAGTCAGGAGCTTGGGATCGAGTTAGTGGCAACAAACGATATCCATTATACCTATGCCAAGGATGCAGAACCGCATGATATCCTTCTTTGTATACAGACCGGAAAAAAATTAGCCGATGAGGACCGAATGCGTTATGAGGGCGGACAGTATTACGTCAAATCCGAGCAGGAGATGGCAGAACTGTTTCCCTATGCAAGACAGGCCTTGGAAAATACACAGAAGATCGCAGACCGCTGCCATGTCGAAATAGAGTTCGGCGTGACCAAGCTGCCGCATTTTGAAGTCCCGGAGGGTTATGATTCCTGGAGCTATCTGAACAAACTGTGCTTTGACGGATTAAAAGAGCGTTATCCGCAAAACCACACGGAATTAGAAGACCGCCTGAACTATGAGTTAGGTGTCATCAAAGAGATGGGTTATGTAGACTATTTCCTGATCGTCTGGGATTTTATCCACTATGCGAGAGAGCATGATATCAGTGTGGGACCGGGAAGAGGAAGTGCGGCAGGAAGTCTGGTGTCCTACACAACGGGGATCACGAATATCGATCCGATCAAATATAATCTGCTGTTTGAGCGTTTTTTAAATCCGGAGCGTGTCTCCATGCCCGATATCGATATTGATTTCTGCTATGAAAGACGGCAGGAAGTCATTGACTATGTCGTAAGAAAATATGGCGAGGACTGCGTGACCCAGATCGTCACCTTTGGTACGCTTGCCGCCCGCGGTGTCATCCGCGATGTTGGAAGAGTTATGGATCTGCCGTATGCTTATGTGGATGGCATCGCAAAACAGATTCCGATGGAATTAGGCATTACGATAGAAAAAGCGTTAAAAATGAACCCGGAACTTCGCACGATGTATGAAAACGATGAGAGCGTAAAGACGCTGATCGATATGTCAAAGAGGCTCGAAGGACTGCCAAGACACACCTCCATGCATGCCGCCGGAGTCGTGATCAGTCAGAAATCCATGGATGAGTATGTTCCGCTATCAAGAGCGTCAGACGGAACGATCACAACACAGTTTACGATGACGACCATTGAAGAACTCGGACTGTTAAAAATGGATTTCTTAGGACTGCGCACCCTGACTGTCATACAAAATGCCGTGCGTATGGCACAAAAAAGCAGTGGAAAACAGATCAACATCGATGAAATAGATTATCAGGATAAAGGAGTCTTAGAGCTGATCGGCTCCGGTAAGACAGAGGGAATCTTCCAGTTAGAAAGTGCCGGAATGAAGAACTTTATGAAGGAATTAAAGCCACAGAGCTTAGAGGATATCATTGCCGGAATCTCACTTTACCGTCCGGGACCAATGGACTTCATTCCTGCATATATTAAGGGAAAGAATCACCCCGAGGAAGTGACCTATGACTGCCCGCAGTTAGAACCGATCTTAGCACCGACCTATGGATGTATTGTCTATCAGGAGCAGGTCATGCAGATTGTGCGTGACTTAGCAGGCTATACGCTTGGAAGAAGTGATCTCGTGCGTCGTGCCATGTCGAAGAAAAAAGGCTCTGTCATGGAGCAGGAGCGGAAGAACTTCGTCTATGGAAATGAAGAAGAAGGAGTTCCGGGCTGTATTGCGAATGGAATAGACGAGAAAATTGCAAATAAAATCTATGATGAGATGATGGATTTTGCTAAATATGCATTTAATAAATCCCATGCAGCCGCATATGCAGTCGTTGCATACCAGACGGCATGGTTAAAATACTATTATCCGGTAGAATTTATGGCATCCTTAATGACCTCCGTTATGGACAATTCCACGAAAGTATCGGAGTATACACTGACCTGTCGGAAAATGAATATAGAGATACTGCCACCGGATATCAACGAAGGAGAAGGCGGATTCTCCGTTGCGGGAAATGCGATCCGCTATGGCCTGTCTGCGATCAAAGGTGTGGGAAGACCTGTTATCGAGACGATCATTGCAGAAAGGGAAGCCAATGGAGCATTTTCCAATCTGGAGGATTTCTGCAGCCGCCTGAATGGAAGAGAATTAAATAAAAGGACCATAGAGAACTTTATCAAAGCGGGAGCCATGGATGGGTTAGAAGGAACGAGAAAACAAAAGATCATGATCTATTCTGCCATTTTAGATCAGATCAACGATGAGAAAAAACATTCCATCGCAGGCCAGATGAGCCTGTTTGACTTTGCAGATGAGGAAACAAAGCACGATTTTGAAATCCAGTTGCCGGATGTGGGAGAATTTCCAAAAGAAACACTGTTAGGATTTGAAAAAGAAGTCTTAGGAGTCTATATCAGCGGACATCCGTTAGAAGAATATGAAGAAAAGTGGAGAAAAAATATTAACGCCACCACAAACGATTTTATCTGGGACGAGGAGACCGGAAAAACCAAAGTGTCTGATAATGAAAAAGTGATTGTCGGTGGAATGATCACGGATAAGACCATAAAATATACAAAAAATAATAAGACCATGGCATTTTTAACGTTAGAGGATCTGCTTGGAACCGTGGAAGTCATCGTATTTCCAAGAGATTATGAGCGGTATCATACTTATCTGAATGTCGATGAGAAAATATTTGTCAGTGGCCATGCAAATGTGGAAGAAGATAAGAACGGAAAGATCATCTGTGAAAAAATCTATGGATTTGACGATACGAAAAAAGAATTGTGGATGCAGTTTGCCACCAAAGAAGAGTATCAGCAGATGGAGCAAAAACTATTTCAGATGCTTCTTTCTTCTGACGGCAATGACCAGGTTGTCATCTATCTTTCCAAAGAAAAGGCGATCAAGCGTCTTGCAAACAACCGGAATGTCCATATAGAGCCGCAGCTTTTAGAGAATCTTCGGGAGTGTTTTGGAGAGGGTAACGTAAAAGTTGTGGAAAAACCCATTGAAAACCGTACGAAAAGAGATTAAAATGGAAAAAGCAGGAGGAAGAGAGAATGGCAAAAGAAGTTAAGACAATCGGTGTCCTCACCAGTGGAGGAGATGCACCGGGTATGAATGCGGCAATCCGTGCCGTAGTACGTCAGGCAATTACAAAAGGTTTGGAAGTAAAAGGAATCAAGCGTGGTTACGCAGGACTTTTACAGGAAGAGATCATAGATATGCATGCACAGGATGTTTCCGATATCATCCAGCGTGGAGGAACCATTTTACAGACAGCAAGATGTATGGATTTCACAACACCGGAAGGACAGCAAAAAGGTGCGGAGATCTGTAAAAAACATGGAATTGATGGTGTTGTAGTCATCGGAGGAGACGGTTCATTTAAAGGAGCACAGAAATTAGCAGAGCATGGGATCAATACGATCGGCCTGCCGGGAACGATCGACTTAGATATTGCATCCACAGAGTATACGATCGGATTTGATACGGCAGTTAATACTGCAATGGAAGCGATCGACAAGGTGCGTGATACCTCGACTTCCCATGAGAGATGTTCCATTATAGAAGTTATGGGACGCGGAGCCGGATATATTGCACTCTGGTGTGGAATTGCCAATGGAGCAGAGGATATTTTACTTCCGGAAAAATATAACTATGATGAGCAGATGATCGTAAATCATATTATCGAGAACAGAAAACGCGGCAAAAAGCACCATATCATCATCAATGCAGAGGGAATCGGACACTCCACCAGTATGGCAAAACGGATCGAGGCTGCAACCGGAGTAGAGACCAGAGCAACGATCTTAGGACACATGCAGCGTGGCGGAAGCCCGACCTGTAAGGATCGTGTCTACGCATCGACCATGGGAGCGAAAGCCGTGGATCTGCTGTTAGAAGGAAAGACAAATCGTGTGGTAGGTTATCGTCACGGAGAATTTGTGGATTTTGATATTGATGAAGCACTTGCAATGCAAAAAGGAATTCCGGAGTACCAGTGGGAAATCTGCCGGAATCTGTCAAAGTAGGAACGGATATGATCACAAGTACGAGTAATGCACAGATAAAAAAAATCATACAGCTGAATACAAAAGGAAAGGCACGTCGAAATTCGCGTGCCTTTGTTGTCGAGGGAGTAAAAATGTTTTTAGAAGCTCCCTTAGACTGGATTGAAGAGGTCTATCTTGCAGAGAGTTTTTTAGAAAAATATCAGGGATCGAAAAAAGAAGAGTATAAACAGGAACTTTTAGAAAAATTAGAGACTACCGGATATGAAACTGTATCGGATCAGGTATTCCGTCATGCATCGGATACGATGACACCGCAGGGAATTTTGTGCATCGTAAAAATGCCGGAGTACCGGAGAGAGGACTTGTCAGGAGGCTCTGATCAAAAGAAAGCACCGCTGCTGCTCGTAACAGAAAATGTGCAGGACCCCGGAAACCTTGGAACCATGTTCCGTACAGCCGAAGGAGCGGGAGTGACAGGAATCCTGATGAGCCGCGATACCGTGGATATTTTTAATCCAAAGACGATTCGCTCTACCATGGGATCGATCTACCGGATGCCGTTTTTGTATACAGAGGATTTAAAAAAAGACATTTCAGAGCTTCAAAAAGAAGGCGTACACTTCTACGCAGCACATTTGAAAGGAAAGGCTTCTTATGATGAGGCAGACTATCAGAAACCGAGTGCTTTTTTAATTGGAAATGAAGGAAATGGTCTGACGACGGAAATTGCCGACTTAGCAGATGTCTATATCCGTATTCCGATGGAGGGCAAGTTAGAATCCTTAAATGCCGCTATGGCAGCAGGGATATTGATGTATGAAGCGAACAGACAGAGAAGAACATAACGGAAAAGGCTATCGGATGAGATAGCCTTTTTTCTTTAACTGTTCTTCAATCCGGTCAAAGACTTCCGGGGAGGATGCCTCAACGGTATGCATATGATTGCCGCCGGTAAGTTCCTTGAGTGGTTTTGCCGGAGTGGTAAAGAGACGTGTGGTAAAATCGTCCACATCCACACGGTTATTCAAGATCAGATCAACGGTAATGGCACCATAGATTTCATGCATGACTGTAACATCTAACACCTTTCCGCCACAGTCCACAAAGGTATAGAGTTCGTCCTGGATCTGCTCATCCGTATGTGAAACCGCAAAGGTACGTTTGAAATTCTCCGTGTCCTTTTCCGGCTGATAGAGCAGATAGCCACGGTAAGTACTTAAGATATTTTTATTGGTGGCTCGTAAGAGTGCAATGTCCTGTACAATGATCTGTCGGCTCACACCGCATTTTCCGGCAATTTCCGTTCCGGAGAGCGGACTTTCTGAGCCTGCAAGTAATTTTAAAATAAACTGACGACGTTCGTCTCCTTCCATGTTAGTCCTCCTCAATTACCTGAATTTCCATATAGTCAAAGTCAATATGTTCAATAAAACTGTCCTGATAAAAACGTGCCTTGCCATGGCGTTTAAAATCCGAAATGGTATTGTCTAACCAGATCGGAACACCAAGGTCAAAGGTGTGGCATGCTTCATCTAAAGCATGAAAAATTTTATGGGTTCTTGTATCGTCCCTGTCATCGGTCAGACAGAGATCTTTTTGCATACGATTGTCTTTAAATATTTTAAACCAGATCCGCATGGGAATATCCTTTCTAAAAAAGTTCGATCACAAAATAGAATAATTTTACATCAAAACATATTATATCAGATATGGGCATCTCTTCACAACCTTTTCTAATCGTGGTATACTGTATATGTATAGTAATGAGCAGTGCCATCCGGCAAAAATATACCAGGCTTGTGCTTGCACAAAGCCGTGTATATTTTTACCGGATGATAGGGCGAATGCCCGTACATCGAAAAAATCTTTGATTTTTGAGATGCACTGCGGAGTATATACTATTATATATAACGTAACAAACATAACGGAGGTTAAGGTCAATATGCAGCAGCAGTTTGACGAAGGCGTCGACAGTTGGAAAAGTGTCATGTTCCTTTATAACTCAGCATTAAAAGAAGTCAGTACAAAACTGGAGATTTTGAACGATGAATTTCAGTATGTACATCAGTATAACCCGATCGAGTACATAAAATCCCGTATCAAATCCCCGGAGAGTATCGTAAAAAAATTAAAAAAGAACGGATATGAATCATCCATACAAAATATGGTAAATTATGTAAACGATATTGCGGGAATCCGTATCGTCTGCTCCTTTACATCAGACATCTACCGGATGGCGGAGATGATCGGAAAGCAGAACGATCTGACCGTAGTGTCTATCAAAGATTATATCAAGAATCCAAAACAGAGCGGCTATAAGAGCTATCACATGCTTGTGACGGTACCGATCTTTATGTCGGACAGAGTCATTGATACCAAAGTAGAGATACAGATCCGTACGATCGCCATGGATTTCTGGGCAAGTTTAGAGCATAAAATCTATTACAAATTTGAAGGAAACGCACCGGAATACATCAGCCGTGAACTGAGAGAGTGTTCCGGTATCGTATCCGTTTTAGATGATAAAATGTTGTCCTTAAATGAGGCAATCCTAAAGGCAAAAGCCGAAGCAGAACACGAAGCAAAGAGTTAAGGATGTTCTAATCAGTCCCACCCGGCATATATATGTAGGGGAGGGAAAAGATATGGAGCGTAAATCTTTTAAGTGGATGATCGTGGATCTGATGTTCATGTACATCGTGACCGGACTCGGGCTGATCCTCATGGCATTTTTAATGGAAAAGTTTCAGTTGAACGGAACATTTGTAGAAGTAGGGGTTACGGTGATCTATGTGGTATCAGGGATCGCAGGCGGATTGATCGCAGGAAAAAAGATGAAGAGAAAAAAATTCCTGTGGGGACTGTTATTAGGAAGCCTGTACTTTTTGATCTTGTTTGCCGTATCGGCAGCATTGGCCGGAAGGCTTCCGAAAGATCTGGTACATATGGGAACGACACTTGGGATCTGTATGGCGGCAGGAACACTTGGGGGCATGATGAGTTAAAAAATGCTTTTCAACTGAAAAATATTATGCTATAATGTCAAAAGATATTTTATTTTCGGGAAGCGAGAAGCAGATAACCGGAGAAATTTGAAAGGAGATTTCATTATGAAACACATAAAGACATTAAATACAAAAAAATTACAGAACACAGTAAAAAAAGGCGGATGTGGCGAGTGTCAGACATCCTGTCAGTCTGCATGTAAGACATCCTGTACCGTAGGAAACCAGACTTGTGAGCAGAGCAAATAGTCCGTACAAAATCATAGATACATGGTATGAACGACCGTTCGCAGTTGCGTGCGGTCATTTGTGCGTTATATAAAGATGAAAAAAGTAACAGGAAAGAGAGGACTATCAGGTGGTTCATCAGTATATCAATAATGGTTATCACATTGTGTTAGATGTGAATAGCGGAGCCATTCATGTTGTAGACGAAGTGGTATATGATGTGATTCCGTTATTTGAGAAACACAGCAGTGAAGAGATAACAGGTCTGCTTCGTGAAAAATACAGCGAAGAAGAAATCCGTGAGGCTGTGGAAGAGGTTGCCCAGCTTAAAAAAGAGGGAAGTCTGTTTACACCGGACACCTACGAGGCACCGCTGATCGATTTTAAGAAACGTCCAACCGTGGTAAAAGCACTCTGTTTACATATTGCACATGACTGCAATCTGGCATGCCGCTACTGTTTTGCGGAAGAGGGCGAATATCATGGAAGAAGAGCGCTGATGTCATATGAGACAGGAAAAGCTGCATTGGATTTTCTGATCGCAAATTCGGGAAGCAGAAGGAATTTAGAGGTGGATTTTTTCGGCGGAGAACCGCTGATGAATTTTGAGGTAGTAAAACAGTTAGTAGCTTACGGAAGAGAGCAGGAAAAACTGCATGACAAGCATTTCCGTTTTACCTTAACAACCAACGGCGTACTTTTAAATGACGATATCATGGAATTTGCCAACCGTGAAATGGACAATGTGGTTTTAAGTATCGATGGACGTAAAGAGGTACATGACCATATGAGACCATTCCGAAAAGGAGCCGGAAGCTATGATCTGATCGTGCCGAAGTTCCAGAAGTTTGCTAAGAGCAGAAATCAGGAGAAATATTATGTGCGTGGTACCTATACACATTTCAACACAGATTTTTCCAAAGACGTGCTTCATTTAGCGGACTTGGGATTTAAGCAGATTTCCGTAGAGCCGGTGGTGGCAGAAGAGACGGACGATTACGCGATCAAAGAAGAAGATTTACCGGTACTTTTTAAAGAATATGATGATTTAGCAGCAGAGATGGTAAGAAGAAATAAAGCCGGAAACGGATTCAACTTTTTCCATTTTATGATCGATTTAGAAGGCGGTCCGTGTGTCTATAAACGCCTTTCCGGTTGTGGTTCCGGTACAGAGTATTTAGCAGTGACACCATGGGGAGATTTATATCCGTGTCATCAATTTGTCGGTAATGAGAAGTTTTTAATGGGAAATGTACATGACGGCGTAGTGAACACCGGACTTCAGGAAGAGTTCAAGTGCTGTAATGTATATGCGAAAGAAAAATGCCGTGACTGCTTCGCAAGATTTTACTGCAGCGGCGGTTGTGCGGCAAATGCATACAATTTCCATGGAGATATATTAAAAACCTATGAAACAGGCTGTGAATTACAGAAAAAGCGTGTAGAGTGTGCGATCATGATAAAAGCAGCCATGGCAGAACAAGAAGATTAAGAGAGGAAAAGAAATGAAAAACATGAAAAAGAGCAGAGGGATCATCACTCTCATTCTCGTACTCGGAATTTTAGCCGGTCTGTGCTATTATTCCGCAACCATTATTTCTTCGACCGGAGTAGGAGAAGACCGGAGCATTAACCTCGGTCTGGATTTAGCAGGTGGTGTATCCATTACCTATCAGGTAGTCGGAGACAAGCCGACCGATGAACAGTTAGACGATACCGTCTATAAGTTACAGAAACGTGTGGAAGGCTACAGTACGGAAGCACAGGTATACAAAGTCGGAGATGACCGTATTTCCGTTGAGATTCCGGGAGTCAGCGATGCAAACAAGATTTTAGAGGAACTCGGAAAACCGGGAACTTTGGAATTCCAGACAGAAGATGGTAAGACCTTCATGGATGGATCTGCAGTTGCGCAGGCAAAAGCAGCAACCATTACAAATGATACCGGAAACAAAGAAAATATCGTAGAGCTGACCTTAACCGATGAAGGAGCAAAGACATTTGCAGAGGTCACATCCGCAAACGTCGGAAAAGCACTTCCGATCGTTTACGATGATGAAGTCATCAGTTATCCGACCGTACAGCAGGCAATTACCGGAGGAACTGCACAGATTTCCGGAATGGCAAACTATGAAGAGGCAGAGTCCTTAGCTTCCCAGATCAGAATCGGTTCCCTTTCCCTAAAGTTAGAGGAGATGCGTTCCGAGGTAGTAGGTGCACAGCTTGGAGAAGAAGCAATTTCAAGCAGTTTGAAGGCAGCAGCGATCGGTCTTGTGATCGTTATGATCTTTATGATCGTGCAGTACTTAGTACCTGGTGTGGTAGCCGCATTTGCACTTGCAATCTATACGACATTAGTGATCGCGACCTTATATCTGTTTGAGATTACCCTGACCTTACCGGGTATTGCCGGAATTATCCTTTCTATTGGTATGGCGGTGGATGCGAATGTCATTATCTTTGCCCGTATCCGCGAAGAGATCGCAGATGGAAAGAGCGTGGCAACCGCAATTGAAACAGGTTTTGCAAGAGCACGTTCCGCGATCTTAGATGGAAATATTACAACATTGATCGCAGCAGCAGTTCTTGGACTTCGCGGTTCCGGTACCGTAAAAGGATTTGCTTCTACATTAGCGATCGGTATTATCCTTTCAATGTTTACCTGTATGGTAGTTACGAAGGTGCTGATGCATGCAGTTTATGCGATCGGTGTCCGTGATGCGAAATTCTATGGTAAGGCAAAAGAACGTAAGCCATTTGATTTTGTCGGAAAGACAGGAATCTTTATTGCAATCTCCTGTGCGATCATCGTGTGTGGCTGTGTAGGAGTAGGCATGCACAAATCAAGTGATGGAACCATTTTAAATTACAGTCTGGAGTTTAAGGGTGGAACGTCTACCGCAGTTGTGATGGATAAACAGTATTCCATCAAAGAGATTGATAAAGAGATCGTTCCTCTAGTAGAAAAAATTACAGGCGACGGTAACGTACAGGCACAGGCAGTCGAGGGTACCAAGCAGATCATCATCAAGACCCGTACGCTGTCACTGGAAGAGAGAACAAAGTTAGAAAAGACCATGACCAAGAATTTTGGCGTGGATAAAAAAGATATTACATCCGAAAGTATCAGTTCCACCGTCAGCAATGAGATGAAGACCGATGCGATCGTAGCAGTTGTGATCGCAACGATCTGTATGCTGCTCTATATCTGGTTCCGGTTCAAGGATGTACGTTTTGCGGGAAGTGCGGTAATTGCACTGAGCCACGATGTTATCATGGTATTTATCTGTTATGTGTTAGCATGGATTTCCGTAGGAAATACCTTTATTGCATGTATGTTAACGATTATCGGTTACTCGATCAATAATACGATCGTTATCTTTGACCGTATCCGTGATGCATTGAAAAAACATCATGCACAGACAAAGGCAGCATACAAAGAGATCGTCAACAAGAGTATCGCACAGACCATGTCAAGAAGTGTGAATACTTCCATTACAACCTTTGTTATGGTATTAGTTCTTTATATTATGGGTGTAACCTCTATCCGTGAGTTTGCACTGCCATTGATGGTAGGACTTTTAGCAGGTACTTATTCTTCTATTTGTCTTGCGAGTGAGATCTGGTATCTGTTGCGTACGAAAGGTATGAAGAAAGAATAATATGTGGTGGTATCTGGCAGTGATGAATACTTTGGGATTTGCACTGATGGGACTGGATAAAAAAAGAGCCGGGGAACATCAGTGGAGGATCTCAGAGCGAACATTATTCTTAGTGGCGGCCTTAGGCGGAAGCGTGGGGAGCTGGCTTGGAATGTATATTTTTCACCACAAAACAAAGCACTGGTATTTCGTGATCGGAATACCGGTGATTTTTGTATTGCAAAACATTTTGTGGTACTTTATAATGATGAATAGTTAAAGCCAAAACAAGACAAATCAATGATGGAGGATGAATGAATGAATTTACTTCAGGAAGTACAGGCAGTAGACCGTGAGGTAGCAGATGCTATTACAGCAGAAATGGAGAGACAGAACAGTCATATTGAACTGATCGCATCCGAGAACTGGGTAAGTCCGGCAGTGATGGAGGCAATGGGAAGTATTTTAACCAATAAATACGCAGAAGGATATCCGGGAAAAAGATATTATGGCGGATGTGAATGTGTGGATATTGTAGAAAATCTTGCAATTGAACGTGCAAAAGAGCTGTTTGGCTGTGAATATGTCAATGTACAGCCACATTCAGGAGCACAGGCAAATATGGCAGTACAGTTTGCAATGCTGACACCTGGCGATACGGTTATGGGAATGAACTTAGACCATGGCGGTCACCTGACACACGGAAGTCCGGTGAATTTTTCCGGAAAATACTTCAATATTGTACCTTATGGAGTAAACGATGAAGGTGTCATCGATTATGATAGAGTCATGGAAATTGCAATGGAGTGCAAGCCGAAGCTGATCATTGCAGGTGCAAGTGCTTATGCAAGAGTTATTGATTTTAAGAAATTCAGAGAGATCGCAGATGCATGCGGCGCATATCTGATGGTAGATATGGCACATATTGCAGGTTTAGTAGCAGCAGGACTGCATCCAAGCCCGATCCCATATGCAGACGTAGTAACCACGACCACACATAAGACACTGCGCGGACCAAGAGGCGGTATGATCTTAGCAAGTGCAGAGTCCAATGAGAAGTTCAACTTTAACAAAGCGATCTTTCCGGGAACCCAGGGTGGCCCTCTAATGCATGTGATCGCAGCAAAAGCAGTATGTTTTAAAGAAGCATTACAGCCGGAGTTCAAGGCATATCAGCAGGGAATCATCGACAATGCACAGGCGCTCTGCAAAGGTCTGATAGACAGAGATATCAAGATCGTTTCCGGAGGAACAGACAACCATCTGATGTTAGTCGATTTAACGAACTATGACCTGACAGGAAAGGCAGTGGAGAAATTATTAGATTCCGTAAATATTACATGTAATAAAAATACGATCCCAAATGATCCGAAGTCTCCATTTGTAACAAGCGGTATCCGTTTAGGAACAGCATCCGTAACCTCCCGTGGCATGAAAACAGAGGATATGGATGACATTGCAGAGGCAATCGCACTGATGATCAAAAATGGTGAGGACTCCGCAGAAGAGGTCAAAGCCATTGTGAAAAAACTGACTGATAAATATCCGTTAAAATAATTCTTAAGAATTTTATAAAATCGAGAAAATACAAAAAAGACATGCTATAATGAGCACAAATTGATTTTTGTGCTCATTTTAAATTATGACATGATAAAAAATCAGAGTATTCAGGAGGCTAGAATGGATAAGAAGAAAAAAATTATTATCGGTGTTGTGATCGCCGTGGTTGCCGTAGCGGCAGTCATTCTAAGTATCGTATTGGCAAAAGGCGGCGGAAAAAAAGCGAAAGATAAAGTGTATGTGGAAAAAGTCAAGACAATCTGCGGCAATGATGCGGGGACAACGAACCGTTTTTCCGGTGTGGTAGAGGCACAGGACAGCTGGAAGATCAAACTGGATGGCGATAAAAAGGTCAAAGAGGTATTTGTCAAAGTCGGAGATGAGGTCAAGGAAGGAGATCAGCTCTTTTCCTATGATATGGACGAGACAAATTCACAGATCGAGCAGGCAAATCTCGAATTAGAGAGTATCACAAACGAGATTAACGATTACAACAGTCAGATCGCAACCTTAAGTGCAGAAAGAGATGCGGCACCGGAGGAAGCAAAGTTCGATTATACGACGCAGATCCAGAGTGTACAGAATGATTTAAAACAGTCTGAGTACAACCGAAAGAGCAAACAGCTTGAAATTGATAAAATGAAACAATCTCTTGGGGATGCCGTGGTAACGAGCAAAATGGCAGGTGTCGTAAAGACAGTCAGCAGCAGTAACGGCGATTCGGATGACGGTTCTTCTGACGATGCATTTATGACCATCCTTGCGACCGGTTCCTATCGGGTAAAATGTATGATCAATGAGCAGAACATGTCTGAGATATCCGAGGGAGAGCAGATGCTGATCCACTCCAGAGTAGATGAAGATCAGACCTGGAACGGTACAATTTCAGGAATTGATATGGAATCGCCGCAGTCAAACGGTGACCAGTACACGGACAGCAGTGATTCTTCCGATACCACAACCTCTTCAAAATATCCGTTCTATATTAATTTAGAAAATTCAGATGGAATGATGTTAGGACAGCATGTGTTTGCGGAAGCAGATCTGGGACAGGGACAGAAGAAAAAAGGTATCTGGCTTATGGAATCCTATATCGTAAAAGAAAAAAAGGAAGCCTATGTCTGGGCTGATAACGGAAAGGGCAAGCTGGAAAAACGTAAGGTTGAGCTTGGAAAATATGACGAAGAACTTGGCGAGTACAAGATCAAATCCGGTCTGAAAAAAGATGACTATATCGCATGGCCGATGGATGGCTTGTATGAAGGTGTAGAAGCAGTTAAGAATGAGAGCGAAGTAGATTATGATGCACCTTTATATAAGGATCAGCAGGACAGTACAGAACCGTACACAGAGGACAGTGCAGAGCCGGCAGATGATGCGGTCGAACCAATGAGTGGTACGGGACAGCCGGTTGATGGGGTCGAAGCGGAGCCGACGGAGGAAACGACAACGGAAGAAGACGGTGCAGCACAGGATGCAGAACAGCCGGTCGATGAGAATGAGACGAGTGGAGAGGAGTAAAAATCCATGATATTGAACTTGGAACATATTTACAAAGATTATCAGCAGGATAAGCTGGTGGTCCCAGTATTAAAGGACGTCTGCTTACAGGTAGAAGAGGGTGAATATGTGGCGATCATGGGACCGTCCGGTTCCGGAAAGACCACTCTGATGAATATCATCGGATGTTTAGATCAGCCTACTTCCGGAGTCTATGAATTTTCAGGCGAAAATATTTTATCCTATAAAGACAGGGAACTTGCAGCAGTGCGTTCTAAAAGCATAGGATTCGTATTTCAGAACTTCCAGTTACTGCCGAGGGCAACTGCTTTAGATAATGTTGCACTGCCTTTAAGCTATGCAGGCGTAAAACCAAAGGAACGAAAGGAGCGGGCATTTGTAGCATTAGAGCGTGTGGGTTTAGCAGACCGTGCAGAGTTTCGCCCGAACCAGTTATCCGGTGGTCAGAAACAGAGAGTTGCCATCGCAAGAGCTGTAGTAAACGAGCCGAAGATCCTGCTTGCAGATGAACCGACCGGAGCATTGGATTCAAAATCGGGACAGCAGATCATGGAACTGTTTGAAAAATTAAATGAAGAAGGCGTAACGATCGTAATGATCACTCACGATGCAAAGGTTGCACACCGTGCAAAACGGGTAGTTCACATCATAGACGGAGAACTGACCGAGGAAAAGGAGGAAGAGAAGGATGAATAAAAAGAAAGTCGTAATTCTTGTCCTGGTCATTGTTCTGGCAGCAGGAGCTGTAGGTGGCGGAATTTTTGCTTTCAAAAAGCAAAAGGATAAAAAGACAAAGGTGGACGTTTATCCGGTATCTTTAATGGATATGGGTGGCGGAGATGGTAACGGAGAGTCCTACAGCAGTGGAACGGTTACAGATGATAAGTCACAGGTGATCTATCTTGAAGACAGTGATAAAGTGGCGGAGGTCTATGTCAAAGAAGGCGATAAGGTCAAAGAAGGCGATCCACTGATGCGGTATGATATGGAAGAAGCAAATCTCAATGTCGATATGAAGACCTTGGATGTGGAAAATGCTGAAAATGATCTGGTGATCGCACAGCGTGAGTTAGAAAAACTGAAAAACATGACTCCGGTGGCAGAGACACCAACCGTACCGGACGAACCGGAAGAGCCGGCACCAAAACCGGAAGTTCCGGAAAAAGACGGAGATGCCTATAACATCATCGGAAAATCCGCGAAGTCCTACGAAGGAAAAGGAACACAGGAGAAACCATACCGTTTTTTATGTACAGAGAAAGCGTATGTAACCGGAGAATATCTGAATTACCTGAAAAAACATTCCTATACGGCAGTCTTTGAAATCCATGAGGATAACAAAAAGGATGGAGATGTCCTGAATGCATGGCTGGTAAACGGAAGCAGTATAAAAGAAGAATACGATGCGGAATCAAAATGGTCTGTTGCAAGCCGACAGGAAGTAACGGATGAAGATACCACAGAACCGGATACCACGGATGACAGTGCGGATGATGAGAGTGATAGTGGTGATGATGAAAGCAGTATGGGATATACCGCATCAGAACTTGCAGAAAAGATCCGTGAAAAAGAAAAGGAGATCCGTGAACTGGATATTACAAAGCGAAAAGCAGCCTTAGAGTTAGAGGAAGCAAAAAAAGTATCAGGAGACGGCATATTAAAAGCCAGTGTCAATGGAACCGTAGACACAGCATGTGATCCGAGTGATCCGCCAAATGACGGTTCTCCGTTCTTAGAAGTAAGAGGACAGGACAGCCTCTATGTGACCGGAACACTGAGCGAGTTGATGCTAGGAGAAATCCAGACAGGTCAGAAGGTTCAGATCAGTTCATGGGAGAGCGGCAAGACCTATGAAGGAGAGATCACGGAGATTTCCACTACACCGGTAGATGGCAGCAACTACATGGGCGATGGCAATCCAAATGCATCTTATTATACTTATAAAGCCTTGGTAAAAGACAGCAAGGGGCTGCATAATGGAGAAGGCGTAGATTTAAATATCAGTCAGGATGCAAATTCGGGAAGTTCCGTACTGTGTATTGAAAAAGCATATGTGCGTACCGTAGACGGTACATCGTATGTGATGAAAGAAGATAAGAACGGAAGATTGAAAAAGCAGAAAGTAAAGACCGGAAAGACTTACTACGGTCAGGCAGTGGAGATTTTATCGGGCTTAGACGGAAGTGAATACATTGCATTTCCATATGGTAAAAATGTCAAAGAGGGCGTGAGAGTCCGCGAGACAGATGAATTGGCATATTAGGAGGAAGGAAGAATGATAGAGAATATAAGATTATCGTTTCAGGGAATCTGGTCCCATAAGATGCGTTCCTTTCTGACGATGCTGGGAATCATTATCGGAATTGCGGCAATCATAGCTATTGTATCTACAATTAAAGGAACAAACGAACAGATCAAAGAGAATCTGATCGGCTCGGGAGACAATACGGTCACGGTCAGCCTGTATCAGGGCGACTGGGAATACGATATGTCTGCAGGCGTTCCGGATGGAGTCCCTGCGATTTCAGAGGAGATGTTAGACAGCATCAAGGATACCGATAAGGTAGAGGATGTATCTGCATTTTACAAAAGACAGGACTATGACAATATTTTTTATAAAAATGTTTCCTTAGCAGGAGGATATCTCTATGGTATCGAGCAGAACTATCTGGATACCTGTGATTTTATCCTGCGGGAAGGCAGAGGTTTTGACAAAGAGGATTATAAAAAACAGAGAAAAGTGGCACTCTTAGATTCGGATTCCGAGCAGACATTGTTTCAGGGAGAGTCAGCAGTCGGAAAAACGATCGAGATCAAAGGAGAGCCATATGTGGTTGTCGGTATTGTGACGAAAAGCAAGACCTTTGAGCCGGTCATCAATTCCGTAGAGGATTATTATACTTATATGCAGGAGTCGAGCGGTGCAGTCTATGTGCCAAAAGTAACGTGGCCGATCATCTATCAATATGATGAGCCGGAAAATGTAATTTTGCGTGTAAAGAGTACCGATGACATGACACGTGTAGGCAAAAAGACCGCAGATTTATTAAATGAGAATCTGAGCGTGTCCGATGATACGATGAAATACAAGGCAGAGGATTTATTAGAGCAGGCGAAAGAGATTCAGGAGCTGAGTGATTCCACAAACTCCATGTTGATCTGGATCGCCGGAATTTCCCTTTTAGTAGGTGGTATCGGCGTTATGAATATCATGCTGGTATCCGTAACCGAGAGAACCAGTGAGATCGGTCTGAAAAAAGCACTCGGAGCAAGAAAAGGCATTATTTTGGGACAGTTTTTAACAGAGTCCGCAGTGCTGACCAGTCTGGGTGGAATTTTTGGCGTGATTATCGGGATCATACTGGCACAGGTCATTTCGAAAGTAAGTGATATGCCGGTAGCGATCAGTATTCCGGCAGCAGTCGGAGCGGTCGTATTTTCCATGCTGATCGGAATTATCTTTGGAATGCTGCCATCTTATAAAGCAGCAAACCTCAATCCGATCGATGCCCTGCGTCATGAATAAACCATATAACAATAGAATTATAAAAGTGTTAGAAAAAGTATGATGAAGAGCAGTAGCAAAACAACGTGACCGAAAACAAAAAACAACATGACAGAAAAATTACTTGCACACAGGACATAATCGCGTTATAATGTGCAAAGAATAAGTACCAGGCGTTAACGGAAGCTACGATTGCAAAGGTGTTCAGAGAGCCGGTGGTTGGTGAGAACCGGAGATTGGAGCAGTCTTTCCACTTTCTCAGTCGGCAGTGAGAACTGCGGGGTGACAGTCCCTTATCCTGTCGATGAGAGGTCAGGTCCATGAATTTAGTATTCGAAAAAGATCTGACAAACCGGGTGGCAACGCGGAGTATACCTTCGTCCCTGTAGCACGTCAGAGTGCAAAGAGGGACGGAGGTTTTTTGTTTTTCTATAGGAAATGTTTCCTATAGAAAAAAACTTTTGGGCGAAAATGCAACCCTTAGTTCTTGATTTTTTTATAGGAGGATTTATATGTTAGATTTAAAATTTTTAAGAGAGAACCCGGATATTGTAAAGAAAAATATCGAAAATAAGTTTCAGCCGCAGAAACTTCCATTAGTGGATGAAGTGATTGAGTTAGATGCACAGGCAAGAGCAACCCAGCAGGAAGCGGATGATCTGCGTGCAAACCGCAACAAGATTTCTAAGCAGATCGGTGCTTTAATGGGCCAGGGTAAAAAGGATGAAGCCATGGAGCTCAAAGCACAGGTAGAAAAAGATGCTGCCCGTCTTTCTGAATTAGAAGAAAAGGAAAAAGAATTACAGGGAAAGATCACAAAGATCATGATGACGATTCCGAACATCATTGATCCATCCGTACCGATTGGAAAGGATGATTCCTGTAACGTAGAAATCGAAAAATTTGGTGAGCCGGTCGTACCGGATTTTGAAATCCCATATCATACAGAGATTATGGAGCGTTTTGACGGCATTGACTTAGATGCAGCAGGAAAAGTAGCGGGCAACGGTTTTTACTATCTGATGGGTGACATTGCAAGACTTCATTCCGCAGTGATTTCCTATGCGAGAGATTTTATGATCGACCGCGGATTCACATACTGTGTACCGCCATTTATGATTCGCAGCAATGTGGTAACCGGAGTTATGAGTTTTGACGAAATGGATGCCATGATGTACAAGATCGAGGGCGAGGATCTCTATCTGATTGGTACCAGTGAACATTCCATGATCGGAAAATTCATTGATACCATTAATGAAAAAGAAAAACTTCCATATACATTGACCAGTTATTCTCCATGCTTCAGAAAAGAAAAAGGAGCACATGGAATCGAGGAACGTGGCGTATACCGTATCCATCAGTTTGAAAAACAGGAGATGATCGTAGTATGTGAGCCGGAAGAATCCAAACTGTGGTATGACAAGCTGTGGCAGAATACGGTAGATCTATTCCGCAGCCTTGACATTCCGGTCCGTACCTTAGAGTGCTGCTCCGGTGATTTGGCAGACTTAAAAGTAAAATCCTGTGACGTAGAGGCATGGTCGCCAAGACAGAAGAAATATTTTGAAGTCGGAAGCTGCTCTAATTTAGGAGATGCACAGGCAAGAAGATTAAAAATCCGTATCAAAAACGGAAAAGAAAAATATTTTGCACATACACTTAACAACACAGTTGTTGCACCGCCAAGAATGTTGATCGCATTCTTAGAGAACAACTTAAATGAAGACGGAAGTGTAAATGTTCCGGAGGCACTGCGTCCATATATGGGTGGAAAAGAGAAACTGGTGCCGAAGCATTAAGGGTAGTGTTCAACATTTCGATGAATCTTTAGCAAAGCAGGAAGCGTGTTAGGAAGAGGGAATGTTCAGCAAGCTCCCGCCAATGATTCCGAGTTTCCTTGTGCTAAGCATTCCGATGAACCTCCTTCAAAGCAGGAAGCATGTTCGCCAAGGGGCTCCATGCTTCCGGGAGTTTCATCTCCATAGCACAAAAAGAAACTCTTCATCATTGGCGGGAGCTCGCTGGGATATACGCTTTCTAAGACAGTTTGTAGAGAAGATGAGGAAGAAGTTAAATAAGAGATGTCACTCAAAAGAATGAGTGGCATGTTTTGTTTTGAAATTCTATTCTGCAGCAGATAAAATGAGAAATAACTATATCTGCATTGTATATGAGATTCAGTGATGTAAATCCATTAAGTCAGTAAATATTTCCTAAAATTCATGGAGGATGCTTTTGATAATCCTTTTCAAGAGAATCCCTAATAGGCTATTTTAGAATTTTTCATATATAGATTCATTAAATAATTCTCAAAATGCTATTCTTTTAAATTTCTAAACAATTTACCCCAGAATTTTCCATATACACACAATGTAGACGGGAACAGCAGAATTGTACAAAATCCGGTTGTAACCCACTTCCCACCATGCTATAATACTCTCAAAGCATATTTTCTTTTATATAAGGCGGCAATTCTGCCGTAGTCTATTACAAATCTAATTCAGATCAGAAAATTCATGCTTTTCCAACATTATGAACAGCAGGAGTTTTCAAGAAAAAAGGATAAGAACTCCTGCGAGACAATTTCAAACAGGAGGTAATACTATGACAGAAACTCAAAACGAGATCCGTGTTGCAAGAAACCATAAGGACAGATTATTCCGCATGATATTCCGTGAAAAGAAAGAGCTATTGAGCCTTTATAATGCGGTTAACGGAACATCTTACACGAATGCAGAAGATTTAGAGATTGTAACCTTAGAAAATGCCATTTATATGAATATGAAAAACGATCTGGCATTTATCATGGATTCCTATCTGAATCTTTACGAGCATCAGTCCACTTATTCTCCCAACATGCCGTTGCGGGATTTGTTCTATATTGCAAAAGAATTACAGGGGCAGGTTAATCACAGGGATCTGTATCGCAACACACTGATTAAAATCCCGACACCGAGATTTTTAGTATTCTACAATGGTTCGGAAGAACAGGCAGAGAAGAAATATTTAAGATTATCAGATGCATTTCAAAAATCGATGGACGACCCGGATTTGGAATTAGTGGTAACAATGCTAAATATCAATCTTGGGAAAAACAAAAAATTATTAGAGCAGTGCCGGACTTTAAAGGAATATGCGATCTATGTGAAGAAAGTACGTACCTATGCAAAGAGCATGAAGAATGTAGAAGAAGCAGTAGACCGTGCAGTGACAGAATGCATTAATGAAGGAATCCTGCGGGAGTTTCTACTTCAGAACAGGAAAGAGGCGGTAGAAATGAGTATCTTTGAATATGATGAAGAAGCAGTCTTTGAGATTGTCCGAAAAGATGAATATGAGAAAGGACATCAGGAGGGAATTATTGAAGGAAAAGTAGAATCTATTTTGGAATTATTGGAAGATATCGGTACAATACCAGATAAAGTTCGTGAAAGAATCCACAATGAAAAAGATATCAAAGTCCTGAATAGCTGGTTAAAACTGGCGGCTAAAGCAGAATCTATAGATGAGTTTGTATCAAAAATGTAGATAGCGGGGGGTATATGTTCAGCGAGCTCCCAACGATGCTTTCAAGTTTCCTTGTGCTGAGCATTTCGATGAACCTCCCTAAGAGCAGGAAACGCAGCATGTCCGTGGGAATAGCTGGGGATAGCCGCCTGTATAAACAAAGTTCCCAAGAAATCCCCTTGCCATCCCCAATTCCATATGTTAAAATCTTAACGAACAGTATTTCGGATGAAAACGGTATCATTTTGATAATGCATCCTTTCCATTTTGTACAGCATGCAGCAGATAGAAATGGAGGTGCATAGCGATAGGAATAGGAATTATAGGTGCCGGGAAGGTAGGTACAACCATGGGAAAATATTTTGTTACCCATGGCGAAGAAGTCAGCGGATTCTACAGCAGAACCGTAAACAGTGCCAAAGAAGCGGCAAAATTCTGTAACACAAAATATTTTAGCGAGTTAGATTCACTCATTGAGGTAAGCGATACCCTGTTTATAACCGTGACAGACGGGGCAATAAAGGAAGTATGGGATTGCATTGCAGCAAAAGATGTGAAGGGAAAATCAGTCTGCCACTTTAGTGGCTCATTATCAAGTGATATATTTTCAAATGCAGAGCAGGCAGGAGTATCTGTTTGTTCACTTCATCCAATTTACGCGTTCAGTAACAAATTCACAGCTTATCAAAATTTAACAGAGGCAATTTTTACCGTAGAGGGCGACGAACAGGCAGTTGCGGATATCTATCGGATGTTTGAAAAACTACCGAACAGGTTAGTACTGATCCATACAGAGGCAAAAACGCGTTATCATGCGGCAGTCAGTATGGCGAGTAACCATGTCATCGGGCTTTTGTCCATGGCAGTAAAAATGTTAGAAGAAGCCGGCATAGAGAGTACAGCGGCTTATGAAATGCTGACACCGTTGGTAAAAAATAACGTAGAAGCGGCATTGAAGTACGGATGCGAACAGGCGCTGACCGGCCCGATAGAACGGAACGATCTTGGTACGGTAAGACATCATTTAGAAGTGCTGTCAGAAGAACAAAAGGCGGTGTATGATGCGATCGGCACAGAACTGGTCAGAATCTCAGAGAAAAAGCATACCGAACGAAATTACCGGCAGATGAAAGAACTGTTAAGGAAAGAAAGTGAATGATTGGAGAGCAAAAATGAAGAACACAGTAGTAACAATACAGGAAGCAAAGAAACGCGGCGAAAAAATCACCATGCTGACAGCCTATGATTATTCTATGGCAAAACTGATCGATGAATCAGGCATCAACATGATCTTGGTGGGAGATTCCTTAGGAATGGTCATGTTAGGATATGAAGACACCTTATCCGTAACAATGGAGGATATGATACATCATACAAAAGCAGTTACAAGAGGAGCAAAAAATGCATTGATAGTTGCGGATATGCCGTTTATGTCCTATCAGGCATCTGTCTATGATGCAGTCTGCAATGCAGGCCGTCTGATGAAAGAGGGACGGGCGCAGGCAGTCAAGTTAGAAGGCGGCAAAGAAGTGTTTCCACAGATAGAAGCAATCACCAAAGCGTCCATACCGGTTGTGGCTCATTTGGGACTGACCCCGCAGTCCTTAAATGTGTTCGGCGGATTCAAGGTGCAGGGAAAATCAGAAGAGGCAGCTAAAAAATTAATCGAGGATGCCAAAGGAGCAGAAGCGGCAGGAGCGGTAGCCGTTGTTTTAGAGTGTGTTCCGGCAAAATTAGCAGAATTGATCTCAAAACAGATCAACATACCAACGATCGGCATTGGCGCAGGTGCAGGATGTGACGGACAGGTGCTGGTATATCAGGATATGTTAGCAATGTTTGGTGATTTTAAACCGAAATTCGTAAAGCAGTTCGGACAGATTGGCGAACAGATGAAAGCAGCTTTTTCACAGTACATCAAAGAAGTACAAAACGGCGTATTTCCGGCGGAACAGCATACCTATGGGATCAGCGACGAAATGTTAGAGAAATTATATTAAGAAAAGTATCTTATCAGAGGAGGAAAAAACATGCAGTTAGTCCATACAATAGACGAAGTAAGAGCACAGGTAAAAGCATGGAAACGGGAAGGGCTGAGTGTCGGACTGGTTCCGACCATGGGATATCTTCACGATGGCCATAAAAGTCTGATCGAGCGTGCCGTGAAAGAAAATGACCGCGTAGTGGTCAGTGATTTTGTGAATCCGACACAGTTTGGAGAAAATGAAGATTTAGGAAGTTACCCAAGAGATATAAAGAGAGATGCGGCACTTTGTGATGCGGCAGGCGTGGAACTTTTATTCAATCCGTCACCGGAGGAAATGTACTATAAAGACAACTGTACTTTTGTGGATATGAACCGTTTGACGGATGTGCTTTGTGGAAAGACAAGACCGATCCATTTTTCCGGAGTATGCAGCGTAGTGACCAAGCTATTTCATATTGTAACACCGGACCGTGCCTATTTTGGACAAAAGGATGCACAGCAGTTAGCAGTGATCCGCCGGATGGTCAGAGATCTGAATTTTGATATTGAGATCGTAGGATGCCCGATCGTGCGTGAGGCAGACGGACTTGCAATGAGTTCGAGAAACACCTATCTGAATGAAGAAGAGAGAAAAGCGGCATTAGTGTTAAGTCAGGCAGTCCGTTTAGGAGAAGAACTGATAGAAGCAGGAGAAAAAAATGCAGCAGTGATCAAAGAAAAAATGATCGCCCATATCGAAGCGGAGCCGCTTGCAAAAATAGATTATGTGGAGATCGTGGATGCACAGAGTTTAGAACCGGTGTCAGAAATCCGGGGAGAGATCTTAGCTGCAATGGCAGTCTATATCGGTAAGACCAGATTGATAGACAATTTTATCAGATAGAGGGAGAGCAAAGATGTATTTAAAAATGTTAAAAGGAAAGATCCATCGTGCAGTAGTAAAACAGGCGGAATTAAACTATGTTGGCAGTATCACGGTGGACCCGGTGCTGATGCAGGCGGCTGGGATTTTAGAATATGAAAATGTCCAGATCGTAGATATTGAAAACGGAAATCGTTTTGAGACCTATACGATAGCCGGAGAGCCGGGAAGCGGGATGATCTGCTTAAACGGTGCGGCGGCAAGACAGGTGCAGACCGGAGATCATGTCATTATCATGGCGTATGCACAGATGACCCCGCAGGAAGCAGAGCAGTTCTTACCGGCAGTCGTATTTGTCGATGAAAATAATGCGATAGAGCGGATCACCAGCTATGAAAAACATGGAGAGATTGCATAAGACAAAAAATAAGGTTGAAAAATCTTACACAATATGATAAACTTTTTACAATTTAGGCATAGCACAGAATAAGAAAAAAAGAGAATCTCCCTCTTTTTTTTTGAGAAAATTTAGAAAGGACAGGGTAAAGAATGAAAGCTTTTCTGATCTTAGAAGACGGAACTGTCTTTGAGGGAACCAGTATCGGTTCACAAAAAGAGGTTATCAGTGAAATTGTATTTAATACATCCATGACAGGATATTTAGAGGTAATGACCGATCCATCCTATGCAGGACAGGCAGTTGTCATGACCTATCCACTGATTGGAAATTATGGGATCACACCGGATGCAGAGTCAAAACGTCCATGGGTGGACGGATATATTGTCAGGGAGTTATCCAGAATGCCAAGCAATTTTCGCTGCGAAGGAACGATACAGGACTTTTTGAAAGAAAATGATATACCTGGGATCGCAGGAATTGATACAAGAGCATTGACAAAGATCCTTCGTGACAAAGGAACCATGAACGGTATGATCACCACAGATGAACAGTATGAGTTAGAGAAGGTTCTTCCGAGGTTAAAAGAATATCAGACAGGAAACGTAGTAGATAAAGTAACCTGTGATGAGAAAAGCGTATTAAATGGAAAAGGAAAAAAAGTAGCCCTGTTAGATTTAGGAGCGAAAAAAAATATTGCAGACTCCTTACATGACAGAGAATGCGAAGTAACGATTTACCCTGCCCACACAACAGCAGAAGAGATTTTAGCAGCCAAACCGGACGGTATCATGCTGAGTAACGGACCTGGAGATCCGAAGGAATGTCAGGCGATCATAGAAGAGATCCGTAAATTATATGAATCCGATGTGCCGATCTTTGCAATCTGTTTAGGACATCAGCTCATGGCATTAGCAACCGGGGCAGATACCTATAAATTAAAATACGGACATCGCGGTGGCAATCATCCGGTCAAAGATTTAGAGACCGGAAGAGTCTATATCTCATCCCAGAACCATGGCTATGCAGTGGATGATAAAGCATTAGATGAAAACATTGCAGTTCCGGCATTTGTAAATGTCAATGATGGAACCAATGAAGGCTTAAAATATATCGGAAAGAACATTTTTACGGTACAATTCCACCCGGAAGCATGTCCGGGACCACAGGACAGTTCGTATTTGTTTGACCGTTTTATCACAATGATGGGAGGGAACCAGTAATGCCAAAGAATCAGGATATCAAAAAAGTATTAGTTATCGGTTCCGGTCCTATTGTCATCGGACAGGCAGCCGAATTCGATTATGCGGGAACACAGGCATGCCGTTCTTTAAAAGAAGAAGGCATCGAGGTAGTGCTTGTCAACTCCAACCCTGCAACGATCATGACCGATAAAGAGATTGCAGACGAGGTGTATATTGAGCCACTGACCGCAAAAGTCTTAGAGCAGATCATTTTAAAAGAAAAACCGGACAGCGTACTTCCGACCTTAGGAGGACAGGCAGGACTGAACTTGGGAATGGAGCTTGCAGAATCCGGATTTTTAGAAGAACATGGTGTGAAACTGATCGGAACAACTGCGGAAACGATTTTCAAAGCAGAGGACCGTCAGGCATTCAAGGACACAATGGAAAAAATCGGTGAGCCTTGTGCGCCATCTTTAGTCGTACACAACGTAGAAGACGGTATCGCATTTACAAATACCATCGGTTATCCGGTCGTATTACGTCCGGCATATACCTTAGGTGGAAGTGGCGGTGGTATCGCCCATAATGAGACAGAGCTGATCGACATCCTTTCTAACGGACTGCGTTTAAGCCGTGTAGGAGAAGTATTAGTAGAGCGCTGTATCGCAGGCTGGAAGGAAATAGAATACGAAGTAATGCGTGATGCAAACGGCAACTGCATTACTGTATGTAATATGGAAAATATCGACCCGGTCGGTGTGCATACCGGAGACTCGATCGTAGTAGCACCATCCCAGACCTTAGGCGATAAGGAATATCAGATGCTCCGTACATCTGCCTTAAATATTATATCAGAATTAAACATTACAGGAGGATGTAACGTACAGTATGCTTTGCATCCGACAACATTTGAATATTGTGTCATCGAGGTAAACCCTCGTGTCAGCCGTTCTTCCGCATTAGCATCAAAAGCAACCGGATATCCGATTGCCAAAGTAGCAGCGAAGATCGCACTCGGATATACCTTAGATGAGATCAAGAATGCCATCACCGGCAAAACCTATGCAAGTTTTGAGCCGATGTTAGATTATTGTGTCGTAAAGATCCCAAGACTTCCGTTTGATAAATTTATCACGGCAAAGAGAACACTGACAACACAGATGAAAGCAACCGGAGAGGTTATGAGTATCTGCACAAACTTCGAGGGAGCGCTGATGAAAGCCATCCGTTCCTTAGAGCAGCATGTGGATTCCATGATGTCCTATGATTTTACGGAGCTTTCCAAAGAAGAGCTTTTAAAACAGTTAGAAGTGGTAGATGACCGCAGGATCTGGGTGATCGCAGAAGCGATCAGAAAAGGAATCTCCTATGATACGATCCATGAGATTACAATGATAGACCACTGGTTTATCGACAAAATTGCCATTCTTGTGGAAATGGAGGAGCGTTTAAGAAGCGAAGAACTGACTACAGACCTCTTAAAAGAAGCAAAACGGATAGAGTTCCCGGATAATGTTATTGCAGAACTGACCGGAAAGACAGAAGAAGAAATCCGCGATCTGCGTTATGAAAACGGGATCGTGGCAGCATTTAAAATGGTAGATACCTGTGCGGCAGAATTTGAAGCCAGCACACCGTATTATTACTCCTGCTTTGGAAGTATCAACGAGGCAGAAGAGACACATCCGGAGAAAAAAGTACTGGTACTTGGTTCCGGACCGATCCGTATCGGTCAGGGTATCGAGTTTGACTATTGTTCCGTACACAGTACCTGGGCGTTTGCAAAAGAAGGCTATGAGACCATTATTGTAAACAATAACCCGGAGACCGTATCCACAGACTTTGATATTGCAGATAAGCTCTACTTTGAGCCGCTGACACCGGAAGATGTCGAAAACATTGTGCGTTTAGAAAAACCGGACGGAGCAGTCGTACAGTTCGGTGGACAGACTGCGATTAAATTAACCGAAAGTCTGATGAAAATGGGAGTTCCGATTCTTGGAACAAAGGCAGAAGATGTAGATGCCGCAGAAGATCGTGAATTATTTGACAAAATATTAGAGGAAACAGAAATCCCAAGAGCAGCCGGTGGAACCGTCTTTACAGCGGAAGAAGCGAAAGAGGTTGCAAACCGTCTGGGATATCCTGTCTTGGTACGTCCTTCCTATGTACTTGGCGGACAGGGTATGCAGATTGCCCTGAATGACGAAGAGATTGAAGAATTTATGGCAGTCATCAACCGCTATGCGCAGGATCATCCGATCTTAGTAGATAAATATTTACAGGGAAAAGAAATCGAAGTCGATGCGGTATGTGATGGAACAGACATCCTGATTCCGGGAATTATGGAGCATATCGAGAGAACCGGAGTACATTCCGGAGACAGTATTTCCGTATATCCGGCACCGACGATCGGAGAGGATATCAAGGCGACCATCGTAGAATATACAAAACGATTGGCAAAAGCACTTCATGTCATCGGATTAATTAATATCCAGTTCATTGTTATGGACGGACAGGTATATGTGATTGAGGTAAATCCGCGTTCATCCAGAACCGTACCATATATCAGTAAGGTAACAGGAATTCCGATTGTAGATCTTGCAACAAAAGTAATCATCGGTAATACCTTAAAAGGAATGGGTTATCCGACAGGTTTAGCACCGGAGGCAGATTATATCGCAATTAAGATGCCGGTATTTTCCTTTGAAAAACTGCGTGGTGCAGAGATCAGCTTAGGACCTGAAATGAAATCAACCGGAGAATGTCTGGGTATTGCAAAGACATTTAACGAGGCACTGTACAAAGCATTTTTAGGTGCAGGAATTGTCCTTCCGAAATATAAGCAGATGATCATGACCTTAAAAGACGCAGATAAAGAAGAAGGTGTCGCAGTCGCAAGACGATTTGAGGCACTTGGTTACAAAATCTATGCAACCAGAAGTACGGCAAAATATCTGCAGGAGCGTGGTGTCAATGCCCTGCGTGTCAATAAGATCTCACAGGAGTCACCAAACGTTATGGACTTGATCTTAGGACATAAGATCGATTTAGTGATCGATACCCCGACACAGGGACGTGATAAGAGCAGAGACGGTTTCCTGATCCGAAGAAACGCAATAGAGACCGGTGTACACTGCCTGACATCCTTAGATACGGCAAATGCATTAGCACTCAGCTTAGAGAATGCAAGTGATGAGATGACACTTGTGGATATTGCGACAGTAAAGAATATCTAAAAATTAGGAATAATAGGAATCAAGTAATGAAAATAAAGTGATTAAATTACTAAGAATCAGGAAGTAGATAGTAGGAAAAACCGCGGAGTCAGATGACTTCGCGGTTTTTTTGCTTTTTAGCCAGTTTTGCTTTGGCTTTTCGGAAACGGTTCATCATTTCCGTGACATAAGTGTCGGTCTGGAACTGTTTTAAAGTTTCCTCATCCACCTGGATGCGGTTATCCATTGTTTTCATCAGATCCTTGATCTGGAATTTTTCCGAAACATCGGGATCACTCAGATCATAAATCCGGTTATCCGAAAAACGTAAGATCAAAGGCTGTAAAAAATCATCCGGATTCGTCTCTAAGATCAATGCTTTATCCCCGCTGGTCAGATCGACACAAGCTCCCTGCGGAAGAATGTTGATACATTCACCGAGAGCCTGAACCACGGTAGAGTTAAAAAAGTCAGGATGTTCAAACAGATATTTCATGGTCACAACCTCAGATTGTGGTTCAAAGCCATAGCGCATAGCGGTCATCTGGTCAAAGCAGCCGGCAACACGCAGAACCTGGGTGCCAAACCGCCAGGTATGCTCTTTCATCTCCGGATGGGCAATATGGTTTGCCGGATGGATCATCTCCGCGATTACTTGTAGCGTCATTTTTGGAAGATGATATTCATTGGTCTGCGGTTTTAAAAGTGCAAAAGCATCTCCTCTGGCAAGACACAGTTTTTTATAATCAGCACTCTCGACATCTTCAAAGTCCGTCAGTTGGTCAGAATCCAGATAGAGATACCCGGTATCATACAAAAGAGCGGCTTCCACTAATGCAAGCTGTTCTTCATAGGAAAAACCGAGATGGTGTGTCAGGATGGCACAGAGAATACCGGTATTCAAACCGTGTTTATAGACAAAATCACCGGAACTTCGGAGATTTTGTGAAAAAATAATCTTGTGGTCAAGGTTTCCAAACTCACGGATAATGCTTTTACAAAGTTCAGAGAGCTTATCCGGTTCTTTTCCGGTTACTAACTTGCCAAGTTCATCCCGCAGCCGGAACATATACATGGTCTGGAACTGTTCAAAATGCAGCTCCTCCTCACTTAAAGGCGGCAGAGGTTCGGCAGGGTCTAGAACATAGATTCCAATCAAAGAGAATTTGCGGATACTGTTGATACCCTGAGGAGTCAGTTCCGTGTTACGTTCGTATAAAAGAACCCCTAAGCGGTTATAGATGGGTTTTGCAAGTCTCATACCGGGACATAAATCTTCTGTTTTTACAAAATGCATGATATCCCTCCCAATACATTGGTTTTACATAGAATATTGATTTATTTTAGCATAAACGGATATAAATGACAAATGACATCTTGGAAAGCATAAAAAACTATTGTAAAATAAAATTAGGATATCAAAAGGCGGTTTCAAGTTTTTTGATTGCCGGTTTTGTGCAATCAGCCAGTCGTTAAGTTGTGAGCCGACCTTTGACACCCTGATCAAAATAATGAATAAAAAGAGGGATGAAACATTTAACAATGAAAAAGAGAGGGTGAAGCAGTATGGGAAGCGTAAAAACTATCAAAAAAGGAATAGCCATTGCCTTGAGCATGATGCTGGCGGTAACCGTATTACCAACAGGATTTGGAGTGCCAAAAGTACAGGCAGCAGGCGAAATGCTGTATGTGGGAAATATACGGGTAACAGAGGCAAACGCATCGGATGTTCTTTGAAATAAGACTATTTCCTATCAGGCATCCACGCATACACTGCCACTCAATGGGGCAAATCTGACGACTCCGATGAAGGCCGGTAAATATATCTATGGCATTCGGTATGAAGGAGCAGGACAGATGCTGAACCTTGTCCTGAACGGCACGAATACGATCACTACAGGAAATGTAACCGATGCAAAAGAGTGCTATGGAATTTATTTAAGTATGAATGATACCTTGAAAATTTCCGGTACCGGAACCCTGAAAGTTACAGCCGGAATTGCAATGGATGACAGCATGGGAATTCTGACCGGAAGCCTTAAGATGGAGCAGGGAAGTGTAGAGGCAACTGCAGGAAAAGAAACCATATGTAAAATTAAACGTATCTTCCATTATGCTTCAGGTAAAAAAGCAACTTGTAAAGTAACGGTAAAATAAAAAGGAACTGACATGAAAAAATACGGAAAACTGCTCTGTGCATTTACTTTAGCGGTCACGGTAACCTTAACAGGTTCCTCCTCCATAGCGGTCCATGCAACAGAACAGAAAATTGAAGACACCAAAGGAAAACTGAATGAACTGCAGGAAAAGAAGAAACAGGCAGACCAGAAAGTAAAAGACCTGCAAAACAGCAAAGACAGCATGGGGCAGGAATTAGAAAATCTGGATGCAGAGCTGGCTGAGATCAGCACTTCTTTAACCGGTCTCGAAAATAAGATTACAGAAAAGCAGAACAGTATCCGTGAAACAAAAAAGCAGTTAAAGAAAGCAAAAAAACGTGCGAAAAAGCAGTATCAGAGCATGAAAAGCCGTATACAGTTCCTGTATGAAAACGGCAGTGAATCACTTTGGATGTCCTTATTGAATGCGGAATCCATGTCGGATTTTATCAATCGGGCAGAATACGTCAAAGCGATCAGCAGCTATGACAGGGAAAAATTAGAAGAATACGAGCAGATGTGTGCAAAGATAGCTTCTGACAAAGCCAAATTAGAGGAAGAAGAGAAGAGTCTGCAGGCATTAGAACAGAAGACAAAAGAAAAAAAGGAACAGATGAATACGCTGATTGCATCCACAAAGGAAAACATCAGCAGATCGGAACAGGAGATCGGTGAGACGCAGAACCTCTCCGCAGAATATGAAGCCGAAATAGAAAAGCAGAAAGCATATGAGGCACAGTTAGAGGCACAAAAGGCAAAAGAAGACGCAGCAAGGATGAGTGAGATCAAGGCACAGGAAGCCGAAGGGGCAGATGGCTCCAAGGTGCAGACACAGGCGGGAGATTTAGAACTGTTAGCGGCACTGATCGAGTGTGAAGCAGGCGGAGAGCCATACGAAGGAAAGTTAGCAGTCGGCAGCGTAGTGCTGAATCGCGTGGCAAGCTCGCATTTTCCAAACAGCGTAGTCGGGGTCATATACCAGAGCGGTCAGTTTTCGCCGGTAGCAAGCGGTCGATTTGCAACCGTATTGGCAAGGGGAGCAGATGCTTCCAGTACACAGGCGGCACAGGAGGTCATCGGTGGCAGAATCACGGTCAAATGTCTCTATTTCCGGAGAAATAACGGAACGATCCAGGGAACAGTCATTGGCAATCATGTGTTCTATTAACTTGAAGTAAAAGCGGGATTTTGTACAAACTATACAAAAAATCCCCGCTTTTTTTCAATCTCGGAAAGGATTTTGATAAATTTTTAACAATAAGGTTTTTGTTGCATTTTTTAACAGATTATGCTATCATTATTAACGAAGTAAAGCTTAGGTTGAAGTACATAAATTCTTTTGATTTAAGCTTCGAGTAGTAAGGAATAAATTAAAAACTCAGCAGTTTTTCAATTTATTTTTTTTAAGTATGAGATTGTTAAAAAATTAACATCTCATCCACACAAAGAAATCATAAAAAGGAGAAGAAGAAATGGCAGAAAAAGTAGTTTTAGCAGGCGCATGTCGTACAGCAATCGGAACTATGGGAGGAGCTTTAAGCACAACTCCGGCTCCAGTTTTAGGATCTATCGTTATTAAAGAAGCATTAAACAGAGCTGGTGTACCAGCAGAAAAAGTTGATCACGTATATATGGGATGTGTAATCCAGGCAGGATTAGGCCAGAACGTAGCACGTCAGGCTTCCATCAAAGCAGGATTACCAATCGAGACACCGGCAGTTACAGTAAACGTTGTATGTGGTTCTGGTCTGAACTGCGTAAACATGGCTGCACAGATGATTAAAGCAGGAGATGCTGACATCGTAGTAGCAGGTGGTATGGAAAATATGTCTATGGCACCATACGCAGATATGAGCGGACGTTATGGACACAGAATGAACAACGCTACTTTAGTAGATACCATGGTAAACGATGCATTATGGGATGCATTCAACAACTACCACATGGGAATCACAGCAGAGAACGTAGCAGAGCAGTGGGGCTTAACTCGTGAGCAGTTAGACGAGTTCGCAGCAACTTCACAGCAGAAATGCGAAGCAGCTCAGAAAGCTGGAAAATTCAAAGATGAGATCGTTCCTGTAGAAGTTAAGAAGAAAAAAGAGACTGTTATCGTAGATACAGACGAAGGACCACGTCCTGGAACAACAAAAGAGAGCATCTCCAAATTACGCCCGGCATTCAAGCCAGACGGAATTGTTACAGCAGCTAACGCTTCCGGAATCAATGACGGAGCAGCAGCAGTTGTTGTTATGAGCGAGAAAGCAGCAAAAGAATTAGGCGTTAAGCCAATGGCTACATTCGTAGCAGGAGCACTTGGCGGAGTTGACCCATCTATCATGGGTGTTGGACCGGTTGCTTCCACAAAGAAAGTATTCGAGAAGACAGGCTTAACAATTGATGATATGGACTTAGTAGAAGCTAACGAAGCATTCGCAGCACAGTCCTTAGCAGTAGCACATGACTTAAACTTCGATATGAGCAAAGTTAACGTAAACGGTGGTGCGATCGCACTTGGACATCCGGTAGGAGCTTCAGGATGCCGTATCCTTGTTACACTGTTACACGAGATGCAGAGAAGAGACGCTAAGAAAGGTCTTGCAACACTTTGCATCGGTGGTGGAATGGGATGCTCTACTATCGTTGAGAGAGACTAATCAACAACAGGTATCAATAGCCGGTGTCTGATGACACCGGCATCAAAAGTTAATAAAATTCCATAAGGAGGAACTGACATGAAAGTTGGTATTATTGGAGCAGGAACCATGGGTTCCGGTATTGCACAGGCATTTGCACAGACAGAAGGATATGAAGTATGCTTATGTGATATTAATGACGAATTTGCAGCAAACGGAAAAGCTAAAATTGCAAAAGGATTTGAGAAGAGAGTTGCAAAAGGCAAAATGGAGCAGGCAGCTGCAGATGCTATCTTAAACAAAATCGTTACAGGTACAAAAGAAATTTGTACAGATTGTGACTTAATCGTTGAGGCAGCTCTTGAGGTAATGGATGTTAAAAAACAGACATTCAAAGAGTTACAGGATATCGTAAAGAAAGATTGTATCTTCGCTACAAATACATCTTCCCTTTCTATCACAGAAATCGGTGCAGGAATTGACAGACCGGTAATCGGTATGCATTTCTTCAACCCGGCTCCTGTTATGAAACTGATCGAGGTTATCAAAGGCGAGAATACACCGGACGAGTTAAAAGACAAGATCGTTGCTATTTCTAAAGAGATCGGTAAGACTCCTGTAGAAGTAAACGAAGCTGCTGGTTTCGTTGTAAACAGAATCTTAATCCCATATGTAAACGAAGGTGTTGGCATCCTTGCTGACGGCGTTGCTTCTGTAGAAGGAATCGACACAGCTATGAAATTAGGTGCAAACCATCCAATGGGACCATTAGAGTTAGGTGACTTAATCGGATTAGATATCTGCCTTGCTATCATGAACGTATTATATGATGAGACAGGCGATCCTAAATACCGCCCACATCCATTACTTAAGAAAATGGTACGTGCAGGCAAATTAGGACGTAAGACAGGCATCGGATTCTACGACTATTCAAAATAATAAAATGAGCAGAAGGAATAACGGGGAAAATTCCCCGCTGTTCCGTATATGAAATACCTCAAGATGAAACAAGCATTTTGGGGAATTTGCTCGTTTTAAAATAAATAAAGTAAATGGAGGAATATAAATCATGGATTTTTGTTTAGATAAAAAACATGAAATGGCGAGAACTCTTTTCAAAGAATTCGCTGAGACAGAAGTAAAACCTCTCGCTCAGGAGGTTGACGAGACAGAACATTTCCCGGCAGGAACTGTTGAGAAAATGGCAAAAGCAGGCTTTATGGGAATTCCTGTACCAAAGGAGTACGGCGGACAGGGATGTGATCCTCTTACATATACCATGTGTGTAGAAGAGTTATCAAAAGTTTGTGCAACAACAGGCGTTATCGTATCTGCACATACATCTCTTTGCATCGACCCGATCATGACATATGGTACAGAAGAGCAGAAGAAAAAATATGTAACACCACTTGCAAAAGGTGAAAAACTTGGTGCTTTCGGTTTAACAGAGCCGGGTGCTGGAACAGATGCTCAGGGATGCCAGACAAAAGCAGTTTTAGATGGTGACGAGTGGGTATTAAACGGATCTAAATGTTTCATCACAAACGGTGAAGTTGCAGACGTATATATCATCATTGCTATCACAAGCGTAACAGAGGATAAGAGAGGAAGAAAGAAAAAGAACTTCTCCGCATTTATCGTAGAAAAAGGTGCTCCGGGATTCTCCTTCGGAACAAAAGAGAAGAAGATGGGTATCCGTGGTTCATCCACATATGAGTTAATCTTTGAGGATTGCAGAATTCCAAAAGATGCTTTATTAGGACCTGAAGGAAAAGGTTTCCCAATCGCAATGCATACATTAGACGGTGGACGTATCGGTATCGCTGCTCAGGCTCTTGGTATTGCTGAAGGTGCATTAGATGCAACTATCGCATATGTAAAAGAGAGAAAACAGTTCGGTCGTACAATCGCTCAGCAGCAGAACACTCAGTTCCAGTTAGCTGATATGGCAGCAAAGATTGATGCAGCAAAATTCCTTGTATATAGAGCAGCTATGGCAAAAGCAACACAGAAAGTATATTCTGTAGAAGCAGCTAAAGCAAAATTATTTGCAGCTGAGACCGCTATGGACGTAACAACAAGATGCGTTCAGTTATTCGGTGGATACGGATACATCAGAGAGTACGATGTAGAGCGTATGATGCGTGATGCTAAGATCACAGAGATTTACGAAGGAACTTCAGAAGTTCAGCGTATGGTTATCTCTGGTGCTTTATTAAAATAATCGCGATTCCAGCGGATTGAAAATGAAGTCATTAAATCAAACATAAGGAGTGAAATTACCGTGAAAATAGTTGTATGTGTAAAACAGGTACCGGATACAAAAGGCGGAGTTAAATTTAATCCGGACGGTACATTAGACAGAGGTGCGATGCTTACAATCATGAACCCAGACGATAAAGCTGGTTTAGAGGCAGCACTGAGAATTAAAGATGAGTACGGCGCAGAGGTTACTGTACTTACAATGGGTCTTCCAAAAGCAGAGGAAGTTCTTCGTGAAGCTATGGCAATGGGAGCTGACAAGGGAATCCTTGTAACAGATAGAGTATTAGGTGGAGCTGATACATGGGCTACATCTACAACTATCGCAGGAGCTCTTAGAAACATCGATTATGATTTAATCATTACAGGTCGTCAGGCTATCGATGGTGATACTGCACAGGTTGGACCACAGATTGCAGAGCATTTAAATCTTCCTGTAATCTCTTATGCACAGGATATCAAGATTGATGGAGATTCTGTTATCGTACAGCGTCAGTATGAAGACAGATACCATGAATTAAAAGCAAAAATGCCTTGCTTAATTACAGCATTATCTGAGTTAAACCAGCCACGTTACATGACTCCGGGCGGAATCTTCGATGCTTATGATCAGGAGATTACTGTATGGGGCAGAGCTGACTTAAAAGACGTAGATGATTCTGACCTTGGATTAAAAGGTTCTCCTACACAGATCGCAAAAGCATCTGACAAAGTTCGTAAAGGTGCAGGCGAAAAAGTTACTCTTGATGCAACAGAGTCTGTTGACTACATCATGGGTAAATTAAAAGAGAAACATGTAATCTAATAAGAATAAGGAAAAGTGGTGAATAAAAGTGGAAAAAATGAACTTAGAGGAATATAAAGGAGTATTTGTCTTTGCACAGCAGGTTGACAATGAGTTAACCCCAATCGCTTTTGAGTTAATTGGAAAGGGTAAAGACTTAGCAAAAGATTTAAACACTGATGTTACAGCTGTACTTATTGGTTCCGACGTAAAGAGCCTTGCTGACGAGTTAGCAGAGTACGGTGCTGACAAAGTTATCGTTGTAGACGATCCTGAATTAAAAGACTACAGAACAGAGCCATATGCTCATGCACTTGCATCTGTAATCAAAGAGTACAAACCGGAGATCATGTTAGTAGGTGCTACAGCAATCGGTAGAGATTTAGGACCTCGTGTATCCGCAAGAGTTAAAACAGGTTTAACAGCAGATTGTACTGTACTTGAAATCGGTGAGTTCAAAGGTGTTGCAAACCAGTTATTAATGACTCGTCCTGCATTCGGTGGTAACACAATCGCTACTATCGCTTGCCCTAACACACGTCCTCAGATGGCAACAGTACGTCCGGGCGTTATGCAGAAATTAGAGCCTGTAAAAGGTGCTAAAGCAGAAGTTATCGAGTACAACCCAGGATTTACTCCTGACAACAAATATGTTGAAATCTTAAAAGTTGTAAAAGAAGCTAAGAGTGCAGAGAACATCATGGACGCTAAGATCTTAGTATCCGGTGGTCGTGGAGTTGGTTCTGCAGAGAACTTCAAAATGCTTCAGGATTTAGCAGATGTACTTGGCGGAATGGTTAGCTGCTCTCGTGCAGTAGTAGAGAATGGCTGGAAACCAGTTGATGTTCAGGTAGGTCAGACAGGTAAGACTGTACGTCCTAACTTATACTTCGCAATCGGTATTTCCGGAGCAATCCAGCACGTTGCAGGTATGGAAGAATCTGATATCATCATCGCAATCAACAAAGATGAGGATGCTCCAATCTTTGATGTAGCTGATTACGGTATCGTTGGAGACTTAAACAAGATCGTTCCAGCATTAACAGAGGCTTTAAAAGCTGAGTTAAACAAATAATCAGAATGATATAAGACTTAGAGGGACTGTCACATGAATGTGTGGCAGTCCTTTTTTGCGTTATAGGATTAGGGAATATTGTGTTTCTTATAGAGAAAAAAGCCCTTCGGGCAAAGATGTGCAGCTTGCGGAGAAGTAAATAGCTGCTATGCAGCACCGCTCGCGCGCGGAACAAAAACTGTGCTATTGAAAACATAGATAATTTATGATAGAATAAAGCGACTGAAAAACAGTTGCAAAGTGGGAGGTGATAATTATAAATGCCAAAGAAAAGGGAACTGATTGAAAAATTATGTAGAAAGCCAATGCCAAAGAATTTTACAACAAGGGAATTGGATATGTTGATGGGGAAATGCGGTTGTGAGAAATTTTCAGGAGGAAGAGGTTCGGGAATAGGATTTGTTCATTTGGAGACAAAGCGTATTTTACAGTTTGATGAACCTCATCCGGAACATGAGTTGTATGCATATCAAGTAAAAAAGACGATACAATTTCTAAAAGATATAGATGAGATATAACAGATGAGATTTTTGATAGGAGGAAAAAATGAGTTCAATGCTGGAATACAAGGGTTATCATGCAACGGTTGAGTATGATGCAGAAGATGATATATTTGTGGGAGAGGTATTTGGTATTGCAGATTCTTTGAATTTTCATGGAACATCCGTGGAAGAACTGAAAGCAATGTTTCGACAAAGCATTGATAATTATTTAGAGTTATGTAAACAAATAGGTAAAAATCCAGAAAAAGAATTTCGGGGAAGTTTTAATGTAAGAATATCACCGGAGTTGCATCGTAAGGCAGCTTTGGAAGCAGAAAAGCAAAAGATAACATTAAATCAATATGTCCTTAAGGCGATTGAAAAATCTTTTAAGCAGGAGAAGCTGGAAAATAGTAAAACGATTATTTATATGCCGTATGAGACAGCCAAAGTAGATTGGTTAAGCGGGGATGACCAGATGAGATTTGAAGGACACTATAAGAAAGGGATGTCATTAATAAAAGAGGAGAATGTATCTTATGTCAAAAATTAAAGATATAAAATTACTAAAAGCAGAGATAAATATCATGCGGAATATGCCGAAACAATGTGAATTAAAAGTAAAACGCAAAGCACAGATTAGTGCGCCGAAGGAAGAGGGAGACAGGACTGCTTTATTGAATTTAGGATTAAGTGTAGAGACAATAGAGAGTGAAGGCATTAAAATAGAGTTAGAGGCGGATACCATTTTGGAATTTGAAACGATTCCGGAGGATTATGTTAAAATCGGTGAGGAAATCTGTGTACCAATGGTACAGAAAGAGATGTTAAAAAGATTAGATGAGATGTTGGTTCAAATGGGGTATGAAAAGCTGCATTTGAGCGAAAAACTATAGACACAATTAATATGTGAAAAAATTAACAATAACTCTTGCAAACTGGTTTCTTTTATAATATTATAGAGTGAGTGTGAGCGAGTCAATATGTTACATGTTTGACGAGCGGCAAATAATGAGCAGATCCTGCTCATAATACACTAATGTGTCTGGTGTCAAATGGTTCGTAATAGAAACTAGGACGACCAATGATACCGTTGTGACAGAAAAACCAGGAAAGAGAGGAAAAGACCATGAGAAAAAATGGAAAACTGAATACCACTTATATGGTAGAGATGGCATTATTAATTGCGATCATTTTAATTATGGCTTTTACCCCTATCGGTTACATTAAGACATTCGGATTAGAAATTACGCTGATTGTTGTTCCGGTGGCGGTAGGAGCTGTAGTGTTAGGACCGGCTGCAGGTGCAATTTTAGGAGGCGTATTTGGACTTACAAGTTTTATACAGTGCTTCGGAATGAGCGCATTTGGAGCGATGCTCTTAAGCATTAATCCGGCAGGAACATTTGTTGTATGTTTTGTAACACGTCTTGTAATGGGATGGTTGACAGGACTGATCGCACAGGGATTGAAAAAGGTAAAAGCATTAAAAGGAGCATCTGTCTTTATTGCAAACCTTTGCTGTCCACTGTTGAATACCCTGTTGTTTATGACAACACTGATCCTGTTCTTCTACCAGACAGAATTTATCCAGGGACTTGCAAAAAATATGAAAGTGGCAAATCCGTTTGCCTTTGTTATTGCATTCGTTGGAGTGAACGGTTTAGTTGAGGCAGCAGCATGTTTCGTAGTTGGAAGTGCAATTACAAAAGCATTACAGCATTCCGTAAATAAATAGAATAGATGCAGGGAGAACTGTTTGAGAAAAATACCTCTGAGACGATGTTGTGATATGTTCTGTATTGACACATATCCGTGATAGGACATTCGTATCAGGGGTATTTTGTATATAGAGAATATTTTGTGTGGAGATATTTCATATGAAGAACATTCTATATCGAAGATATTTCATATTGAGAGGATTTCGCATTAGAAGTATTCTTTGATAAAGAATTTTGTGGTAGAATGAACACAGAGTGTAAAGCAAGGAGGAACGAAAAGTGGCAAACAAAAAGCTGATATCGTGGAATGTCAATGGTTTACGCGCCTGCATGGGAAAGGGATTTATGGAATTTTTTGAGCAGGCGGATGCGGATATTTTTTGCCTGCAGGAGATCAAGCTGCAGGAAGGACAGATAGATTGGAAAAAAGAAGGCTATTATGCCTATTGGAATTATGCAGAGAAAAAGGGCTACTCAGGAACAGCCATATTTACTAAAGAGGAACCGTTACAGGTCACTTATGGATTAGGAATCGAGGAGCATGATAAAGAAGGACGGGTGATCACATTAGAATTTCCGGAGTATTATCTGATCACTGTGTATACACCAAATTCCCAGAGTGAACTTGCAAGGCTGGACTATCGTATGAAGTGGGAAGATGATTTCAGGGCATATCTGTTGCAGCTTCGGAAAAATAAACCGGTCATTGTCTGCGGGGATATGAACGTGGCACATAAGGAGATTGATTTAAAGAATCCAAAGACAAACAGAAAAAATGCCGGATTTACGGATGAGGAGCGGGCAAAGATGACGGAACTTTTAGAGAGTGGCTTTATTGATACGTTCCGCTATTTTTATCCTGATATGGAGCAGATTTATTCCTGGTGGTCGTATCGTTTTAAGGCAAGAGAGAAAAATGCCGGATGGCGGATTGATTATTTTTTAGTGTCAGAAGAGTACAAAGAGCATTTAGCAGATGCTAAGATCCATACGGAAGTTTTTGGCTCCGACCATTGTCCGGTCGAATTGGATCTGAAGTAGGAAGGACAGAAAAATATGGTATACACGATCACTTGTAATCCATCGCTGGACTATGGTGTTACCGTGGAGAATTTTCAGATGGGACATACGAACCGGACCGTGACCGAACAGATGAATGTCGGTGGCAAGGGGATCAATGTATCCATTGTATTAAAACATCTGGGGATTCCTACGAAAATACTGGGATTTACAGCAGGATTTACGGGAAGAGAGATAGAAAAGAGAATCAAAGAGCAGGAAATCGAGGCAGAATGGATATGGCTGCCGCAGGGAGATTCCCGCATTAATGTCAAATTACTTTCTAACGAAGGAACGGAGATTAACGGACAAGGTCCTGCGATTTCTAAAAGAGAGGTGCAGGAGTTAGAGGAAAAATTAGGCGTTCTAACAAAAGAAGATGTCCTGGTTTTGGCAGGCAATGTGCAAAAGAGTTTAGGACAGACATTTTATGCAGATATTATGAAGAAGTTGAAGGATAGACAGATACGGACCGTGGTGGATGCATCCGGGGAACTTCTAAAAGCGGTACTGCCTTATCATCCGTTTTTGATCAAACCGAATCAGGATGAATTAGAGGGACTGTTTCAGGTCAAAATGAGTACGAAAGAAGAAATGTTTGCCTATGCGAAGCAGTTGCAGAAAATGGGAGCATGCAGTGTGTTGATCTCTTTAGGCGGAAATGGAGCATTGCTTTTGACAGAACATGGAGAGCAGATGCAATTAGATGCCCCAAAGGGCAAGGTGCGAAATGCAGTCGGTGCAGGAGATTCCATGGTGGCAGGTTTTTTAGCCGGATATATGGAGCATGCTTCCTATGAAGAGGCATTTCAAATGGCAGTTGCAGCAGGAAGTGCTAGTGCATTTTCAGAGCATTTAGCAACCAGAGCGGAGATTGAGCAGATATTGCCTTTACTTCTGGATTCATATCAGATACAATAAAAACAATAATAATGGAAAAGTGAGGAAATAAAAATGGCACAGAACCCGATCGTTACAATCGAAATGGAAAACGGAGATATTATGAAAGCGGAGTTATATCCGGAAATTGCACCAAATACCGTGAACAATTTTATCAGTCTGATCAATAAGGGATTTTATGACGGATTGATCTTTCACCGCGTGATCAACGGATTTATGATCCAGGGAGGATGCCCTGACGGAAATGGTATGGGAGGCCCAGGCTATGGGATCAAAGGTGAGTTTGCACAGAACGGTGTGATCAATCAGATGAAGCATACCGCAGGCGTATTGTCAATGGCACGCGCAATGCATCCGAATTCAGCAGGAAGCCAGTTCTTTATCATGCATAAAGACGCACCACATTTAGACGGCTCCTATGCAGCTTTCGGAAAGATTACCGAAGGTATGGATGTGGTAAATAAGATCGCAGAAGTACGCACAGATTACAGTGACCGGCCAATGGAAGAACAGAAGATGAAAAAAGTAACAGTTGAGACGTTTGGAGTAGATTATCCGGAACCGGAGACCGTATAGACATTTTATCATAGAATAAGAGTATGAAAAAAGAGCTGATTCAATTATTAAAAGGAAAAAATGCATATATACAGACCCATGACTTTCCCGATCCGGATGCACTTGCCACAGCCTTTGCATTACAGGAGTATTTGAAATATTACGAGATCGAAGCAACAATCTGCTATGAGGGGAAATTAGAGCGGGCGAGTGCGATTCGTATGCTCGATAACTTTGGGATTCAGGTCAAAGGCGGACAGACCAAGGGAGCATTGCCGGAAGATGCCTGCGTGGTACTGGTGGATTCTCAGAATCAGAATTCCAATGTGACCGATATCGGTGGGCAGAAGTCCGCGTGTATTGACCACCATCCGGTACATCACGAGTGCGAGTATGCCTATTGGGATATCCGGAAAACAGGAGCCTGTGCAACGATCGTTGCGTCCTATTTTGTGGAAGATGGAATCATACCGAAGCCGAATGTTGCCGCAGCACTTGCCTATGCGATCAAGATGGATACTGCGGATTTTACCAGGGGAACGACACAAAAAGATACGGATATGTTTGCCTATCTGTTCCGGTATGCGGATTGGGATCTGGTACAGAATATGTATGCGGATACGCTGGAATTAGCAGATCTGTCTGCCTATGAGGCTGCAATCCAAAGTATTGAAATCTATGACCGGGTAGGTTTTGCATTTATTCCTTTTGAATGTCAGCCGGCATTGATCGCGATGATTTCTGATTTTATGAAAGCATTGGATGGCGTGGATGTTGTCATTGTTTATGCAAGACAGGAGGATGGAATCCGTTTTGCGGTACGCAGTGATGAAAAACGCGTCAATGTAGGTGTCTTATTAAAAGAGATGCTTCACGGTATCGGTGATGGAGGCGGTCACCCTGCGATGGCAGGAGGCTGTATTTCCAAAGAAATTGCCGAACGGCTTGGAGATACATTGCATGAAACGGTAAAACGGCGTTTTATGCAGGGAATACAGGAGATGCGGAATGGAAAATCAATTGAGATGCGTAATGTTTAACCGCGAAGAGTTCCTGATAGAACATCAGTTAGATGCTGATGTTCTGTTTTTATTAGAGGGACTGTATCAATATGGGGTGCGGGTTTTAAATCTTGACGGAAAAACCACAAAAGAGGATATGGAAGAAAAGCTGTTGCAGGCAGGCTATCGGACAGAAGAAACCCTGTTAATAGCGGCAGAGGATGCAACACTGCAAAACGGAAGGGAGATCGGGCTTGCCACGATCGCATTTGTAAATCAGAAGAAAAATGGGCAGACTTATTCTGCGGCAGACATTGTTGTGGAAGGCTTTGAAGAGGTAGATTTTTATTTTTTAGAAAGAATCTACCAGAGAAAACATGGGATTCCGTGGCGTGTGATCGAGACGGAACGGACTTATCTCAGGGAGATGACGGTAGAAGATGTCGAGGCCCTCTATGAAATCTATGCACAGGAGGGAATGACGGATTTTATTGAACCGCTCTGTGAGAAACGGGAGGATGAGATCGCCTATACGAAAGCCTATATTGAAAATATGTATGTCTATTACGGCTATGGAATGTGGCTAGTCTGCGATCGGGAGAACGGAGAGATCATCGGCAGGGCAGGCTTAAATACACAGGAGATCGAGGATGAGATCGTATTGGAAATGGGGTATCTGATACGGCAGGAATATCAAAGACAGGGCTATGCCTATGAAGTCTGTACGGCAATTATGGATTATGCAAAAGAGGCAAGTGGTTTTTCGGAATTGAGCTGTTTAGTAGAGGAAGAAAATCATCCGTCCTTAGGGTTGTTGCAAAAATTGGGATTTTCTTTTCGAAAAGAGGTGGATATCCTCGGAAAACGGATGAAAAGGTATGTTTATGCACTATAGACATTGCTTTTTTATCGTTTTTTTATTATAATTTATTCTATGTTTAGATATGCTGGCGGCGGTTTACAAAAGTATAAATTTAGGAAAAGTTGGTGAGAGAATGGTTGATATTTCTACAGAGAAGTTAGAAGAATTAGAAAATGAAGTGACTTCCCAGAATACAAAGCTTAAAAAAATGGAAGAATTTGTCAGTCCCGATAAGCTCTATCAGGAACTGATCCAGAGTGTGCGTAAATATCATCCATCTGCGGATATTTCCCTGATCGAGAAAGCATATCGGGTAGCAAGAGAGTCACATGAGGGACAGGTGCGTAAATCGGGTGAACCATATATCATCCATCCTTTGTGTGTGGCAATTATTCTTGCCGACTTAGAATTAGATAAAGAGACGATTGTTGCGGGACTGTTGCATGATGTTGTGGAAGATACGGTCATGACGGAAGAGGAGATTGCAAAAGAGTTCAACCCGGATGTGGCATTGTTAGTCGATGGTGTTACGAAGTTGGCACAGTTGTCCTATGATGCAGATAAGGTGGAAAAACAGGCGGAGAATCTGCGAAAGATGTTTTTAGCAATGGCAAACGATATCCGTGTCATTCTGATCAAATTAGCAGACCGTCTGCACAATATGCGTACCTTAAAATATATGACACCGGAGAAGCAGAAGGAAAAGGCAAGAGAGACCATGGATATCTATGCTCCGATTGCCCAACGACTCGGTATTTCTAAAATTAAGATCGAATTAGAGGATTTATCCTTAAAATATTTAGAGCCGGAAGCATATTATGATTTAGTAGAGAAGATCGCACTGAAAAAGAGTGCAAGAGATGACTATATCCAGAAATTAGTAGAAGAAGTCCGCAGCCATATCACCAATGCGGGCATTGAAGCAGAGATTGATGGAAGAGCAAAGCATTTCTTTAGTATTTATAAGAAGATGGTCAATCAGGATAAGACGCTAGATCAGATTTATGACCTCTTTGCCATTCGGATCATTGTAAAAGATGTCAAGGACTGCTACGCGGCATTAGGAGTCATCCACGAGATGTACAAACCGATACCGGGACGTTTTAAGGACTATATTGCGATGCCAAAGCCGAATATGTATCAGTCACTGCATACAACACTGATCGGACCGGACGGACAGCCGTTTGAGATCCAGATCAGAACCTATGAGATGCATCGGACAGCCGAATACGGTATTGCCGCACACTGGAAGTATAAAGAGGCTTCAAACGGTGGCAATGTAGAGAATCAGGAAGAAGAGAAGTTAAGCTGGCTGCGTCAGATTTTAGAGTGGCAAAAGGACATGTCCGATAACCGGGAATTTATGAGTCTGTTAAAGAGTGATCTGGACCTTTTTTCAGATACGGTATTCTGTTTTACGCCTTCCGGAGATGTCAAAAATCTTCCAACCGGTTCTACGCCGATTGATTTTGCCTATGCGATCCATTCTGCCGTAGGGAATAAAATGATCGGTGCAAAAGTCAATGGCAAACTGGTAACGATTGACTATGTCATCCAGAACGGTGACCGGATTGAGATCATTACTTCCCAGAACTCGCACGGACCAAGCCGTGACTGGCTGAATATTGTCAAGAGTACACAGGCGAAAAATAAGATCAATCAGTGGTTTCGAAGTCAGTTCAAGGAAGAGAATATCGCAAAGGGTAAGGAACTGATCTCGCAGTATTGTAAGATGAAGAGTATCGAACTCTCAGATATCAATAAGCCGGAATATCAGAATAAGATTTTAAGAAAATATGGATTCCACGACTGGGATTCTGCACTGGCAACCGTGGGACACGGAGGACTCAAGGAGAGTCAGGTTGTCAATCGGATGTTAGAAGAATACAAAAAGGATCATGTCGTACCGATGACAGATTCGGATGTATTAGAGAATATCCAGGATGCGAATATCTCTAAGACGATCCCGCAGAAGTCAAAGAGTGGAATTGTCGTAAAAGGACTTTATGATGTCGCAGTACATTTTTCAAAATGCTGCAGCCCGGTACCGGGAGACGAGATTGTCGGTTTTGTTACGAGAGGCAGAGGTGTATCCATACACAGAACGGATTGTATCAATATTATCAATCTGTCGGACATGGATCGTGCCAGACTGATCGATGCAGAATGGCAGCAGGGAGCAAGTGAGGGCAGCAACGGACTCTATCTTGCAGAGATTAAGATTTTTGGAAACAACCGTACCGGATTGTTAGTAGATATTACAAAGATTTTTACGGAGCGTGGGATTGATATCAATGCGATCAACTCCAAAACGAGTAAGCAGGGAGTAGCGACGATTTCCGTTTCCTTTAATACAAAGGGAAAAATGGAGCTGCAAAGTCTGGTGGATAAGATCCGTCAGGTGGAGAGCGTGATTGATATTGAAAGAACAACCGGTTAGAACAGAAGTGACAGGCGAGGTAAGGAATGGCAGATTTAAAGGTAAGACATTTAGTAGTCGGAGCAGTGGCAACGAACTGCTATATTGCAGAAAACAGAAAGACAAAAGAAGCACTGATCATTGATCCGGGTGACAATGCAGTGCGGATCGAACAGATCATCAAAGAGGATGGCGTTGTTCCGGTAGCTGTGCTTTTGACACATGGACATTTTGACCATGCAATGGCAGCGCAGGAAGTTGCAGAGCAGTATGGGATAAAAATCTATGCTCATGAGACGGAAAAGGAGACCTTAGAGACACCGCAGATTAATTTATCAGGAATGATCGGCAGAACGCTGACTTTTCATGCGGATTGTTATGTAAAGGACGGCGCAATTTTAAATCTTGCGGGATTTGAGATCCGGGTGCTGCATACACCGGGACATACCCAGGGTGGTGTCTGCTATTATATCGAAGAGGAAAAGGCGTTGTTTTCTGGAGATACACTGTTTTGTCAGTCCGTTGGCAGAACGGATTTCCCAACAGGAAAGTCCTCGACACTGATCCACTCCATTCAGGATAAACTGATGCCGTTACCGGATGATACGATGGTCTATACCGGCCATGAAGACATGACAACGATTGGAATGGAACGAAAATACAATCCGTTTTTATAGAGAGCGTAATGGTGAAAAAATATGATTACAGTTAGTTTAAATGAGGCAGATTTTGAGTATGACATCCATTCATTAGTGAAGGCTTTTTATCCGAAAGAGGATGTCAAAGTATTTGCCGACAGTGAAAAAATTGCAGAGTTAGAAGAAAAAGAAACTCCATTGTTCCACATGGAGGTTCTTTTTTCGAGAGCAGAAAATGTGATTTCTGCCAGTGTCTTAAATGCAGAAGCGAAGACAGGAGAACCAGCTCTTGCGTCGATGCAGATACAGGTGGATTTTTCTGACAGGAAAGAGACGAAAAACCGCCTGAAACGTGGTATTTATCAGATGTTTTCTGAGTATACGGGACAGACACTTCCGTGGGGAACACTGACCGGAATTCGTCCGACGAAGATCCCGATGAGTATGTTAGAAGAGGGAAAGAGCGAGGATGAGATCCGCACTTTTATGGCAGATACTTATTTTTGCAGCCCGGAGAAAACAGAGCTTAGTATCGACATTGCAAAACGTGAGTTAGGGCTTTTGAACAAATTAGACTATGAGAAAGGCTATAGTCTGTATATTGGGATTCCTTTCTGTCCAAGTACCTGTCTGTACTGCTCCTTTACTTCTTACCCGTTGTCTGCATGGGAAAAGCGTGTGGATGAATATTTAGATGCCTTAGAAAAAGAGATTGACTACACAGCCGAGCAGTATCGGGAGCGGCATCTGAATACGATTTATATTGGAGGCGGTACCCCGACGACTCTGGCACCTTATCAACTGGACAGACTGATCAGAAAAATTAAATCCAGTTTTGATTTATCTCATCTTTTGGAGTTTACAGTTGAAGCCGGAAGACCGGACAGTATTACAAAAGAAAAATTAGAGGTTTTACGTTCCCATGGAATTTCGAGGATTTCGATCAATCCGCAGACCATGAAGCAGGAAACGTTAGAGATTATCGGACGGCATCATACGGTAGAGCAGACCGTTCAGAGCTTTTTAACCGCAAGAGAGTTAGGATTTGACAATATCAATATGGATCTGATCGTAGGACTTCCAAATGAAAATTTAGAGGATGTCCGTCATACGATGGAGCAGTTAGAGGAATTACAGCCGGATAATGTTACTGTACATTCTCTTGCCATTAAACGTGCGGCAAGACTCAATATGTTTAAAGAAGATTATACAAATCTTAAAATGGAGAATACCTGGGAACATATTGAAGTGACGGCAGATTATTGTAAGCGGATGGGCTTGCAGCCTTATTATCTCTACCGCCAGAAAAATATGGCAGGAAATTTTGAGAACGTGGGGTATGCGAAAGAAGGAAAGGCAGGCATCTATAATATCCTGATCATGGAGGAGAAACAGACCATCGTGGCGTGTGGAGCAGGAGCTTCCACGAAACGTGTCTGGAATACGCCAAATCCGGATGGCACACATCGGATCGAACGGTGCGAGAATGTTAAGGATGTAGCTCTTTATATCGAAAGAATTGATGAGATGATTGAGCGGAAAAAGAGGCTTTTTGCAGAGGAATAAGAGGAAACAACATGAATCTGATCAATATAGAGAATCTGACCAAGGTATACACGGAAAGAAAATTATTTGATAATACCTCATTTTCATTGCAGGATGGGGAAAAAGTGGGTGTCATTGGTATCAATGGAACCGGAAAGACAACGCTTTTGCGGATGATCATGGGGGAAGAGGAGACCGATGAGGGAACTGTCACGACTGCAAACCATGTGGTGATGCGTTATCTGCCGCAGCATCCGGAATTTGAGCCGGAAAAAAGCAGTTTAGAATGTGTGCTGGAAGGAAATGTGACGGAAGAAAACCGTTGGTCTGTTGAAAGTGATGCCAAGGCCATGATGACCCGGCTTGGCATTAAAGATTTTATGCAGCCTGCAGGACAATTATCGGGCGGACAGAGAAAACGTCTCGCATTGATATCGGTACTTCTTTCTCCGGCAGACATTCTTTTGTTGGATGAGCCTACGAACCATTTAGATAACGATATGGCAGACTGGCTGGAGGATTATCTGAAAAAATGGAGGGGCGCTCTTATCATGGTAACACATGACCGGTATTTTTTAGACAGTGTGTGCAATCGGATCGTGGAGATTGATAAGGGAAAAATTTATAGTTATCAGACGAATTATTCGGGATATCTGGAACTGAAAACCCAGCGACAGGAAATGGAAGCAGCCAGTGAACGGAAACGTCAGTCGATCCTGCGTGTGGAACTGGAATGGATACGCAGGGGAGCAAGGGCACGTTCTACAAAGCAGAAGGCACATATCCAGCGTTATGAGGAGTTAAGAGATCGTCAGGCTCCTGTGCAGGATTCTCAGGTAGAATTAAGTTCCATTTCCACAAGAATGGGAAAAACGACCGTGGAGTTAGAAAATATCTGTAAGTCTTATGGAGAAAGAAAACTGATCGATGATTTTTCTTATATCTTTTTAAAAGGCGACCGGGTTGGATTTATCGGACCGAACGGCTGTGGAAAGTCTACGTTAATGAAGATTATTGCAGGCATTATTCCACAGGATTCCGGGCAGGTTATTATCGGACAGACCGTGAAAATGGGATACTATGCACAGGAAATAGCCTCAGAAAAAAATGAGGATGCACAGGAGATCAATCTGTCCTATATGGACCCGGCTCAGCGGGTGATTGATTATGTAAAAGATACGGCAGAATATATTCGGACTGTGGATGGAGTCATATCCGCAACAGTCTTATTGGAGCGTTTTTTATTTCCACCGGAAAAACAGTACAGTCCGATCGGAAAGCTGTCCGGTGGAGAAAAGAAAAGATTAAATCTGCTTCGGGTACTGGCGACATCTCCGAACTTTATTTTGTTGGATGAGCCGACCAACAATCTGGATATCGCTACGCTGACTATCTTAGAAGATTATCTGGATCGTTATGAGGGCATTGTTGTTACGGTATCGCATGACCGCTATTTTCTCGATAGGACCATGAAGCGTATTTTTGCCTTTGAAGGAGACGGAAAACTAAGACAATACGAAGGTGGCTATACCGATTATTCTTTGAAAAAATCAGCAGAAAAAGAAGCGGAGGAAGCAGAACAGGAAAAGAAAGCCGGTAATGGAGTAAAAACAGACGCACAGGTTACAAAAAAAGGACAGCGTACCCGTGGTCCTCAGAAGTTGAAGTTTACCTATCAGGAACAACGGGATTATGAAACGATTGAAAGTGAGATCGCCGCACTGGAAGAAAAAATAGATATGCTGGATCAGGAGATGGCAGCAGCTTCTACGGATTTTGTGAAACTCAATCAACTGGTAACGGAAAAAGAGGAAGCGGAAAATCTGTTGGAAGAAAAGATGGACAGATGGATGTATTTAGAAGATCTGGCGGCGAGAATTGCGGAGCAGTAATGAAAATATATTAATATATTAAATTGATATTTTTGAGAAAATTTAAGGGAGACATTTTGGTTGTGGATTAAGGAAGTGTATGCTATTATAGATATGGATTGCCATATATGAAAAATTGAAAAGTCTATATATTTTAAATAAATTAGTAGAAATTTCACAAAATATTATATAAATTGTCATATAGAAAAGGTAGGAAAAATATGCATTTAAAAATTTCAAACGTTGGAAAAATTGAGAGCGCAACAATAGAAATTAACGGGATGACAGTGATTGCTGGCGAGAATAATGCTGGAAAAAGTACTATTGGGAAGACTTTATTTTCTGTATTTAATTCTATGAATAATATGGATGAGAAAATTACTCAGGAAAGAAAAAATAGAGCTAGCTCAATTATTAATAGAACATTACAGGGAAAGATTTCTCATAACGTAATAAATGCATCGTTACGAAGAAGAAATATTAATACAGTTACAAGGGTGTTGTCAGAGACTATTATGGATTATTGGAATAGCGAGACAAAACAAAAATCGGAGGAGCTTATAAGGGAACAAATAGAAAAAAATTCTTTATTTGATAATCAACAGGATATGGAGGAATTTGTCTATGAGTGTGCAGAAAAGTTAGAAGAGTTGTTTACTATTTCTGATAAAAAAGTGATGACAGAAGTGATTACTAGGTGGTTTAATAGAGTCTTTGAAGATCAAATATCTCCGTTGAAGGATGAAAAAATGGAGTCGGAAGTAGAATTGATTATTAAAGATAAAAAGGTTTTATTTACGTTTAGTGAGAATGTATGTACAGATTGGGATTCTGAAATTAATATTTTACATCAGGCATTTTATATAGATAATCCATTTGTGTTGGATTATCTTACAAGTTATTTAGGTACGCCTAGGATTACAGAAGCACATCTTATAAAATACCTTATAAATGAGCAAGAAGACATTTACGATAATATTTTTGATGCTGTTGTAGCGAAGGATAAATTAAATGAAATATATAAAATTCTAGAAGAAGTAATAGAGGGAGATATTGAAACGAATCAGAATGGCGAGTATTATTTTAAGTCAAATAAAGATATAAAACCATTAAACATAGTTAATTTGTCGACGGGATTAAAGTCATTTGCATTAATAAAACGTTTGCTCGAAGTTGGAGCTATAAAGGAAAAAGATGTATTGATATTAGATGAACCAGAAGTGCATTTGCATCCAGAATGGCAATTACTATATGCAAAATTGATAGTATTACTTCAGCGGGAATTTGATTTATCTATGATTATTACAACACATAGTCCATATTTTTTGGATGCTATTGATGTTTTTTCAACAAAATATAACGGGTCTATTAAACCTCATTATTATTTGGCAGAAAATGTGGGGAATACTTCTTTATTACACGATGTATCAGATAATATCGATGCTATTTATAAAAAATTGTCGGATCCGATGCAGATGCTGGAAAATCTAAGATACAATAGTTAATAGGAATATGAGGTGTGGAACGTGCATAAGATTGATGAAGTACAAGGGAGTTTGGAAAAGGCATCGGAGGATAAAGATAATAAGGTATATATGGTTCATAGTCAGCTTCAAGTGTGCTGGTTTGACAAGGTAAAGGAATGGTATGTAAGTGAAAAGATTCCGCTGGCCAATCCTACGCCTAAATCTAATGATGCCTTGTATTTTGATAAAGATGAATGTTTTTTTATAGAATTTAAAAATGGAAGAATTACAAATGAAGTGAATTATGAAGTTAATAAAAAAATATATGATAGTTTGTTCATTCTATTTGATTTGCAATATGTAGATTGTAAAGGGAATGTCGTGAATTCTATTTCTTATACTAGAAAGAATATGATATATATATTAGTTTATAATAAAGAAAACTATAGGAAGTTTGGACAAACAAGGCAGACTAAAGATGGGATAGACCGACAAAAGGCACGATTGCAAGATTCAAATGGAGGAATATCACAATCATATTATAGAGATCAATTATACAAAACTACAAGAAGACTAGCAAAAGAGGAATTTATTTTATTTGGTCTTGATCAATTTAAAAATTATCTTTTCAAAAATGTATATACATTTACAGAAGAAGAATTTCAGCAAAATTTTATTAATGCAAGAGAGTAAGAAGAAGGAATATAGTGGAGGAATGTATTCTTTTTTCTGCTATTATAAGTTTTTTGAAGAAGAATGCTATGATGCTTGGCACTTTATTGGAGAAGGGTGCTAGAATATTAAACATTTTAGTAACAAGACCAATATAGAAAAAATGTATGTTATGAAACAATTGAAAGTGAGAATTGCTGAACAGTAGAATAATCTTTATGTATATATTACGATGTTAAAAATGGAACACACTGTGTTCCATTTTTGAAATGTAGTATTAGTACATTTCAGAAATCTTAATAAAATCTTATAGAAACAGCAAAGAATAAAGAAGCTGCATTTGTTATACTTAATCAAAAATAAGATAACAGAAAAGTGAGGAATTTACATATGAAAAGAAAGTCAAACCACTTCACACAGCTTCTTTTTTTCGTTTATTTGCTGCTTTTGATCTGGATCATACTTTTTAAATTACAGTTTTCCATGGAGGCTTTGGACAGAGGAAGAGCCTTAAATCTCATACCATTTCATTATGGCAAGGGCATTGGAGGAGCATACCATTTCAAAGAGATGCTTGACAATGTCTTAATTTTCATGCCGATGGGAATCTATCTTCAAATGCTTCTTCCTAAGTCAAAATTTTACACAAAAGTACTGGTGATCGCCGGAACAAGTTTGTGCTTAGAAATTGCCCAATATGTTTTGGCGGTTGGACGGACTGACATCACGGATCTGATCACAAATACAGCGGGCGGTTTTTTGGGACTTGCCCTCTATGGTATCGTGAATCGACTATTAAAAGACAGGGCGAAAACGGATAAGTTGTTTTTTGTGATAGCGGTCGTTGTAAGTGTCCTGTTTGTCGGATTGCTGGCGGTGCTTCTTTTGGCAAATTAGTGAGAAGAGAATCTTATTTTAGAATTCACAACATAAAGCAATCCATTCACAACATATGCCTGTCGTAAAAGGAGAATTTTACGATATAATTGTGGGGAAAAGGAGTGGCAAAATGAAGATTGCAATATGTGATGATGAGGCTGCGATCACAGAATGGATGGCGGAAAAAATTAAAACAATATATAAGAATGCAGAGATATGCTGCTATTTATCGGGTGAAGAGTTGCTGGATTCCCAAGAAAAGATAGACATACTGTTTCTGGATATTCAGATGGATGGCAAAGACGGAATGGACACGGCAAGGCAGTTGCGAAAAAACGGTGCAGATACCATGATCATTTTTGTGACAGCATTAGAAGAGTATGTGTTTCAGGCATTTGATGTAGGAGCATTTCATTATCTTGTAAAACCGTTTTCAGAAGAAAAATTTTTTGAAGTGTTACAAAAAGCAGTGGCACAACGAAAGGAACAAAAGAACGAGAAAGAAACGATCATCATATCGTCGAATGGGAAACATATCCAGATGATTCCTGAAGATATTGTGTATGCGGAAGTTTTTAACAGGAAAGTAGTCATACATACCATCCATCAGACCGTTGAGTATTATGGAAAACTGAAAGAGTTAGAAGAAAAATTAGGAGATGATTTTTATCGTCCTCATAGAGCATACCTTGTGAATTTTAAATATGTCAGAAAATATGATGCCTCTAATATCTATTTAGAACAGGGGCAGGTATTGATGGCAAAACGGAATTATCCGAATTTTGTAAAACAATATATGCAATATAACCAAAGGAGAATATGAGGATGGAGTTCTATTGGAAAATTGCAGCAGTGACAGAAATCGTGCTTGAAATGTTTTTGATGGGATATTTTCTGTATCGTTTTACAAAACCGTTTTTAAAGCAGAAAAAATATGCATGGGGAATTGGAGTCATCTATCCGGTTACCATGCTTACTTTATATTTCATGCCGGCACAGATCAGTAATTTCGCAGCATACAGCATTGGCATTTGGCTTGCGTTTGTTGTTATGTGCATGATAGATCGAAGAAATTATAAACAGAAAATCTTTATTACCGTCACATTTTATGCGATACGCTGGCTGTCAGTTTATCTGGCACAGACACTTTGTGACGTGTTATATCAAAACATTGTATACACAACATATATGCGGGGACATGAAAATATGCAGCTCGCGCTATTTGTAGCAGTCAATCTGCTGGGGGTGGTATGCATTGCCGTGATTGTTGGACTAAGCTGTTATTTCATGGTAAATGCCTATGTTTACAAGGATGAAGAGATGACAGTAAAAGAACTGTTCATGCTGAGCACTCCGTCTGTAACGGGGATGACCGGGTATGCCATTATGCAGTATTACCAGACTTATTACGAAAGTCATGCGGGAAACAGGGCAGAAAATATGTATAGCATACTTGCTATTGCACATTATACGATCTTTTTGATCCTGATCGTTGTTGTGATCATTTTATTTCAGAGTATTAAGGCAGGACAGGAAGAAAAATTGCAAAGCGAATTGCTTGAGACACAGATCGAGGATACCAGACGACATATCGAGCAGGTGGAAAATCTGTATCACGATATCCGAAGCCTGAAACACGATATGGCAAACCATGTTATGACGTTAGAGCAGTTGTATGAAAAAAATGAGATCCGGCAGGCGAAAGAATATACCGACAGTTTAAAAAATGCACTATATGATGCAACAAAACAGGTAAAAAGCGGAAATCCGGTAACAGATGTGATCCTTGTGGAATATCAGGAAAAAGCACACAAAAAAGGGATTATTTTTGAGAGCAGTTTCTTTTATCCGGAGAATGAAAAACTGGATGCGCTGGATGTGAGTGTCATTTTAAATAATGCATTGGAAAACGCAGTAGAGGCAGCAGGAGCGTATAAGGAAAATCACGAACAGTCCCATGTCAGGATATGTTCTTATCGAAAAAGTAACGCCTATATGATAGAAGTGGTAAACAGTTTTGAGGGAGTAGTGGAGATGAATTCTGATACGGGGTTACCGGTCACCCAAAAACAGACAAAAGGACATGGATACGGCCTGTCTAATATTAGACAGGCAGCAGAGAAATATTATGGTGGAATCGATATCCGGTATGAAAACGACCGCTTTCGACTGGTGGTCATGCTGATGTTGGCATAAAGACATTTTTTAAGTATTTTTTTGTGTGTTCACAACAGAAAACGGCTGCTTCACAACAATGTGGTTCATTGGGCAAAAAAGTATTCCGACAATATCTGTAAGAGAGCAGATTTACTCTGTAATGGATGTAAAATGACACATTCATTTCATACACGGAAGTGACAGATATTTTGGAAAGGAGACCAATTATGAGAATCAATGTTACAGACAGAACAGGTGCCGCACAGGCAGGCACCACTTTAAGGAACGGAGGAATGCAGTCAGACTCTTATACGAAAAATATCCAGAGACAGATTGCAGACGCACAGCAAAAGTTACAGGACTTATCTTCAAATGAGGAACTTTCCTTAGAAGATAAGATGAAAAAGCGTCAGGAGATACAGCAGGAGATTACGAATCTCAATCAACAGTTAAGACAGCATCAGATGGAGCAAAGAAGAGAGCAGCAAAGTCAAAAATCTTCCTCCATGGATGATATGATCGCCGGTACGAAACATACATCCGCAAAAAAAGGCACGGGATTGTCACAGGCAAGCATGCAGGCGATCATTTCAGCAGATACTTCCATGAAGCAGGCAAATGTGCAGGGAAGTGTAGCTGCCGGATTGAAAGGAAGAGCAGAAGTATTAGAATCTGAGATCAGGCAGGATGCCGGCAAAGGGAATACAGAAAAGAAAGAGCAGGAACTGGCAGATATACAGGGAAAAGTGCAGTCAGCAACTGCACAGCAGATGTCAATGGTTGCCCGTGCAAACCAGGAGGTAGAAGAAGCCGCAAAGGTAGATAGCGCAGAGAATACGGAAAAAACAGAGAGTGCAGATAAAACAAACAATACAAATAAAACAGGAAATGCAGATAGAACAGATAATGTAGATAAAATAGAGAATGCAAATAAAGTAGGCAATACAGATCGTGCAGAAAAAGAAAAGCAAAAAACGGAGAGTTCTGATATGGTGGAATCATCTGCAAAGCCGAATGAACAGAGTGCAACAGAACAGGTTGGTTATAAACCGATTGATGTTAAATTGTAAGTTGGAGAAGTTCGAAGTTGCTCATTGTGTGAAATACATAATTATGCTATAATTATGCCATAGAAAGGAGTGAGCCAATATGCCTCTTATCATGCCTATTAAGGAATTGCGCAATACAACTGAAATTTCTAACATTGCACATAAGCAGCAGGAACCTATCTTTATTACGAAAAACGGGTATAGTGATCTGGTAGTAATGAGCAGTGAATTATATGACAAATTCGCACGAATTAACCGCATTGACCAGGCTATTTATGAATCTGAACAGGAAGTCTTGAATGGGGCAGAAGCAACAGATGCCAATATAGTATTTGAAGAACTGGAGAAAAAGCATTTTGGATAAATACCAGGTAAAGATGAACCCAAGGGCGATACGCGAATTAAACAGTATTTACGAATATATTGCAAATGAAAAGTCTGATATCGAGAATGGAAAAAAGCAGTTAGAAAGAATTAAAAAAGCTATTTTGAAGTTAGCAATTTTTCCATATTCTCATCAGGAACGTACGGAGGGCAGATATGCGAAAGATGGTTATAGGCAGTTGTTGATCGATAATTATATTGTTATTTTTCGTATTGATGAAGTCAATAAAATCGTTTACGTTATAACGGTACAATATCAGGGACAAAACCTATGAACCGGGCACCAAATGATGTAAGATAGATCATTTGGTGCTTTTATATATATTCAAAAAACATTTGACAAGTGACCAAACGGTTACTATAATACAGAGTAATTAACAGACAAACCAAGAAGGAGAGTAACATGGAAACCATTCTGATCATTGACGATGATGTTGCAATCGGTAATCTCGAACAGGAAGTGTTAGAGCGGGAGGGCTATACGGTGCAGCGTGCCTATTCCGGAACGGAAGCACTGTTGCTTTTAAAAGAAAAGAAACCGAGTCTGATATTGTTAGATTTAATGTTACCCGGAATGTCCGGCGAGGATATTTTACCCCAGATACAGGGAATTCCCGTAATCGTTGTCAGTGCCAAAACAGCGGTAGAAGATAAAGTGGAGTTGTTGCTCGGCGGTGCAGTCGATTATCTGACCAAGCCATTTGATACCAAGGAGCTGCTTGCGAGGATTGCAGTCCGTTTAAGAGAAAAATCCTCGCCCCGGTTATCTCCCGTTTACACCTATGAGGAACTGACGATAGACACGGCATCACATTCTGTTTGCGTTGCCGGAAAACAGATTAATTTAACAAGAACAGAATATGCCATTTTAAAACTTCTGATGCAAAATCCCGAACAGGTAATAGCGAAATCCGTTTTATTAGACTGCATCAGCATGGATACCCCGGATTGTACGGAGAATTCCTTAAAGACACATATCAGCCATTTGCGAAGTAAATTGAGAGAGGTATCAGGCAAACACCGTCCATTTATATGGACATGACTGCAGCAGATAATATCAGGCAGCAGTATCGTGTGTTAGGAGTGCCGTCAGACGAAGGAATTTCGGACTTACTATGTCTTGTCGGATTGGAAAATACCGGCAATAAGAAAGTAAAGAATTTTTCTCTGGGGATGCGGCAGAGACTTGGGATTGCAGTGGCATTAGCAGGTAATCCGGATTTTCTGGTATTGGATGAGCCGGTCAATGGACTGGACCCGCAGGGTATTATCGAAATGCGCGAATTGATCTTAAAATTGAACAGGGAGCATGGGATCACGGTTTTGATCTCCAGTCATATTTTAGATAAACTGGCGCGTCTTGCGACTTACTATGGTTTTATTGACAGTGGACATATGATCCGGGAAATGAGTGCCGAGGAATTAGAGGAAAAGCTGGAACTGGACACAAATACATTACTTTCAATCTCATCCGGTGACCGGGCAGTCCGCATGCTGGCTGCCCGCATCAATGCTCAGCTTCGTGGGCTGCGAAAGGAACGTTTGCGCCTGCAAAATGGAGATGCTGAGTTAAAAACTGCCATTACGAATATCTCACATGATCTGCGTACACCGCTGACCGCAATCTGTGGTTACCTTGACCTCTTAGAGCAGGAAAACCATACGGAAAATTCCAGACGTTATCTGGCGGTGATCAGGGAACGTACAGATGCCATGAACATCTTCTAAAAGAATTTTTAAAATATTCCCTTAAAAGTTTAGAGTGTCAAAAGACGGTTCAAAAGACAGCTCACAACTTAGTGGCTGGCAAATTGCACAAAACTGGGATTGCTTTTGTGACTTTGGGAGAAAATTAGTAAATCTTAGTCTGGCTGTTCATATATAGTGTTTTGCTGCCATGGACGGCAGCAAAAGTCTTAACACCCCATGGACTGATGGATTATGGACTGGACAAACAGACCGGAAAATATGAAGCAGCTGACCGGAAAAAAGATCTGATGGACGAGTACCTGAAATGGTTTTGTGAAGAAAACGCAGTGGAAAGAAACCGCGAAGATACAGAGCAGCGGGTTTAACAGAGGAGAAAGGAAGCATGAAAAAAAGTTTATTAAATTATTGTGGATTGTTAGGGATTGTGGCATTTTTGTCTTATACGGCAGCAGTTGTTTTTTCTCCTATGGCATATCCGGGGTATGACTGGATGGCGCAGGCGGTCAGTAATCTGAGTGCGGCAAATGCACCATCACTTTCTCTGTGGAATCAGTTGAGCAGCCTGTATGATGTATGCACATCGTCTCTACAGTGTTGGTAGTAGTTTTGTCTATCGTGTCATTAGTCATAATTATCATTGCGGGGATCAAAGATAAGAGCTGCAGATCCTATGGTATCTGTGCAGGGATTGCATTAGGAATGATGTTGGTAGGAGCATTGGGGATGAACATGGTTCCAAAAGCATATTTTGGAGTCGTAGAACGGTTCAGTGTCTTTGCTGCCACAGGATTTAATGCGGTGCTTGGCATACATCTTTATCTGATGGATTCTAAACGGTAAAGAAGATTTTGGATACCAAGATATAAAGTAACGCAACCAAAGTTAACATGAATCTGAATAAAATGATAAGTTTGTATGGTGTAAAAAGAGATAAAACGGAGCTATAATAGACTCATCAGAAAAGAGATGGTCTATGGTGTTAGCAGAAAATCTGGTTATACTGCGGAACGTAAAAGGCATGACACAGGAACAGGTCGCAGAGGTCATAGGGATTTCCAGACAGTCTTACGCAAAATGGGAACAGGGTGTTTGAGTTATAATAGGACCAAGTTAGATGAAACCCAGTAAAATCAAGGGGTTATGCCTAATTTAGTCCTTGTTTTTATACCATTTTAGCGGTAAAGATAGGGCAGCGCTGCAATATTAAACCGAAAATCCAAGTCAGTATCACAGATGTCCGCAATCAGTCTGAGAGTGAATCTGTGTGCTTAGATTAGGTACAATTTTATATCAAAAACATTTAGTGAGGACTAAATTAGCACTTGAGATGGAATACTCCATCAGCTGGTTTGGTCCTCTTTTTATTTGAGAGGAGTGGTCGAATGGGCAAGGTGTTAATTTGGTTCGTAATCATTATTAGTACAGTGGTTCTCTACTGTCTTATGAAAGTTAAGGCAGAGAGTGATGAACTGTATGAGGAATTAATGAGAAAGCATTTTTATGGCAGGTCAGATGATATTCCTGCATCTGACAAAACTGAGCACTTGAAAGGGTGTGGGTAATTATATGAAATTTTGCAAAACAATAATGCAGACAATACAGAAAAGGAGTGAAAGGAACATGAATAACAAATTAGAAGTAATCGGCATTGATCATGGCTGGTCAATGATGAAAACAATCTTTCAGGTATTTGTCACAGGAGTTAAGGAGATTACAACATCTCCGGCACTTTTCGGTGATGTACTTGAGTATGAAGGAAAGTTTTACAAGGTCGGAACTGTAAGGCAGGAAGTAAAGGATACAAAGGTCGAAGATGACAGCTTTTATCTTCTCACTCTTGCAGCAGTTGCTAAGGAACTTAAAAGAAGAGGTCTTGCAGAGGCAAAGGTATTTCTTGCTGTAGGACTTCCACTTACAAGATTTGGAGCTGAGAAGAATGACTTTATCAAGTACCTGACAAAGAATAAGCGTGTAAACTTCAAATATGAGAATGAGTCATATCATATTGAAATTGATGATGTGGCAGTATTCCCTCAGTGTTATGCAGCAGTAGTGGATAAGATTCCTACAATGGCAAAGAAAACGCTGATAGTAGATATCGGTAGCTGGACAATCGACATTATGCCGGTAATCAACAAGTCACCGGATGAATCAAAGTGTGTGACGATACCAAAAGGTCTTATTACCTGTATGCGTTCTATCAATGAACAATGTGTAAGACAACTTAACGGAGAGGTAGACGAGTCAGAGATACAGAACATCATGCGATATGGCAGGTCAGATATTGATGATGAATACTTTGCCATTATCAAGGCAGAGATAGAGGATTTTGTTGATAAGGTGTATAACTCAATCCGTGAGTTTGGGTATAACTTAAAGACTACACCGATTGTATTTGTCGGTGGCGGGGCAGTTGTGATGAAAAATTTTGGTAGTCACGATGCCAAGAACATTTCCTATAACCTTGATGTAAAGGCAAATGCAAGAGGATATGAGCAGCTTGCCACAATGGGACTTAAAAGCACTAAGCGATTATCATAAGGAGGCAGATGATGGGAAGAAGACTTGAATATGAAGTAAAAACTTCTGTCCGCCTTAACATGAGCAATCCTCAGCATGTGAAAATCAATGATGTGATTCAGAACCTTGATCCGAAGATTTTCAAATCTAAGAACCAGTTCATCATAGATGCGATTCAGTTTTACATTGATAATTATGGAAAAGAAACCTTTGTTATCAAGAAGAAGGAAAAAGAGAGGGCTGAATATATCCGGTCAGAAGATATTGATGACATTAAGGAAGAGGTCATTGAAGCAGCAACCAATGAGGCTAGAAAAGAGGTAATAAAGCTGTTAGGCGGAGTGATATCCGGGATGAATGTTGGTCAGCCGGTAATAATGCAGGCAGCCAATAGTGAAGCACAAGAACCTACAGAAGATGTTATGGACGATGCAGATGTTGCAGGACTTGCAATGGGATGGATGTCGAAAGGAGACTGATTATTATGAGAAGAGTTATGGGAGCCGTAGGAACAGTAATTTTAGAGATACTCAAGTGGATATTAAGGATAATTCTTGGAGCTTTGAAGCTGGTCTTAGGACTTGCCAGAATAATTCTTTTTCTATTCGCTATGGTGGCAAGGGTATTTCTTTCATTCGTAAGAATGGGCACATTCTGAGAGGAGGTGAGCATATATGCAGGCAAAGGGTTTATTCTTGAATTATAAGAAAAACAGACGACTTATGCAGTATTTCTTTAAAATAAGAGAGCTGGTATAATGAAAGGAGTTTAAGATGCACAGAATACGGGACAGTCCTATGTGTCCCGTGCATTACAGATAAATAGTTCACCGCAAGGGTGGATGGCACGGAACACAAAGCCCGTCCCTCTTGCGGAGAAGGGATGGGTGATGACTATGAAGAAGATAAGTATTATCTTATTATCCGCAGTACTGGTCTTTTCAATGGCTGCCTGTAATGGAGGTAAGGAAAAGGCTGATAATCAGACAGAGAAACAGACGGAAAGCGTAAAGCCAACTGAAGAAGTAGAAATGGCAACGAAAGCTGTCACAGAGGTCACAACCGAAGTTGGAAGTGAAGAGACAGAGAAAGATATTGCCGAGGTTAAAGATTCAGAAGAGAAGATTGATAAAGAAGATAACCGGTCCGCTGATAATGAAACTGATTCAAAGCAGGAAGAAAAGCCAAAGCAGAATGACGAGCCGGAACAGAAAGCTCCTGTAAATGATAATGAGGAAGCTGGTGGAAATCAGAGTAATGCAGGTAATGGTGGTCAGACTACAGACAGTCCGAAAGACAATGTGAGCAATCCACAGCCTGCATCCGTGGCGTACAGTCCACAGAATGTTGTGTCACTTGCAACAGCAAAGTGTCAGGCAGGAGCTTCCTGTATACTTTAAAGAGTAAAAGGAATTGACCCAAAAGAATACCTCAAGTAAATTTAGATTATTACTGACCTGCCAGTTGGTAAAATCTAAAAACACAAGAGGTATTCAAGATGAATGTTAAAGCAACAAGAACAAAAAAGCAAGTAAATGTAGAAAATCAGGCAATAAAGCTTCTGTCAAAAGAAGAATTGGGCATAAAAATAGAGGTGATTAAAAAAGAACTGAGATCCTATACCTGGCGAGACTTGGAAACAAATGGTAAGTTTGCTAAGAACGATAAACTCTCCTTCATTACGGATGACATGCTTATAGCAGGATGCGATATAGGCAGTGAGACTCATTATATTAGGGCAATCGATGTCAGAGGAAGAGAGCTAAGCAGCAGGGCATTCGAGTTTAGCAATACTTCAGAAGGCTTTGCGAATGCCAAGGCATGGATGCTGGCACTTGCGGCAAAAAACGATAAGAAACAGATAGCGCTGGGTCTTGAACCGACAGGCCACTACTGGTTTGCATTGGCTGCATGGATGGTTTCTAACGGAATCAGCGTTGTCCAGGTAAATCCATATGCTGTAAAGCAGAGTAAAGAAATAGAAGACAATAGCCAGCTCAAGGATGACAGAAAAGATCCGAAACTGATTGCGAACCTTGTAAAAGATGGAAACTACGGAATGCCTTATCTTCCAGAAAAAGTTTACGCGGACATGAGAAGACTCTCCATGTTCAGGGATCAGCTTACCGAAGACAGGATAAGAAATATCAACCGCCTTCACAGGGAATTAAAAATCTATTTTCCAGAATACATGGACGCATTTGGAAAAATAGATGGGGCATTTACTTTGGAAGTACTGAAAGTATCAGCTATCCCATCGGATATCACAGCACTGGGAGCAGAAGGCATAAAAAATATCTGGCACAATGAAAAACTGAGAGGACGCGGTTACAGCAGAGCCAATGAAATCGTGAGCTATGCAGAGAAAAGTGTGGGATTAACGGATGGAACAGATGCAGGGCGTGAGGCAGTGAAATGGTATGCAGAACAGATCCTGAAGCTGGATGAACAGCTTGCTGTGATTGAAAGTACTTTACATGAAAAATGCAGGGAAATACCTTACGCAGAAAACATACTTGAAATCAGAGGTGTAGGTGAAAACATACTGGCTGGAATACTGGCAGAAATGGGAGATATCAGCAGATTTGATGATGTGAAGGAAATCCAGAAGCTAAGCGGGATGGGGCTGGTGGCATGCAGTTCAGGCAAGCATAAAGGACAGACGAAAATCAGCCACAGAGGACGCAAGAGACTCCGGTATTGGCTGTTCCAAGCGGCAAAATCGGCGGTGTCGCATGCAGATGAATTTAAGCAGCTACATGAGTACTATACAACACGAACCAACAATCCGCTGAAAAAGATGCAGTCACTGGTTGTGATAGCCTGCAAGATACTGAGGGTGAGTTACACGATCCTAAAGACAGGGACAACTTATGACCCGCAGAAACTGTTGAAAGATATTAAACGACCAACGGCTTCACAGGCACCAATGGCAGCATAGCAAATAAAATAAAAGAAGTAACTCCAGAACTCTGTCGAGTGGCTGATGGAAGGCATCGGAGACTGGACAGGGTTCTGGAAAAGAAACCCGTAAATCAGATGGGAGTGTGAAATGCACTACATCAGCACAAAGACCAACGGAAGGCTGTAGTGGTGTAGCGTCCACTGAGTAAATCAGTATCATGACAGTTGAACGCAGGTCAGTAACAATCAAACAGAAAAACAAGAGCTGTAGCCGGCAACGGTATTTTCCATGGGGCATGACCCCGCCTAGGAGCTTGGCTGGCACTCAGTGTATGGTAGGTGGAACGAAGGAAGTTGGGATATGATCCCCTTAGACACGGAAGGTTCATCATCATAGTTGATCAGAGGGAAAATAGCTTTTATAAAGCAAACACAACAGGGATGCTTTAAGAAGTGTACCCATTAATCAGCTATTCGGTACAAGATACTACGATATCCATCACTCCCGGCTCTTGTTTTGAGGTAAATAAATATCGTCAAAGCCAGTAAAATCAATAGATTTAGGCTTGACAGAATAGGAAGGGATGATTACCACACAGCAGAATTTACAGAATCATTTGAATGACGGCAGTATCACGCAGGAAGAGTACAATGAGTATTATCCTTACGATGGTATGGAAGGCTCTTATTATAGTGTGTTTGTAGAGACAGACCTCAACAAAGCAAGTACAATTGATGGACAGCGGTTATCATCTGAGGATGCAATCGCAGAATATATTGCAAGTATGTTACTTTTGGAAACAGATCCGGTATTCTACATCAGTTATGATGGAGTTTACACGACAGGCGGCACAGACTATTACGAGTTTCGATGTCACAGATAAATAAAAACGAATAGAAGCAGAAGGAAGAAAGATGTAAGCCATAAACTTATGTCTTTCTTTTTTTGTACCCGTTCAGAGCCAAGCAAAATTTCATAAATCGGTTGTGAAATGCTTGCATTTCTAAGACTGATTTTGAAATTTTATTTGGCGGATACGCCACATGAGCAAAAATTGCAGTAGGCAATTTTGCGAATAGGCTCTGAACTAATTGAGATTTAAGGAGGAAAGAGCACATGAAACAGAAACTAAAGCGTTTTATGGCAGGATTTATGGCTATGCTCACACTGGTTGGAACACTCTTTACGAATGGAACAACAGCATTTGCAGCCAGTCCGCAGGCAAATATTGCGTTCTGGAATGCGTCAGTCAAAAATTCTGGAGAAGTAAGTGAGCTGAAGCCCGGATATAATCATGGCAAGATTCTGTATTCAATTCTTGACGGAAATTCTGCATATTGTATGAATTTCGGATTAAGAGCAGATGGCGGTCAGCTTATGAACAGCTACGATGATGCGAGCACATCAATGTCAGCACAGCAGAGAAAGCTTTTAAGTTACTGCCTTTATTATGGATTTAACAGTACACAAAAGGCGGCACCAAGCAACAGTCAGTGCGATGAGTATATCGCAACTCAGGCAATGGTATGGGTTATTGTAGCAGATATCTTTGGAACCGGAAGTGGTGATTCGGCAGCAAGAAAGCTCTGTAACACAGCACCAAGTCCTGATTCTTCATACAGCTATTATGAGAGACTCAGGGACAATATCAGCAGCTCCTACAATGCAACGCTTCCAAGTTTTGCATCACGCAGAACCAGTGAGGCACCAACTTATGAGTTGAAGTGGAATGAGGGAAGTCAGAGATTTGAAACAACATTATCTGACAGCAATGGTGTCTTATCAGACTTTGATTTTGGCATCAGTGGATATTCTGTTGATAAGAATGGCAACAGTATTACAATCTCTTCAACGAGCGTGAATACCACAGCTACAACTGGAACATTCACATCCAATGCTGGCAAGGTTGAGACAACATCAAGCTGTGTATTCTGGCTTACAGGAAAGAGCGGATATCAGGAGTTTATTTCTGAAAGACCGACAGCAGATCCTATCAAAGCCTATATCAAGGTCAAGACAGAGAACATCGGATATGGTGAGCTTACAAAGACAGATGAATCAAGCGGAGCGAAGCTTTCCGGTGCAGTCTATGGAATCTATTCTGACAGCGGATGTACAAACAGAGTTCAGACCATGACAACAGATGGAAACGGATATGCAAAGTCAGCTGCACTTGTTGCAGGCACTTATTATGTAAAAGAGATTACCGCACCAAAGGGATATGTCCTTTCCGGTAAGGTTCATACACTTACTGTAAAAGCAGGACAGACAACGGGAATCTCTGCAACAGATAAAGAGCAGCTTGGAGCAATCACAATCTATAAAGAGGGTGAGGTGCTTAGCTCATGGAATGGAAGCAATTTCACTTATGAGAAAAAGAAGCTTTCCGGAGCAACCTTTAAGGTAACTGCCGGAGCAGATATCTATAAGGCAGATGGTACAAAGGTGTATAGTGCTGGCGATGTTGTGGCAGAAAGCCTTACAACAGGAACTGACGGACAGGTGGTATTATCTGACCTTCATCTTGGAACTTATGTGGTAACTGAGATTAAGAGCATTGACGGGTATACAATCAATACCACACCTCAGACAGTAGCAGTTGAGTATAAGGATCAGACTGTGACAGTACAGTATGAATCAACTACGATTGAGAATACAAGACAGAAAGCGGATGTATCTGTCGTAAAGAAGGACTCTGACACAGAGAACCCTCTTGATGGTGGCAAGTACACACTTTATGCCGGAAATGACATCAAAAACTATGCCGGACAGGTTATTGTCACAAAGGGTACAGCTCTTGAGACAGTAACTACAGGTGAGGACGGAAAGGCAAGCTACAGCGTGGATCTGCCAATCTCTAACGGATATTATATCCAAGAGACACAGGCACCATATGCGTATATCAGAAACAGTAAAGATGTTTACAGCTTCAATTTCAATGTATTACCTGAAACACAGGCAAAGGCATCATTCAGTCACACATTTGTAAATGACAGAACCACAGCAAAGATTCATATCTACAAGGTAGACAAGGAATCAGGCAAGGCAGTAGCCCAGGGAGATGCAAGCCTTGAAGGTGCAGTTTATGGTCTTTATGCGAGAAATGATATCGTGCATCCGGACGGAGCAACAGGAGTCGTATTCAAGGCAGGAGACCTTGTAGCAACACTTACAACAGATAAGAATGGCGAGGCAGAGGTCAATAACCTTTACCTTGGAAACTATTATGTGAAAGAAATCACTCCATCAGAGGGGTATCTCTTAGACGAAGAGGAGCACGATGTAGTATGCGACTATGAGGGAGACCTTGTAGCAGAGGTATCAAGAAGCACAACCTCAGCAGAGCAGGTCATCAAGCAGCCATTCCAGCTTATCAAGGTATCTGACAATGGCGATGATACTGAAGCAGGACTGCTTGCAGGTGCAGAGTTTACAGCGTATTTGAAATCATCTTTATCTGTAAAGGCAGATGGAAGTTATGACTTTGACAAGGCAACTCCGGTAGTAATCGGGGAAAACGGAGCAACAACAATCACATCCGATGATAAGGGACATGCAGTTTCCATTGCAATTCCTTATGGAACTTATGTGGTAGTTGAATCAAAGACTCCGCATAACATGAAGACAATCAAGCCATTTGAGGTAAAGATAAAGGAGAATCATCCAACAGAGCCTCAGACATGGAGAGTTTTCTTGGACAGAGAGTTTACAGCAAAGCTTCGTGTAATCAAGAAGGATTTCGATACAAAGCAGACAGTACTTGTACCAAACGCAGAGTTTAAGATCTTTAATATTGATAAGAACGAATATGTAAAGCAGTACACAACCTATCCGTCAAAGGTAGAGCATACTTCATTCTTTACTGATGAGGACGGAGATTTAATCTTACCGGAAGCACTTAAAATCGGTAACTACCGCATTGAGGAAGTGTCTGCACCATTTGGATATGTTGTAAATGATAAGTATGTCAACATTTCTGTTGATACTGATACAGCATTTGAGACAGATGGTGATACAAATGATGCCATCATCACAGTGGAATATTCCGATGCCCCTGCAGTCGGAGAGCTGACTGTAGAAAAGAAGGGAGAGGTACTTGACGGATTCAAGGGTGGACTTCTTGCAAGCTCATATGAGAAAGAGTTTGTTTATAAGGAAGGCTCACTTGCCGGAGCAAAATTCAAAGTTTATGCTGCCGAGGATATTTACACAGCAGACAACCAGAAGGATGCAGACGGAAACCGCATTAAGTATTACAGCAAGGGAGACCTTGTGACAACTCTTACAACAGGTAAGGATGGAAAGGCAACAGCTAAGAATCTTCCTCTTGGACAGTACAGAGTTGTGGAAGTGGAAGCTCCATACGGATATGTATTAAATCCGAATGAGCAGAAAGTGACATTCACATATGTGGATGATAAGACACCTGTTATCAAGGAAAGCCTTACTTTCTCAGATGACAGACAGAAGCTTGATATGTCAGTGACTAAGCTTGATGCAGAAGATAACACACCGATTGCAGGTGCAGTATTTGGTCTTTATGCAGATGAGGATATAAGGAATGTTGATGGCAGAGTTATTATCGAGAAAGGCATACTTCTTGAGAAGGCAACATCTGATGAGAATGGAAAGATTGCTTTTGTTAAGGATTATCCATTTGCAAAATATGTTGCAAGGGAGCTTGTAAAGCCAGCCGGATATGTGACAAATGAGGAAGCAGTAAACTTTGATACAAAATATCAGGGACAGGATGTTAAGACTGCTGTATATAACAGCGAGTATAAAAACACTCCTACAACCTTTGAGTTTACAAAGACAGATATCACAAGTGGTGCAGAGCTTACAGGTGCAACACTTACTGTACTTGATAAGGATGGAAATGTGGTAGACACTTGGACATCTGATGCCAAGGAAGCACATGTGATCAAGAAACTTGTCGTAGGAGAGACTTACACACTTTGTGAGGAGTTTGCTCCATACGGATATCTGAAAGCAACCGATATTCAGTTTACTGTAGAGGATACAGGAGATGTGCAGCATGTAGAAATGAAGGATGAGGTTCCGACTGGTTCTATCGTGATCAACAAGGATGGCGAGTTTGTAACAGATACCACTCTTATGAAGGGACACTGGTATGATTTCATTTTCAATTACTTCAAGGACAGTCTTGCAGGAGTAACCTTTGATGTATATGCAAAAGAGGATATCGTGAGTGCAGACGGACTTGGAAGCATTTACCATAAAGCTGGGGAAAAGGTAGCAACTATCGTAACAAACGATAAGGGCATTGCCAGAATTGATGACCTTCCTCTTGGCAAGTATTATCTTGTAGAGACAAAGACATTAGATGGATTTGTACTTGATGATACACCGATTGATGCAGACCTTTCTTATATCGACCAGAATACAAAGGTTGTATTTGCGGGAATGGATGTAACCAATGAGAGACAGAAGGTGCAGATTACTGTCACAAAGACTGATTCAGAGACGAAGAATGCTCTTGAAGGTGCAGTATTCGGCTTATTTGCGAAAGAGGATATCGTAAATAAAGATGGAAAAGTCATTGTCAAAGCAGATACACAGATTGAGAGAGGTGTTACTGGAAAGGATGGCAAAGTAACATTTACCTCTGACCTTCCGCTTGGACAGTATTATGTCAAAGAGATTGAGGCACCAAAGGGCTATGTGAAGTCTGATAAGATTTTTGATGTGGATGCTTCATATCAGGGAGATAAGGTAAAGGTTATCGAGTTTGAGGCATCATTTGAAAATGCGCCGATCAAGGTAGAAATTTCAAAGACTGATATCACAGGCGAGAAAGAATTACCTGGAGCAAAGCTTTCAGTTATTGATTCTGATGGAAAGCTTGTTGAGAGCTGGACATCAGAGGCAGGAAAGACTCATATGATTGAGAGACTTCCTGTTGGAAAGTACACACTCAGAGAGGAAGCTGCACCATATGGATATAAGGTGGCAAGTGATGTAACCTTTGAAGTAAAGGAGACAGCAGAAATCCAGAAGGTATCCATGAAGGATGAGCAGGCAGTCGGTAAGATTGTCATCGAGAAAACTGACAAAGTAACCGGAAAGCCGATCGAGGGTGTTGTATTTGAAGTAAGGGATAAGGACGGAAAGGTGCTTGATACACTCACTACTGACAAGAATGGTCATGCAGAGAGCAAGGAGCTTCCTATCTGTACTTACAATGAGGATGGTTCATTTAAGGAAGATATCCATTATACAGTAGTTGAGACAAAAGCAGCTGACGGATATATCCTTGATGAAACAGCTCACGATGTAACTCTTCGATATGATGACAATGCACCGGAAGTTGTTGTAACAACACTTAAGCTTGTCAATGTACCGACAGAGCCTAAGCTTCCACAGACAGGCGACAATGCAAATCCGCTTCTTTATCTTGGAATCGGTGCACTTGCACTTATTACTGGTGTCGGAGTAGGACTTCGTGGAAGAAAGAAAAAGAATAAACAGTAACAATTAACCTTGCGGGGAATGTAAGCCAGTGACTTATGTTCCCTGCTTTTTTAGATTAAGGAGGAACCGTAATATGATGAATTACGAGATTTTTAAGGAAGTAGTAAAAGAAAAGTTTATGGATTATATGCCTGAGAAGTTCAAAGGAATGGAGCTTGTGGTAGAACCCGTGGAAAAGGTGAATGTGACTCTTGATGGCATCATCTTAAGAGAAGAAGGCAGGAACATTTCGCCTACGATTTATATCAATGACATGTATAAGAAGTATCAGGACTGTGGTGATCTTGAGGAAACACTTATGGCTGCATGTGACTTTATGGAAAGGGCATATGAGCAGGTTCCGGTTGTTGATGTGGACAGCATTATGAAGGATGCTAACGAGAAGATTGTATTCCAGCTCATCAATACAGAGCAGAATAAGACATTTTTGGAACAGGTGCCGCACAGGGAGTTCCAGGATCTTTCTATTGTGTATAAGGTAATAATCAGTGCAGATAAGGATGCGGTGCAGAGTTCAAAAATTACAAATGAATTTGCAAAAAGACTTGGAATGAGCGAGGAACAGCTCTTTAAGTGTGCAGCGGAAAACACAAGAAGACTCTTCCCACCTGTCGTTCGTAGCATGAATGACATTATGAAAGAAATGTTCGCAAGGGATGGGATGCCACAGGAGATCGCAGAGATGATGATAGCTGAGATTCCACCGGAGCAGACGATGTGGGTGATTTCCAATGAAAAGGGTATCAATGGTGCAGCATCCATGCTTTATGAGAATGAGCTTCATGAGCTGGCAGAGAGTTTAGAGAGTGACCTTTATATTCTCCCTTCGAGCGTGCATGAGGTTATTGCAGTATCTTCAGATATGGGAAGCCCTGAGATGCTTGCACAGATGGTAGTCGAGGTAAATATGCAGGAGGTGTCTTTGGACGAGAGACTTTCCAATCAGGTATATCACTATGATAAGGATTTAAGAAAACTCACCCTTGCAACTGATACACCGAACAAGAGACTTGATGGTATCGTTGCAGAACCTCCCCTTGTATATGATGCGAAGGAAAAGTCCAGATAGGAGGCAGTTATGGAGCAGGAACTTACAATGGAAGAACTCATTGCTCTCATAAACAGCCAGAAAGGTGACTTTGTTATCCGTGTCGAGTCTGGAGAGGAGGCGGTGTCTGATGCCAAAGAAGAATGACTTCAAGCTTGATGTGGTTTCGGTAAGACTTGTAAAGGATGCTCCGATTTATTCGGAGCACACCTTTAACAATCCGGCGGATATAGCTGCTGTCATGGGAGACTGTATGTGCCAGTTTGACAGGGAAGTAGTGTGTGTGGTCAATCTAAGGTCAGATTTAAAACCTATCAATGTGCATTTTGCAAGTGTTGGTTCTTTAAATGAGGCAATGGCACATCCGAGAGAGCTGTTTAAATCAAGTATCCTAAGCAATGCGGCAAGCATGATGTTAATCCATTGTCATCCATCCGGGAATGTATTCCCAAGCAAGGCAGACACGATGATGACAGACCGCATGAACAAGCTGTGTGAACTGATGGGAATACCGCTCATTGACCATATCATAGTCGGTGGAGACAATCGTGAATTTTTCAGTTTCAGGGAAAAAGGCATGATTGATAATCCTAAGATTACACTAAGCACAGATTACCGGACACTTGATATCAAGTCACCGCTTGTAGCAGAGCAGGGAAAGGCAAGGTGAAAGCATGGATGGAAGATTTACGGATGAAGAGCTTGCCATAGCAAAGAGTGTTGACCTGTGTGCAGTAGCTGAAAGCCTTGGGTATACAGTAAAGAGGATTGGCAAATACCACACTTTAAAGGAGATGGATTCCATCCGTATCTATAACAGAAGCCATTGGTACAGATGGTCAAGGCAGTTTGACAAAGGCAACAATGGCGGCTCACAGATAGATTTCTTACGGGTATTTTGTGGAATGAGTGTAAAAGAGGCTGTGTTCTGGCTTTTAGATTTCGCAGGATACAGAAGAATTGAGAAGCCTGTAAAGCAGCCTCTTGTTCATCAGGTATCGCAGAAGCAGGCAGAGGAGAGAAAGCCATTTGTCCTACCGGAACTGGCAGGAGATAATTCCTATCTTATTTCATATCTGAATCAGGAGAGAGGAATCAGCAGGACTGTCATAGATCTGTTTTTAAAAGATGGACTGATTTATGAGAGCAGGCATTACCACAATGTTGTTTTCAAAGGAAATGATAAAAATGGAGTGACAAGATTTGCAAGTATGCGGGGAGTGTTTGATAAGCAGGGCAAGCCATTCAAGTGTGATGTCACAGGAAATGATAAGAACTATGGATTTAATGTGGTAAATGTTAACAGTACAGAGCTTGTAGTATTTGAGGCAGCAATCGACCTTATGAGTTATGTCGATATCTTCGCGGATTATGAATCAAATAAGCTGGCACTTGGTATGCTTGCAGATGCACCACTTGAGACATTTCTTCGGGAACATCCGCAGATTACTTCCATCCGGTTCTGCCTTGATGGAGATGAGCCGGGGAGAAAAGCAGCAGCTGAACTTATGAGAAAGTATTATGAGCTTGGATATGAGGTAGAAGACTGTCCGCCACCTGCCGGATATAAGGATTACAACGAGTGGCTTGTAGCGGCAAAGCTTAATCTGAACAGGATGAATAAGCGAGCAGATGAACCAGTCAGGGCATGAGAAACCGGATTTTGATGTGTGGGGGCAGAAAGCGCCCCCAAAACAGCAAAGTGGGGGCAGAAAGCGCCCCAAAAATGTCAAAGTGGGGGCAAAAAGTGCCCCCGCAATTTGGACACGACAAAATCCGGACTGAAGTAAAAATAAAAGTGGGGGCAGAAAGCGCCCCCAAAATAACAAAATGGGGGCAGAAAGCGCCCCCAAAATAGCAAAGTGGGGGCAAAAAGCGCCCCCACTTTCATAAACAGAGGGTTTTAGGGAGATTTTCTCCCTAACTAGATGGCATTAGGACAGAGATGTCTCTAATGCGTATCTAGCAGTCGCCGGGGACTAACTGGAGACTGGAGCTTTGGTGAATATTTACTAAACACGGATAAGGAGGTGCAAGGAAGCAATGGATGCAGAAGTTACGCTATTTTCAAAACCAGAAGAACTGATTGCCTGGGCAGACACATTTGATATCTTACTTAACCCTTCGATAGAAGATGCTGCAATATTGCTTAACTATATGGAAGGTCATGATTATGCTATTGGCATAGATTCTGATGGGAAGATGTACAGACAGGATGTAGCTGAGGAGAATGGTGAAATTGAACCATACCCGATAGATGATGTTATAGATACTGTTTGTGAATGGAACTATGAACTGATACTTGATGCTGATGCACACAGGAATGATCCAAAGGATTTTAAAGATTACAGTGAGTTTCAGGATAAGTATGACAGTTTGAAAGCAGATGAAAAGAGGCTGGACAGGTTGTTTGAAAAGACCTGTTATGCAAAGAAGATTGATGAAATGGCGGCTGCTTTGGTGGAATCATTCATTAGCCATCTAAGTAGCAGGGATGATTTGGAAAAAGCTGCGGTGACAGTTGCAGAAGGAATTAAGGATTATAGTACGGGTAAGAGAGGAAGGTGAGTCTATGGCAGATAAAGTTCATTGTATTAGGAAAACACTAAGACTAATGCCAGAGGAAGCCAAGATGCTAGCAAAAAAGGCATGTGATAATGGAATGAATGAGGCTGAGTATATCCGTCTTCTTATCAGTCAGAAACCAAATGATTATCCGGAAGTAAGGAAGATTCTGAAGGAACTCATTAATGAAGTCAACAGAATTGGAATAAATATCAACCAGATAGTATTTAACAATAATGCCGGGCTGTATTCCAAGGAAGATAAGACACAGCTGATAGCTTATATGCGAAAACTGAATCAGAAGGTAGATGAGGCGGTGGTAAAGATTGGCAATCAGTAAAATCCTTAATATGAAGGATTGTGGTGGGCATTTTCATGGAAAACATCTGAAGAGATCTCTTGATTATGTGATGAATCCGGAGAAAACACAGGATGGAAGGCTCGTAGGTGCAATCAACTGTCAGGTCGATTCTGCATTTGAACAGATGAAAGCGACCAAACGGAAGTTTGGAAAAGTTGATAAAAGGCAGGGATATCATATCATTCTCTCATTTAAGGAAGATGAAGTGAATCCTGATACGGCATTTGAGATAACCCGCAGATTCGTAGAAGAGTATCTTGGAAAATCATATGAGGCAGTATATGTGGTGCATGATAATACAGCACATGTTCATTCACACATTGTATTTAACAGTGTGAGTTTTATGGATGGGAAAAAGTACCGCTATGAAAAAGGAGACTGGGCAAAGTATATCCAGCCAATCACGAATAAGCTGTGTCAGGAATATGGTCTTTCAATCATTGATGTTGATGATGGAAGTAAGGAAAAAGAGCATGAAAGCTATAAGGACTGGAGCGAATATCGTGAAGGCAGTTTTGTATGGGCAGATATGATCAAGAGAGACCTGGATTCCTGCATACTGCAGGCAGGAAATTATGAGCAGTTTCTGGAGCTGTTATCTGACAAAGGATATGAGGTCAAGCAGGGAAAGTATCTGGCGGTAAAGCCACAAGGAATGACGAGATTTCGCAGATGTAAGACATTAGGTGACATGTATTCTGATGAGGCAATCCGAGAAAGAATAGAAAAAGAGGATATTTCATTTTACAGGGAACAGCAGAAAGAGGTACAACCGGTCCTTTGTAAGTGTAAGGTGAGAAGATACCGAAGGGCAAAGATGTCGGGACTTCAAAAGAGATACTATGCAAAGCTATACCGGATAGGAAAGCTGAAAAAGAAGCCATACAGTCAGGTATGGAAGTATAAGGAAGATATCCGTAAGATGCATAAACTGCAGGAGGAGTATTTGTTCCTTGTCAATCATGACATTCATTCAGCGGAGGAGCTTGTCAGTGTAATCAGCTCATTGACAGATAAAAGAAAAGAAGTCTCAGCAGAGAAAAGCCGCATTTATAAGGCTAGGGAGAGAAGTCGAGAACTTTTTGATATAGCAGATGATATGAAAGAGTTAGAACCTGCTGAGAAGTCTTTCCTCCAGGGAGATGAATTTTTTATGGATGAGCATCTGCAATGGGAAACTTTGAAACAGAAGCTTTTATCACAGGGATATAGCCTTGAAGAGGTGGAAGCACTGCGTAAACATTATAAAGAGGAGTATTCCAAAGCATGTGCAAAAGAAAGGGCAGTATTCAAAGAGTTGAATATTGGTAAATCTATATGGAAGAGTCTTATTCCAGACAGCGTATCAGATGGAAAAGATGCACAGTACAACAAAGAGACAATACGAGACAGGAAAGAGCAGCCAGAACGTTAGGCTGTTTTTTTAGTAGTTAGGAGGCATATATGGAAGAAAACAGAGAACCGCTTAGTGCGATAGCAATCGAGAAAAAATTGCAGCTTCTCCGAAATAAGCATTTTAGTGAAGATACGATTGCTCTTGTAAAAAGTGATTATGAATATGGACTGAAAGAGGAGGAGATCAGCCTTTATCTCAATAAGTCATACGACATTGAACAGATGAAGATTTTATCGGAATGTCTGCACAAGGATGTTCCAAAAGATGTGATTGATATTATCAAGAATACCAAGTATTCGGTTCATCAGATGCAGGTGTCCCTTGAATTTTATGAAAAGGGTGTACCTGTTCAGACAATTAAGGAGGTTATGGACAAAGGGGAAAAACCTATTACCATGCGACGATTATATGAGGAAGTTCTGGAACAGCTGAATAAAGTCAAGAAACAGATTCCGGAAGAGTCTGAGTATGTGAAAGCACTCATTTCTCAGATGGATGAAGTGGTTGCAAAGATCAATCATCAGAATGAAAGGTATGATGCCCTGAATAAGAAGCTTTCTGAAATAGAGACTTCCAAAGATGATGAGGAAGTCAGGGAGCGTCTGGTCAAGGAGAACCAGGATAAGGATGTTCTTATCAACAGTCAGCAGAATGAACTGAATAAGGCAAGCAGTACGATTGCAAGGCTCAGGGATGATATTGAGAAAAAGGATAAGGAGATGAAGCGTATGGGAGACAGAATAGAGTCATTGGAAGATAAGATCATAAGTGTTGCTACAGAGAATAAAAAAGAAGCAGAAAGTAAGGCAGAGCCGCAGGAAAGCCAGTCCGTATCAAAGGCAGATAAAAAGATGGTAGATACAGTTGCAGTTCCACAGAATATGCAGGCTTTGGCAAACGGGATTCCGGTCTATTATCAGATTCCGGTAGTTGATGGTACTGGAAATGTGGTGCAGAGACTTCCGATTGAGAGAAATGTGAGAAAGAGCAGCAACAGCGGAGTGGCAAGCCTTTTTGCAAGACTGTCATTTAAGAAAAAGTCAAGGGCAGATATTGTAAAGCTGGTTGTATCGGGAGACCTTGTTCCGGCGCAGCTTGTGCAGATTAAGAGTGCAATAGAAAAGGGACTTACTGAGTCACAGCTTGTAGAGCTTATAAACAACAACATTTCAGCGGAAAAGATGAAGGAGATCATTGAGATTGCTGTGCTTGAAAACAGCATGGCAGATTAGGAGGAACTTATGAATTTAGCAGTAGTAAATGAAGCAGTAACAGAGATGAATGGTGTGGAGCATCAGTTTACAGAGGAAGAGAAAAACTTTGTTGTCCAGTTCGCATTCAGAAGCGGCAGCAAGGAAGACACGATTTCTCTTATTGAAGCTTTGGCACATTCAGCGGATAAGGCTGAGTCGGACGAGAATATGGTCACATACAGGTCTAAATATGATATGAAGCCTGCATGGGTGGAACAGGTGGAAAACCTGCTTGTGGCACTTGAAATGTACCGTATCGAGGAGGAGAAAGCAATCAATCATCTGGCAGATATTTTGACTGCTTATGGTATTGATGTATCAGCCGAGGAAATCCGTACTACAGAGACAGAAACGCTTAAAACAACAGTCAGAGAGAAAGTGGAGGTGCGATAATGGCAGAAGAGATTCAGGAAGCGGTGCAGATCATCCGTGTAGCTTATGATGGCATTGAGATTGCCATGAAGGTAGGAAGCGGCGGCATTGCTGCCATGCAGAAGGCAATAGATTTCTTAAAAGGGATGCTTGATTATGAGAAGTCACTTGGCAAGACATGCATGAGAAAGCTGCTCCTAAAGGGTGGCGATTTACAGGTGTTGCAGTTTAATACCGAAGATATGAAAAAGGTCGAAAAGATGGCAAAGAAGTATGGAATACTGTATTCGGTACTTCCGGACTGCAACAGGAAAGACGGACTGAGTGAGGTAATCTTTCATACAGAGGCAGTTCCCCGTGTGAATATGATGATACAGAAGCTCAAGTTTGGTAAGATTGCCACATTTGACGATTATCTGAAGAATGGAGATGAAAAGTCCCTCGGAAAGCTGATGGATTTTTTGAAGAAACAGCAGGGAAACGAGAAAAGCCACACGATAGAAGGGGATAAGGTTAATTCAGCCATTGACGGACTGATTGAGAAGGTCGGAATGTTCGCAATGGAAAAGAAAGCTATCAGTGTGGATCAGGTCAAGGAGAATTTCAGCATCAATGGGGAGCAGGCAGAAAATGTAATAAAACAGCTTGAGACAATCGGGGTGCTTGGCGGCAGGAGTGAGGATGGTACACACAAGGTAATGATGGATAAGGAGGCTTTCACTAACAGGATCAGAGGGTATCAGAGCCTTGCGGACAGAATGAGGGCAATATCTGCCTCAAAAAATACGAACCTGTCAGATGTTACGATCAGTAAGAAACTTATTGCAGAAGAAAACGACCATGCAGTAAAGACCAGAGTTCCGGGAACATGGGGAAAAGATGTCAGATATGTGTGGCTGCATAAGGATAACGTTATGGATATCCATAATGGAAAGACAATGCTCACATTCCTTGATACCAGAAAAGATTACAAACTCTATGATGAGCAGAACCGTGTGGTAACTACGAAAAAGGGAGACGAACTTTATACGCATTATGATAAGGTAGAATCATCTGTCAGGGAGCGATATGAAAAGGTTCAGAAAGAGCAGAAAAAGACAACAAAGAAGAAAACGGTTACTACCAGAAAAGAGAGGTAGGAGCCTATGCAGACAACGAAGAAAAAACCGTCACTGATATTTATTTTAGTGGGTGCAGTGTTATCCGGGTATCTTGGTTATCTGATAAATGGTGCATGGACAGAAGGGATTGCCTTTAATGACTTTATGAACAGGTTCAATGAAGTGTGTGCAGTTCCTTTTGCCAATTATTACAATTCAAATACAGTAAACGCAGTAGCCATTGCATTAGGTATCTATGCGATGGCTATTGTCATGTATTACACCAGTCAGAGAAACTATATGCCCGGTAAGGAATTTGGTACGGCAAGATTTGAAAATCCCAAGCAGGTCAACAAGATACTTGCAGATAAGGATGAGAATTTCAACCGGATACTCAGCCAGAATGTGAAGATGTCGCTGGATTTCAGAAGGCTCAAGCTCAATGGAAATATCCTTATCTGTGGTGGTTCCGGAGCAGGAAAGACATTTTATGAAGTAAAGCCGAATCTTATGCAGATGCCGCATAACTGTTCCTTTATCTGTACCGATCCAAAGGGAGAAATCCTTAGAAGCTGTGGGCAGATGCTAAAGAATAACGGATACAATGTGAAAGTCATAAATCTGTTAGAGATGGATAAATCAGACTGTTACAATCCGTTTTCCTATATCAGAGAGGAAACAGATGTGGTCAAGCTGATTACAAACCTTATCAGCAATACGACACCAAAGGGAGCAACACCAAGTGATCCGTTCTGGGAAAAGGCGGAAGGATTGTTCTTACAGGCTATCTTTTATTATGTGTGGCTGGAGGTACAGCCGGCAAAGAGAAACTTCGAGACAGTACTGAAGCTTCTTGGAGAGGCAGAGGTTACAGAGAAGGGAAAAGCATCGAAGCTGGATGTGCGTATGAAGTTTTTAGAGGAGAGTTCTCCGCTTGGAGCCAATCATCCGGCGGTAAAGCAGTACAACAAATGTATGAGAGGTGCAGGAGACACAGTCCGTTCCATTATCATCAGTGCCAACTCAAGACTTGCATTTCTTGAGAATAAGCAGGTCTTGCGATTACTCTCAAAAGATGAGCTGAATCTTTCCGATATAGGTATTGGAGTCAATGGTGATGGCGAGACAAAGACAGCACTGTTTTGTGTAATCCCGGATAGTGACAAATCCTATAACTTTATTATCGGTATGCTTTATACGCAGATATTTCAGGAACTGTACTATCAGGCAGATTTTAACTGCGGAGGCAGACTACCAATCCATGTGACATTCATGTTAGATGAATTTGCGAATGTCGCATTGCCGGATGACTTCTGTTCGCTGTTAAGTACTATGCGAAGCCGTGAGATTTCAAGTATTATCATTATTCAGAACTTTGCCCAGTTAAAGGCACTTTTCAAAGATACCTGGGAGACAATTCCCGGCAACTGCGATACGTTCATCTATCTTGGTGGCAACGAGCAGAGCACGCACAAGTATGTGTCGGAGCTGCTTGGAAAAGGTACGATTGATAAGAAATCAAGCGGAGAGACAAAGGGCAGACAGGGAAGCTCTTCAAGGAACTATGATGTATTAGGAAGAGAACTGTTTACACCCGATGAGGTCAGAAAGCTGGATAACAAAAAGTGCATTATCTTTATCCGTGGTTTTGATCCTATCATGGATAATAAGTTCATACCATTCAATCATCCGATGTTTAACCAGACAGCAGATGGCAAGGGAGAGCCTTATGTCCATCAGATAAGGGGAGCAGATAATCTTATCGGTCCGCCATTTGAGATTCTGACAGATAAGGCAGTTAAGTATTATGAAAAGCTGAAGGACAAGGGCGAGAATGTGTATATAGATTCTCTTACCTATGAGCAGTTTATGATGCTTGGTGATGCGGAATTAAGCAGAAGATTCTCCATGCAGGATGAAGCAGAGCAGAAGGCAAAGATTGACAGGGAGCAGGCAAATGAGCTTGAGTATGTTGATGAATCACAGAAGTCTGATGCTGCAGAAAGTGCTAACGCTTCTAGTGGAAGTGCTGGTGCTAAGCCAGTAAGGAATCCAGAGAGGGAAAAGCCTAAGTGGGAGGATACCATCACAAATCGAATGCTGCACTGGTCGTATACACCGGAGCAGAAGGAAGAGCTTAGGAAAGCACTTGCTGTAGGAGTTCCGAAAGCAACGATTCTTACTTACTTCTATCCGGATGTTACAGTGGAGAAGATGAGTTCATACAGAAAGAAGTAGTAAGTGTTATTGTATAGGTACAGGAATATGGTATAATGTGCCTATACGATAAAAAGGAGATTTAAATCAATGGATGTTGGAAATGCAACAATAATTGCGGCAGCAATTGCAGCAGCCGTATCATTAGGATCGTCAGTATTTGCATGGTGTGCTGCAAACAAGTCAAATAAAGCAGCAGCACAAAGCAATGAAGTGACTAATAGAACAAATAGAGAAATAGCTGTGTTTGAGCAGGATGAAGAAAATAAAAGAAATGAAAGTCAAATAGATGCAAATATTGTATGGTCAGCAAGAGTTGAGTGGATACAAAATGTAAGAAGGGCGACTGCTGATTTACTCACAGCAATAAATAATTATATTTATTCTGACGAAAATGATGTTGATTTGGTAAAAATGAATTTAATGTCTGTAAGGGAAAAGAGTAATTTATTAATTCTTTATTTTGGACCAGATAAAGTGGAAAATGATAAAGTTGATTTATTAAATAAGGGTGATAATATTTCTAAAAATCAGCATATAGTCAAGTTGATAGAAGATATATATATAGGATGTTGTAGTTATTTTATCAATATCAAGACAATGAAAACATGTAATGATTTGGATTCACTATGTAAGTCATGCCGTAAATCGGGAAGTGAATATGAGAATTGCAATATATATAATGAGCATTATTCAAATCAACAACAAGAAAATGAGTGTAGCTCTTTTATAAATGGCAATCTTGCAAAATGTCAGTGTGTTGCTGAACAGAATAATAAATTATTTAGTGATGTGGATATGTTAACTAATGCAATGAGGATATATCTTAAAATTGAATGGAATAGAACAAAAGAGAGAAAAGATAATTAATATACAAGCACTTTAGCCAATATGGTTAAGGTGCTTTTTTTGCACCTTGAAAGGAGGTGGTTACAGCTAAACACATCGGGGAAAGCCCGATTTAATCATTACAACAGGCATTGCCTGATCATATAGAGTAACTTTTAACAGCCAGTTAGGGATTATATCCCTGCTGGCTTATTTTTTTATCGAAAAGGAGATAAACGACATGAGAAAAGAACAGATTATTACGACAAATAACAAACAGATGGAGGAGAAAGGCATGAAGAACAGATTCATTCACTTTAAAAAGAGATTCGTTCCGGCATTATCCGGGGCACTTATGGGAGTAATGCTTATGAGCACTACTTGTTTTGCAGCAGGTACAGGTACTTCCGCAGTAACACAGCCGCTTGAGAACTTAAAGACACTTATCATTGCAGTCATTGGTGCTGTTGGTGTCATTATTCTTGCAAAGAATGTTATGGAGTTCGCACAAGCCTACCAGCAGCAGGATTCATCTACCATGAACTCCGCTCTGAAAGGAATTGTAGCAGGTGTCATGATGGCTGGTATTTCAACAGTTCTGACATTCTTAGGCTTCTAAGATTGGGGAAATGCAATTTCCCTTTTAGTAAAAGGAAAGAGGTGAACAACAAGTATGGATATTTTTAAGCTTGGAGACAAGATCCTTGCACTTCTTGAGGCAGTGTTTGGGTTTTGGAACAATCAGATATCCCTGGTCTTTGCAATGCTTGGACAGTCACCGGTCAGTTTCAAGGGCGGAGGTCCCTGGGCAGTCATTGAGGGTATTGAGCCGGTCTTTGTAGCGGTCGGTTCATCCCTCGTTGTGCTGTTCTTTGTTATCGGTTTCTGCTCGGAAAGCATAGATGTAAAAGATGAGATGAGGTTTGAATCAATCCTGCGTATGCTTATCCGACTGGGACTTGCAGAATGGTTTGTTGCAAATAATGTCACGATTATGAAAGCGTTTTTTACTTCCATAGGAAATCTGGTGGGACTTATATCTGCCGGGACAACGACGCAGCTTGCCATTGACAGGACACAGGCAGACATCATTAAGGGACTCGGATTTGGTGAGAGTCTGGTAATGCTGATACTCACAGCTTTGCTTGCAATCATCATTATTATCTGTGGATTCTTTATCATCTACACAGTGTATTTCAGGTTCTTAAAAATCCTGATTATTGTGCCGCTCGGTGCGATTGCATGCTCCACAATGGCAGGAAACAGAATGGTCAGTCATACAATGGCTACCTACTGCAAATATTTTCTTTCGTGTGTATTTGAGGCAGTAACGATGGCACTTGCGATTGTGGTATGTAATGCATTTATCAATGCAGGACTTCCGGCATTTACAGGAAGTTATGCTGACTGGGCACAGACGCTTATATGTCTGTGTGAAATGACATTTACGATTGCAATGACTGTCGGAAGCGTGAAGGGTGCACAGACACTTACAAGCAAGGCATTTGGATTATAGAAGGAGGCAGAAATGGATAATGAAAAGAAACAGGTTACTTATAATTCAAGTATAACCGGAGAAACGCAGGTGACATTTGATATCCAGCAGTATATGAATAACAGGGCAATGTTTATTGGTCTTATGTGTAATGAAGATGGATATGAGGAGCCTTTTGGGGATGTGACTGTGAATTTGTCGGTTGCAGCACCAAATTACTGCGGATATCTGAATGTGAATGACATGCCGGATATTGAAAAGTTTATTACAGATAACGACCTTGGAGAGTTTACAGGATTCACGCAAAGGAGCGGTTTCTGCGAATATCCGCTTTATCTGTTCAATGTAGATAAGCTTAGAGAACTGTGTCCGGATGGAATGGATAAGTATGAGGCAAATATCGGAATGACAAGAAAGCCGGAGACAAAGGATTTATCAAGATAGGAGGCAGGGACAATGGTAATCGAAGTAAACAAGGATATTGACCGCTATCAGGAATCGGTTGCAATGGGACTTACTGCAAGGCAGCTTATATTTTCCATTGCAAGCGTAGTGGTTGGTGGCGGTATCGTCCTTCTTCTTTACAAGTATATCGGTCTTACGGGTTCTGCTTATGTGGCAATTCCCTGTGTGGCACCGATTGCACTTGGTGGTTTCTATTCCTTTAACGGGATGAATTTCTACGAGTATATGGGAAAGAAACTGCATTTTATGTTTGGAAACAGGGCACTTACTTATGTGTCAACTGAGGGAGAGCCTGCAATAAAGCAGTTAGAAGCAGAACAGAATGAACAGGTAAAGAAGAAAGGCAGAAAGGCTGAACCGGAGACGGTAACAGCTGATTCGGCTGTAAAGAAGCAGGAGGAGTTTGAAGCGATGAAGAAAAAGACAAGAAATATGCTGCTTGGTCTTGTTGCAGTCATTGTGGCGGCAGCAGCATATAAGGCGATGCATTAGATAAAAAGTATCTGACCGAAAGGTCGGGAACACAGCCCGCAGGGTGAAGTTCCCGGCGGGCTTTCATTATAAGAAAGCGAGGTTAGAGACATGGGTTTATTTACAGACGGATTTAAGTTATTAAAGAAGGCGAGTGAGCCTTTGTATAAGACACCTAAATCCATTCAGGAAACCATAGAGATTATGGCGGTAGCTGAAAACGGCATTTTTGAAGTAAGCAAAAATAAGTATTCCAAATGCTACCGCTTTCAGGACATCAATTACACGACAGCAACGGAGGATGAGCAGATTGGCATATTTGAAAGATACTGCAAGTTCTTAAATTCGCTGGACTGTAATTATAAGATTACGATCAACAATAAGAACAAAAATATGGATGACCTCCGTGATAAGGTTCTGATTGCTGAGAAAAATGATGGCTTCAATAATTACAGAAGAATCTATAATGACATCATTGAGGAGAAGATTATTGAGGGCAGACAGGGGATTGAGCAGGAGAGATACCTGACGATCACGATTGAGAGAAAGAACTTTGAGGAGGCAAAGGCACAGTTTGCAACCCTTGAGGCAACGATACACAAGGCTTTCATTGAGCTTGGTGCAGACATTGTACCACTTAATGGAAATGAGAGACTGAAAGTGCTCTATGACTATTATCATCTTGGAGATGAGGGCAGTTTTGATTTTGATATCAAAAAGGCTAAGAAGGTCGGGCCAGATTTTAGAAATGATCTATGTAATGGAATGGTGAAATATTTCCCGGACCATTTTGAGGATGAGAGTAAATTCTGCAAGGCACTTTTTATCAAAAAGTATCCGAGCAGTTTGTCAGACAGATTCATCAATGAGATTACTTCCCTTCCGGTTCATTCCATCACGAGCATTGATGTGGTGCCCGTACCAAAGGATCTGACCACAAAGGTGCTTCAGAAGAAATACCTTGGTATTGAGTCGGATATCATTAAGCAGCAGAGAGTCCGTAATAAGAATAACGATTTTTCTACGGAAATCTCATATGCCAAGAGAACGGAGAAAAAGGAGATTGAGGAAATCATGGATGATGTCCGTGAGAATGACCAGTGCCTTTTCTTTGTGGGAGTAACCATTATTCTTATGGCAGAAAGCAAGAAGGAGCTTGAGAGTGTATGTGAGACTGTGGAGACTATCGGAAAGCGTAACAGTTGCACGATTGATACACACTACTTAAAGCAGAGGGAAGCACTCAACACAGCACTTCCGATTGGTGTAAGACAGGTGGAGACAATGCGTACACTTCTTACCCAGTCACTTGCGGTGCTTATGCCATTTAATGTGCAGGAATTAAATGACAGCACAGGAAACTATTATGGCATCAACCAGATCAGCAAGAATGTGAATATCGGCAACAGAAAGAAGCTCATTAATGGAAATGGCTTTGTATTTGGTGTGCCGGGTTCCGGTAAATCCTTCTTCTGCAAGATGGAGATGGGCAGCGTATTCTTGTCGGGTGATGATGAGATAATCGTCATAGATCCAATGAACGAATACTTTGATATTGCTGAGACTTATGGCGGAACTGTAGTAAATATGTCTACTTACACGGATAACTATGTGAATCCGCTGGAGATGGATGTGTGGAGCCTTGACCCGAATGATTCAAAGGGAATGGTAAGAGAAAAAGGCGAGTTTATGCTTGGACTTTGTGAGCAGTGTATCGGAGACAGTTTAAATTCAAGACAGAAGTCAATCATTGACCGCTGTGTGAGAAAGCTGTATATCGACATTGCAAGGAGCAAAGAGAAGTATATCCCTGTAATGAGTGACTTTTACGATATCCTTATGGCACAGCCGGAGGACGAGGCAAAGGACATTGCATTGTCATTGGAGCTTTTTGTAAATGGTTCACTTAACATCTTCAACCATCAGACAAATGTGGATGTGGATAACAGATTCACAGTATATGGCATCAGGGACTTAGGTACAGAGCTTAGTCCTATCACAATGCTTGTCATGATGGAGTCCATTCAGAACAGGATTGTTGAGAATGGTAAGAGAGGCAAGGCAACATGGCTCTATATTGATGAGTTCCATGTCTTACTTAATTCCGAGTATTCTGCAAAATATCTGCAGCAGCTCTGGAAGAAAGTGAGAAAACAGGGAGGTCTTTGTACCGGTATCACACAAAATGTAGTCGATCTGTTGCAGAATTACACAGCAACCACAATGCTTGCAAACTCTGAGTTTGTGGCGCTCTTGAAACAGGCGAATACAGACAGTTCCAAGATGGCGGAAGTTATCGGGGTATCAGAGGCACAGCTACGATTCGTAACCAATACTGCATCGGGAATGGGACTTATCAAGTGTGGCTCTGTGGTGATTCCATTTGATAATCAGATTAGTAAGGATACAGATTTGTACAGGCTGTACAATACCAACATTCACGAGATAATTGAGATGAAAAAGCATGCAAATGAAAAATGTTAATTCTTTATGAAGTCATGAATTTTGGATTGACATATTTTCATATGACAGGTAATATAATATTAAAGACAGGCAACTTGAGTGTCTGCCAAGCGGCAAAGTAAGGTGTTGTGCCAGAGAGCAGTGCCTTATGAGCTTTATAAGGGTTTGACATTTACCACAATCTGGCTAGAGGTTAATCCTCGAAAGAAAATGTTAGAAGGGCTCTGCTTATGCAGAGCCTTTCTTAATCTAAGGATGTAGTGGAGAACTGTAATGAGGAATGTTTTAGATTGCATAAATGCATTTATTCCGCTATTATCAACCGAATATGAGCTTGTACTAGGGAGAAAAGGTGTTTCAGTTACATTAAGAATTTCATTTGATAAAAAAGATTGTTTTCATCTTATGGGATTACAATATCTGGTAGACAGACCTGAATTGAGCCGAGACAGAGGGAGAGTATTTGATGAGATAGCAGATGGAACAATTACAATTGAAAAAATAGAGTCATCAGATTTTTATAATAAGATAGAGCAAAGAGTTCATTTCCTGCCATTGCTTGAACAAATGATTGATAGTAATGATACTGTGTTTAAGTATAATAAGAAAGCAAATATGTATTCAATGATTGAGGCTGATTATCTTATGGAAAACAACGTGGAGAGCAGGAATCTATTTTTGTTTTTATCTAATGATGAAGGAGATAATTATTTCTGTCGTTCATTTTTTCCAGAGGAAAAGATGGATTATTCAAAAAATCAAGCATCGTGGACACTTCTTTATAAGAAAAAGATTGATTTATCAACCAGAATAGAGACAGTTCTTTACAATAGAATCAAATAGATTTTTACATAAGCCATTTGGACTAATCATCCAGATGGCTATTTTTTTACTCATTTTTGGGTAATGGATGTAGAAAGAAGGTGAGAACAATGAAGATAAAGAAAGTGGATGACAAACCAATGGTCATTCACACCAAGGAGAAAGCCAAGATTCATGCCCACGAGCCAAAGGGTGCCAAGATTAAAGGCAGCAACATCTATACAGTAGAGAGAGGTCCGAAAGTGCATGATGCTAAAGCCAATGAAATGGATAAAAAAGCATCTGCAAAATTAATGCTTCAGAAAAGTGCTGGTGGAAAGCGTACTTATAGAAAGAGTACCATTCATCAATCGGAGGCTAAGGATAAAGGTCTTTCTAGGTTTAAGCGTAACATCAGAGAGTCAGGAACTTCCATCAAGACCAAGAACACCAATCTTCACATTGCAGGAAGAACAGGAGCACTTGCAGCTGGGGCAGTAACAGAACAGGTGGAAGGCGGGCATGAGGTATCGCAGGCAGCATATCTTGCATATGAATCAAGCCGACCTGTTACCGGAACTGCTTCCAAGGGTGCAGCACTTTTCAGGAAAAAGGCGGCAGCCGAGGCAAGAAAGCGTATCAAGAAGGTAGAGGCAGGAAAGAAGCTGGCAAAAAGGACAGCAAAGAAAGCTGCCAAAGATACTGCCAAGACGGTAGCTAAAGAGACGGCAAAAGAAACAGCAAAGACTACTGCCAAGGTTGCAACAAAAACTGCTACAAAGGCAGCTGCTACAGCGGCAGGAACAGCGGTTGCACCGGGAGTTGGTACTGCAATCGGCATGGCAGCCGGATATGCTGCAGGTGTGTCCATAGAGGTCAAGGATGAAAAGATGACCAACCGGAGCAGGAAGATAAAATTCTTTCTGGATAAGATGAAAGCACAGGAGAATCAGACAGACAGCGTGGCAAAACTGGTAAAGGATCTGATTGTGCGAAAAGCGATTACCTGGGTAAAGGCAGCTGCACCGATTATCGGATTGGTGCTTTTATTACTTGTTCTTGTAGTTGCCATGATTGCGGTTCCGGTTATAGCGGTGATAGCAATCCTTTACAATTCTCCATTTGCTTTATTCCTACCACCACTTGAATCAGGAGATACCGTGCAGACAGTAACGAGTGCTTATGTGCAGGAGTTTAACCGGGATGTGAACACGAAAGTGAATGAGCATACCGGATATGACCTTGGAGAGCTTGTATATGTGGATTATGAAGGTATGGAAGAAAACCCAAGCAATTACTATGACATCATGGCAGTCTATATGGTCAAGCATGGTGTCGGAGATACTGCAACAGTCATGAATGAGACTTCAAAAGGCTGGCTGCAGGCAGTTGTAAATGATATGTGTTCATACACCACAAGCACAGGAACAAAGGATGTGGAAGAAACAGATGCAGACGGCAATGTAACTACTGTCACGAAGTCTGTTCTGTATGTGAATGTAACGCTGAAATCGTACAGGGATATGATTTCAGTCTATGGGTTTAACTCTGATCATGTGGAAATGCTTGAGCAGATCATGAGTCCGGAGTTTATGGGACAGCTTGGATATGCCGGAAGCGGAAGTGGCGGCGGAGGCGGAAGTCCGGGAGTAAGCTCCATGACTGAGGATGAAATCAATGCCATCCTAAACGAAATTACAGACAGCAGGCAGAAAACAGTCTGCTCCTATGCACTTCACAGAGTTGGCTTTCCTTATAGTCAGGATTTAAGAGACAGCGGTAACTATTATGACTGCAGCTCCTTAGCCTATTATTCATGGAAAGATGCAGGTGTGGATATTAGTTACGGCGGTGCAACCACAGCGGCAGCGGAGGCACAGGGACTGGATGAAGCCGGAAAGACAGTCTCCTTTGATGAGTTACAGCCGGGAGACCTTATCTTCTACAGTTTTACAAGCAATGGAAGATATAAGAACATCAGCCATGTGGCAGTATATGTCGGAAATGGCAAAGTGGTAGAGGCACTTAATGAAAGTCTTGGTGTGGTTTACCGGGATGTGGCAAGCACAGGAAAGATTGTTGTGATAGGAAGACCATAACAGGAAATTTGCAGAGAGGTCATAGTCCCTCTCTGAGACTGGAGGTAAGAATGGATTTAAAAGATATGATACTGGTAACAGAAAACGACAGGGGAACAGAGACAAATATGCTGATGACTCTGGATGATTATAAGAGTTTTATAGCAGTTGATGACATGTCAGAGCTTGCAGACAATTTGTTGCAGCTTGGAAGAACACTTGGTGAAGCAGATAACTTCGCAGAGTATTACAGGGCAGCAAATGTAACTGTATCTGCGAGATTCTGTCTGGATGATATTCAGCTGGGGCACTTTCTTCAGGGACTTTATAACGATTCCAAAGAATTTCGGTTTGATAAAGAAGCCAGTTCTTCTGAATGTGTTGCAAAGCTTAAGGAGATTGGAATGACTGATAAGGGCTGGGTGGATGATTTTAACCTGCATTATGAAAGTGTGGACAGATCATTTGAAAGGGGACAGACATTTCATAACTTCAATGACCATGATTACATGGTGCTTGAAGCATTATCACCAAGGAATCTTGTGGTGATGGATATGAAGTCAGGTTCCCTTACAATCGCCCTTGGTGCGACAGAGTATAAGCGTTATCCGAAGGATGAGAAGCCTACAAAGGACAATACCACAATCGGGGTATCGTGGGAGCATGGCATTTATCTTGGTTCCACACTCTCAACCACGAATTTCAAGGCATACAAGAGGGAGTATGGCACACCGGAAAAGATAGAGGATATTTATGATTACAGGGCAAAGCTAAAGCAGAAGTTCTATTTTTATCAGGATATGTCAAAGGATGATGATGTACCGAAGAAGCTGCAGAATGACTTCCTTCACCAGATGTATGAGGATTTTGGAACGATTGAAGAGGACTGTTTTTACGACAGGCTGGAAGATGGAAAGTTCGATGGAGGCTTTAAGGAAAGACAGGTAAAGGAAGAAAAGAGCCGGTGATGAGATTTTTACAGGAGGCGATATCATATGGAACAGGAATTTGATGTTGAGATAAAAGAAGTGCTTTCACGAGTACAGAAAGTAAAGGCAGAGTCGCTTGACGATGCCATCAATAAGGCAATGGATATGTATTATGCAGAGCAGATAGTCCTTGGAGCAGAGGACATGAAGGGAGTTGATTTTGCACCTATCAGCGAAGGTCAGCTCCCTTCTTCATTAAAAGAAAACGGAGGAAGAGCAAGATGAAAAGTGATTCAACAACAGTAATTAAGAACATGGAGTTTTTAGTAAAGGAACTTCATAAGGAGTGGGACAGATCGGGTGCTTCTAAGGCATCCGTTATTATTTCCCTTGAGGAAGTAGATGGTATCAATGATAAGTTAAAAGAGATTATCTATCAGACACAGAAGTCAGTCGATGAGGATGAGCTGACCTTTAAACAGTGCATTGCAAAGTCCAAGGAGTGCTATGTACTTCTTCGTGTGGTGCGTAAGATTGCAAAGAAAAAGGATAAATGCGAAAAACAGGCAATCGACAATGAATTTGCAATCGAGCTGGATAAGGATGAGTTAAAGCTATTTAAGGGATTGTTTGCAGAGATGTTTAAGTAGAGGAGGACAAAGGTATGGGCGTTGATATGAAGGTCAAAGCGATATACGATTCTGAGATTGGTAACATCACCAGATCAGAAAAGAACTGGAAGGATGTGTTAAAGGTCGCAGGTCAGTTATACCGCTATGAATTTGACAATATCGTTATGGTAACAGCTCAGAGACCTCCTGAAAAAAGCACACTCATGGCAGATTATGATACCTGGAAAAAGGTGGGAAGATATGTAAAGCGTGGTGCGAAAGGTTGCGCCATCTTCCCGTCAAGGGCACTGAATCCACACATGAGGTATATCTTTGATATCAGTGATACCGGAGGGAAGAATGTCAAACTGACATGGGACCTTGAGGGAGAAAATCTTAAGGATTATGTGGATTTTCTTGTGTCAGAAGGTCAGATTGAGCAGTACGATAACAGCGACAGGGAGTCTCTAAAAAATATATTAAAACAGTTTACAGGAACAGATGTTTGGCTTATAATAAAAGAAGAGTTCGGAGACCGAATGACCGAGCTTATGCAGCTATCAGGTAGTGTGATAAAGGAAGAAAGTAAGAAACGCAATGGCTTACAGCAGGAAATGGACATGGAGCAGCTTGTATATGCAAGTGTCATGTATGCTGTAGGGACGAGATGCGGATTTGACTTATCTGTGCAAGAACAGGATTTTAGTCAGATCGTAAATATCAAAGACGAAGAGATCATTTACCGTCTTGGTTCCATTGTATGCGATGTCTCCTGTAGTGTTCTTAGAGAATTTAGTCGTAACTTAAAGGCAATCGAGAGCGAAAGGAGAATTGGATATGTTAGAAGAAATGACTTACAAGGAAGTGGACGGACTGCTTTATCCGCAGATAGAGATGCCGGACGAGACGGAGGATCTCACGAAGCTGGGCAAATACGGAAGGATGGCGATGAACTATCTAAAGGAGAACGAGCCGGCAAGATACAAGACGCTGATGAGATTCGGGAAGATGTACGAGAAGATGTCAGCGGTAGAGGCGGAAGCGAATCAGCTCTACGACAGACTGGAGATGCAGTATCTGGAGAAGCACAAGCCACAGAATCCGTCATCGACAATGGAGATGTGGAAGATAAGAGAGCAGGCGAAGATGCAGGCAGAGGAAGTGGTACTGAATCAGATAGTGATGCGATTCCACTAGAATCTGATGATACAGAACTGAATAGGGAACTTGATGAAATCAATTCATTGGGTGTCAGTAAGGAAGCCGAATATACACAGGCTTCCTTTTTTTTCGACCAGAACGGGCAGGCAAGCATTGGCACCATTCATACTGAGGACGAAAACAATAATCAGTTTATGCGTCAGTTCGAGCAGGACAGAAAAGCTGCATTAGCAGGTGAATACAATTACCTGAATCCCAAAAAGTCTGCAACAGTACCAAGTGAGTATATCAAACAGGTGCTTATGAGAGGTACAGGTTTTATCGGTGGCAAGGGCAGGGTATGCAAGATTTTTGAAACAGAGATTGATGCAGGAACCAGAGCAAAGCGTATCAAAGCAGAATATGGTCAGGGAGGTGCAGGCTGGCCGGTTGACGGACTGGGACTGCACGGATATGACACATTTCATGGGAATGGACTGCGTTTTCAGTGGCGAGATGAGGATGGAGAGGTTGAAGGATATGTTTCATGGAAAGATATCGAAAAAGAGCTTGGTGTCCTTATTCTTACAGGGGAATACCAGCCTGAGACACCTCGTATTGATGAGCTTGCGATGGACGGACTCCGTGAGGATGATGAGGTCATTGATGCCGAATATCGGGAAGTGGAACCGGAAGAGGCAGAATCAGAGATTGATGATTATGCAATACCGGATGAGCCGGAGAGCTATGCTTCTAACAGAGATTATGTAAGTGCAAAAGGCATGACACCACAGGAAGCTGCCGATGAAGACCGCATGGTAACACAGGCAGAATATGGTGCCGAGATAGAAGCTGAAACATCTGAAAAAGATCCATCAGAGCTTAAGTATATTACACCGATTGATTATGCCAAGCGTATTGAGGAGCTTGATGAAGACCTGCGTGATGCGGCGGAGATTCTTGTAACAGATTGCAGCTGCTACACTCCGTTTAGGGCATTCCTTATGGATGTGGTGCAGTCTGATTTTGCATTTATGCCAAATAAACTTGACCTTATCAGGAATATTGCATTAGGGACAGATAATGCAGAAAGAAAGGCATATGCCAACAATAAGTATGGTCTTGTGGAGTACTCAATCAGAAGCGGATATGTGAAGATCAGCTATAAGAACAGGAATGGTGTGCGTAAAGAAGGTGCTCTCGATTGGCGTGAGTTATACGAGATTTTATCCTATATGGTAAAACAGCCATTTTACTGCGGAGAAGACCAGAAGAAGTATTATCAGGAGACAAAGCAGAAGGCTGACAGGGATAAGATGAATCCGGTCTATAAGAGATTCTTTGATATCGAGGATAGTGTAAAAGCCAATCGTCTTGAAACCAGGGAAAGAGCAATAGCGAATGGCTGGGAAACCAAGATTGATGAGAATGGACATGTGGTATCAGTATCTGTGGATGATATTCAGGCTGATACAGAATTACAGGAAAATGTAGATTTTACACCAAAGCAGGAGCCAGTACAGCAAGTAGGAAGTCTTGAAAATGAGAAGAATGTTGACGGGCAGACGAAGCACAATTTCCACTATAACCTCTGGGAAATGGAAAAAGGCGGTGCTAAGACCAGATACCAGTGGAATATGGATGCAATCCGCACTTTAAAGCAGATTGAATCAGAAAACAGGCTTGCCACACCGGAGGAGCAGAAAGTTCTGTCGAAGTTTGTCGGATGGGGCGGACTGTCACAGGCATTTGATGAGAATAATGAAAGCTGGAGCAAAGAGTACAAAGAACTCAAAGAGATGTTATCGGATGAAGAGTATGCTGCAGCTAGGGCAACAGTAAACAATGCCTTTTACACTTCACCGGAGATTGCCATGTGCATGAACTCGGCACTTGTCCAGTTTGGTTTCAGAGGCGGCAATGTATTAGAGCCATCTATGGGTATCGGTAACTTCTTTGGAAGTATGCCGGCACCAATGCAGAGAAGCAAGCTGTATGGGGTGGAGCTTGACAGCATTTCAGGAAGAATTGCAAAGCAGCTTTATCAGAATGCCAATATCAGTATCACAGGATTTGAGAATACCACATATCCGGATAACTTCTTTGATGTGGTTGTCGGAAATGTGCCATTTGGTGATTACAAGGTATTTGATCCAAAGTACAACAAATATAACTTCCGTATCCACGATTATTTTCTGGCAAAAGCACTTGACCAGGTAAGACCAGGAGGCATGGTTGCTGTAATTACCACAAAGGGAACACTTGATAAGGCAAATCCTACTATCCGAAAGTATCTGGCTGAAAGAGCAGAGCTTGTGGGAGCAGTAAGACTTCCGAATACAGCATTTAAAGATAATGCAGGAACTGAAGTGACAGCAGATATCCTGTTTTTGCAGAAGAGGGAGAGAAAGATTGATATTGAGCCTGACTGGGTCCACCTTGGTGTAACTGAGAATGGCATTGCAGTCAACTCTTATTTTGCAGAGCATCCGGAGATGATGCTTGGATCTATGGAATATGACACAAGGATTTACGGACAGGACAGCAGATATACAGTCTGTGTGAATAATGATGAGAACTTCAATATGTACGAGGCTCTCAATAAGGCAATCGGAAATATCAAAGCACAGATGACAGATTTTGAGAGAGTGGCAGATGAGGCGGAGCAGACAGAGGAAGTTATCCCGGCTGATCCGGATGTGAGAAACTACACTTACACATTTTTTGAAGGAAAACTCTATTACAGGGAAAATTCCGAGATGGTAAGAAAAGAAGTATCACAGACTGCCGAGGAGCGAATCCGAAGCCTTGATGAAATCAGACAGATAACAAGAGAGCTGATTGATATCCAGATGGATGGCTGCAGCGAGGAGGAGCTTTCTGATAAGCAGAGACTTCTTAATGTAAAATATGATGTCTTCGTAAAGCAGTATGGAGCCATTACTTCAAAAGCAAACAGAATAGCATTCAGGGATGACAGCGATTATCCACTTCTTTGCAGTCTTGAGGAAGTAAACGAAGATGGGGAGGTGAAAAAAGCGGATATGTTTTATAAGCAGACGATTAAGGCAAAGACAGTCATAGACAGGGTTGAGACTGCTGTGGAAGCATTAAATGTATCCGTCAATGAATTTGGATATGTAAATCTTGCCTATATGCTCTCTATCTATGAGCCGGATATTACAAATGCAAAGGAAGAGCTTGCTGAAAAGTCCGGGCAGACAGCTGATGAGATAACATTTAGTGATGATGCTTTGGCACAGCTTAGAAGGGCAGTTCTTGTGGAAGAGCTGGACGGACTGATTTTCCTTAATCCCGACCGCTACAACGAGAATAATCCGGACATCGGCTGGGAGACAGCAGACGAGTATCTTTCCGGAAATGTGAGAGACAAGCTTCGTGTAGCAAAAGCTATGGCGGCTGATACAGACAATCCGCAGGCAGAAAGATTTGTAGGAAATGTGGCGGCACTTGAAAAGGTGCAGCCGGAATGGATTGAAGCTTCAGATATTGATGTAAAGATTGGCACAACATGGATTGAACCGCTTGATTATGAGCAGTTTATCTATGAACTTCTCAATACACCAAGACGTGCAAGAGCAGTCAGAAGCCAGTTTTACAATACAGGCATTCAGGTACACTTAAATAAGATGAGCATGGAATGGTTCATCGAGAATAAGAGCATGGATAAGCATTCAGTGGCAGCTACTAAGACCTATGGTACAAGCCGCATGGATGCTTATTCTATTTTTGAGGATACGCTGAATCTTAAAACTGTAACAGTCAGGGACAGGATTGATGACGGAGATGGCAAATATCATTATGAAGTCAATAAGAATGAGACAATGCTTGCAAGGGAAAAGCAGAACATGATCAAGGAGAAGTTCAAGGAATGGCTGTTTGCAGAGCCGGAGCGAAGACAGAAGTATGTGGAATATTACAACGAGACATTCAATAACATCCGTCTGCGTGAGTATGACGGAAGCCATCTGCAGTTTCCGGGAATGAATCCGGCGATTGAGCTAAAGCCACACCAGAAGAATGCGGTAGCAAGAATCCTTCTCGGAGGAAATACCCTGCTGGCACACTGCGTCGGAGCAGGAAAGTCCTTTGAGATGATGGCTGCCTGCATGGAGCAGAAGAGACTCGGACTTGCCAATAAGACGATAATGGTTGTTCCAAAGCCGCTTATCGGTCAGACTGCATCAGAGTTTTTAAGGCTTTATCCGTCAGCAAATATCTTAGTTGCCACAGAGCGTGATTTTGAAAAAAGCCGCAGAAAGCAGTTCGTATCAAGGATTGCGACAGGTGACTATGACTGCATTATCATGTCACACTCGCAGTTTGAGAAAATCCCGATCTCAGCAGAGAGAAAGGAAAGAATGCTCAATGAGCAGATAGATGAAATCAGCTATGCGATTGATGAAATGAAAGAGCGTAATGGAGAGCGTTGGACTGTAAAACAGATGGAAAGCCAGAAGAAAAAGCTGGAGGAGCAGCTTAAATCACTATCTGATGAAAGCAGAAAGGATGACCTTATTACCTTTGAGGAGCTGGGGGTAGATTCTATCATGGTAGACGAAGCACATAATTTTAAGAACCTTGCGATTTTTTCAAAGATGAATAATGTGTCAGGTATCAGCAGCAGTGGAGCAAAGAAGTCAACAGATATGCAGCTTAAATGCCAGTATTTGTCTGAGATAAATGATGGCAGAGGCATTGTATTTGCAACAGGTACACCAATATCCAATACCATGTGTGAGATGTATGTCATGCAGCTTTACTTGCAGAAAGCGGCACTTGAAGAGATGGGGATTTATCACTTTGATTCCTGGGCAGCGAACTTTGGTGAAGTGACAACCGCACTGGAGCTTACTGTAGAGGGAAGCGGTTTCCGTTTTAAAAGCAGATTCAATAAGTTTACGAATCTGCCGGAGCTTATGAATATCTTCCGTGAGGTAGCAGATGTGCAGACCGCAGACATGCTTGACCTTGATGTGCCGGCTCTTCGTGGCGGCAAGCCTATCATAGTGGAGTCGGAGCCTGACTGGTATGTGAAGCAGGTCATGGAAGACTTTGTTGTGAGGGCAGAGCGTATCAGAGGCGGTGGAGTTGATCCAAGTGCAGACAACTTCCTAAAGATTACCCATGAGGCAAGATTACTCGGAACAGATGCAAGGCTGATTGATAAGGATGCGCCGAACAATCCGGATGGAAAACTCAATAAGGTAGCAGAAAATGTCTGGAAAGAATATGAGAAAGGAAATGCCAACGGTCATATAGGCTGCCAGCTTATTTTTTCAGATATCGGCACACCGGGACCGGATAAGGACTTTACCATCTACGATTATCTGAAGGAAACACTTATCCAGTATGGTATTCCGGCAGATGAGATAGCATTTATCCATGATGCCAAAACGGATGCACAGAGGGATGCACTTTTTAAGGAAATGAGGACAGGTAAAAAGAAAGTTCTTATCGGTTCAACGGACAAGTGTGGAACAGGTGTCAATGTGCAGACACACCTTGTAGCAATGCATCATGTGGACTGCCCATGGAAGCCAAGCTCCATTGAACAGAGGGAAGGACGAGGCATCAGGCAGGGCAATGAAAATGAAGAGGTGGCAATCTACAGATATGTCACCAAAGGAACCTTTGATGCATACAACTGGTCACTTGTTGAAAATAAGCAGCGATTCATCAGTCAGGTCATGACAAGCAAGGCTGTAAGCCGAAGCTGTGAGGATATCGATGAGGCAACACTTTCCTATGCAGAGATTAAAGCGGTTGCCACAGGCAATCCTTTAATCAAGGAAAAGATGGAGATTGACAATGATGTCCAGAGATTAAAGCTATTGAAGGCATCTTATGACAATCAGAGATATGGCTTGCAGGATAACTTTATGATTAAGTACCCGAAGCTCATTAAGACAGCAACCGAAAAGCTTGCCAATGTAAGAGAGGATGTAAAGGCAAGGGATAAAGAACTGATTGATAATCCGGAATTTGCCATTACCATAGGCAAAGCAACCTACACAGAGCGTGTGGATGGAGGAACGATGATGCTTGAAGCAATCAGCAAATGTAAGACCGGAGAGACAACTGCAATCGGTAAATTCCATGGATTTGAACTGCTTGTGGAAAAGAACTTCCTTGGTATCAATTATATGGTGCTTCGTGGAAAGACTGAGTACAAGGCAGAGCTTTCCACAAGTCCGGTCGGCAGTATGGTAAAGCTGGAAAACCTGTTCAACGGACTTCATGAGAACATTGATTTTCTGGAAAAGAAGATTGAGCAGTATCAGAATGACCTTGAAGCATCAAAGACTGAGTATGACAAGCCATTTGCGTACAGCAAGGAACTGGAAGAAAAGCTGGCAAGGCAGTGTGAACTGAATGCCCAGCTTGATCTTGAGAACGCAAAGGCTGTGGATGCAGACCTGAGCGGACCGGAGGAAGAAAGAGAAGCAGATGACAGGATGGAATCTGCAGCAATTGTAGCAGAGGATAAAGGTGCTTATACAGCCGACAGAGAGGGCAGAACACGATAGGAGAGTGAATAATATGAGCATAAGAAAAGTGGTCGCAGGACTACTGATTACAGCAGGGATTGCCATTATGGCAGTCCCTTTTTTCTGGCGGGCAAGCGGAGAAAAACAGACAGAACAGCTCATAAGTGAATTTGAGCAGACATTGGAGGATGATTACGATGAAGAAACAGATGTGGAGGAAGAGCAAACCTCCATTAGTGAAGAGGATGAAGCCATTCTTAAAGAAGGCGGTGTTATCGGCATCATTGAGATACCGGGGTTAGATATCAGGTATCCGGTAATGGAAGGAACCACAAGTAAAGTGCTTAATGCAGGGATTGGTCATATAGAAGAGACTGCAGGAATCGGTGAGAGTGGCAACTGTGTATTGTGCGGTCACAATGGCAGCAGATATGGCACATTTTTTACACCACTAAGTCAGATATCCATAGGTGATGAAGTGATGATAACCGACAAAAAGGGACAGGAGCATATCTATGAGGTAACAGAGACAGAGGTAGTAAATCCGTATGATAACAGCATCAAGACACAGGGCGATGAAAAAGAATTAACTCTTTTTACCTGTTCCCAGAAAGGAACCATGCGTTTTGTGGTCAGGTGCATTTATAAGGAGGCGGTTATGGATGAATAAGAGATACCGGTTAGCTGAGATAGAAGAGGCAGTATCGGAAATGGAAGAGTTAATTGACATCGAGGATGATATTGCAGAGATTGATGATGACTTTCAGATAGTTGTAAGCGGCTGGTCTGTGTATGTCGAAAGTCTGAATCTGACACTCAGACAGGGAATAGCCTGTGTATGGGATGCAGAGGAAGGATTATTTATGCCTGATTTTGATGTGACTATCGTGTATGAGGGGAACATTGAAACACAGGAGTGGCTCTACTACGAGCAGGACGGAATGGTCGTTACACTTGGCAACTGGCTTAATGGCAGATTGTCTTGTGAACAGATAGAACAGCTTTGGTGTGAGCTTATCATACCGGAGCAAAACAAAGAACAAAAAGAAAGCGAGGAATAGCATATGAAGTATTCAATTAAAGTAAACGAAGTAAGGGCAAAAGAGGGCAGCAACATCAAGGGATTTGCAACAGTAGTATTTGGTGATTCATTTAAGATCACCAATATTGCAATCCTTGAGAATAAGGACAAGGGAGAGCTTTTTGTTTCAATGCCTAGATACCGCTCCAATGAGCGTGATGAAAGCAATGGTGTGATCTATAAGGATGTGTGCAATCCTATCACAGCAGAGTTTCGTGAGGAACTCTATACCAATATCCTTGATGCCTATGCAAGAATCAGGGAACCGGAGAAAGAGGAGACACAGAAGCAGGACAGAACACGTGAAATGCCTGAGTTTTCCGTAACTGTGACACCTTATGAGAGGGAAGGCAGTAACATCAAAGGACTTGCCCGTATTTACTTTGAAAACAGTTTCATCGTAAATAACATCAATATCGTGCAGGGCAAAGAGAAAATCTTTGTATCAATGCCTTCTTATAAGACAAAGCAGGTGGACGAGCAGGGCAAGCCTATCTACCAGGATGTCTGCTATCCGGTCACAAAGGATTTCAGGGAAAAACTCTATAATGAGATTATCTCTGAATATGAGAAAGCAAAGGATAAGAGCAACGAAAAGGCGAGGGAGAGTGCCGAGAAACATCATGGCAATCCCGATAAAGAGAAGGACAAAGAGGCAACGCCCTTTCGATAATTAGTAATCATGTTACAGGGGCGGCCAAGGCTGCCCCATTTACAGAATGGAGGAAACAGAATGGATATAGAAGCAGGAAAAACACTTACCAACGAGGAGGTCATAAGAGAACTTCTCGAATTATTAAAGAAGAATGCCATGAAAGAGCAGGCAAATGATGTATTTGAGATATGCAGCTATGTGGATGGACTGGAGAAAAAGATTGATTCCATGACGGAAGAACTCACCAATATGCAGAACCAGATCAAAGAAATGCAGGAGGATACACTTGTCAATAATGCTAAAAAGGCATTGTCGGAAGCAAAGGAGCGACTTAATGCCAGATGTGAGCAGATAAAGTCGCAGGTATTGGAAGTGAAAGCACAGGTCAAATCTACAGCAAAGAGCATAGTTGATGAGGCAAAGGTAAAGGGAAGAGCTGCATTATACAGAGTGTCGGAGTTCTTAGGAATTAAGAAAAGGCTTCTTGATATCCGAGAGAATGTAAGAGGTGCAATAAAGACCACGGATACGGATATAGCAAAGACAGCACTTCTTGCAAAAGGATTTCGTGAAGCTGGTCAGACAGCAGCTAATGCATTCCGTACTTTTGCAGATAAGCCGGAGGTGGATTATTCGCAGAAGGAACAGAAACACCCTCTCACAAAGGCGGTACTTACCCCTATGAAAGCAGTGAGAAAACTGCTTGTATCAATGGAGCTGCATCTGGACGCTTCGATTGATAAGCTGGATAATCTGGCGATGAATGTGCAGATAGATAAGGAAAAGCGTGTGGAGAATACGAAGAGTGAGAAGCAGAATGTACCTGACAGGGCAGAAGCAGAGCCGGAGAGAGTCAATGCTGAGATTGTGTATACTCCAATGGTGGCTGAAGCACATGAGTATCAGTATAATGCCGATGCATTTGAGGCTAGAGGTGGTGCCGATGTGAAAGTGGGGACAGCAGAGAAAGTATCGAAGGTAAGAGAAGATAAAGCCAGATAGTAATTGGGGCGTGGGAGAATATCCTGCGTCCCTATTTTATTGATTCTACACTATTGTCATCGCTACGGCAGATTGGTTATATACATGTGGCATTTTATAATAAATGACACACGTAATTGCGTAATAATATAATTGTGCGAGGGGAGTAGATAAAAATGAATGAGCACCTAGCAGCATTTGTGGGATACCTGACAGATAAAGAAAAATCGAAATCAACGATTGAAAGCTATACCAGATATGTCAAAAAATTTTTGAAATATGTGGATGGAAATGAGATAACAAAGGAGCTGGTTATACAGTACAGGGAGCTATTGGAGCGTGAAGGCTCTGCGTATTCCACGATTAACCTGATACTTATTTCCATCAATTGTTATTTTTTGATATTAGAATTTGATTTAAAGACAACTGACTGATAATCAGGTATTATCAGTCAGCTAAGGTAGACCAGAGGTTAAAAATTAAACTTATTTCGTGAATGTTTTGTTGTTAATATGTTTTTTTGCTTTGCCATAGTGACATGAGTGTAAATCTGAGTTGTATTGATAGAACTATGACCAAGCATTTCCTGAATATATCGAATGTCAACATCTGCATCTAACAGTGAGCTTGCAAATGTACGACGGAACATATGAGGTGTAATATGCTGTTCAATAGCAGCAAGAGAAGTGTATTTGTTAATCATTCTCCGTACTGTTTGATCTGACAAAGGAGTGCCTGACGGGTTTACAAAAAAATGATTAGATTGATTTCTGATGAATATATGTTTTTATATTCAAGCAATATTTTTTTGACATTTGTATTTTCAGCAAGCAGAGAAAACAATGATTAAGGATAATGCAACAAAGAATGAGCCTGCAAAGAGCGGAAAAAGCCGATAGAGAAAAGTCCTCTTGAATTGAACTTAGGTTTGATTCAAGGGGATTTTTATATTTTGAGTGTCATTTTCTGCAATAAAAGGTCACTTTCTGCACAGGTAGTTGTAAAAATGTTTGAATCGGGTTTATGTTAGAAGTGTAGTTTAGGTACTCAATTATTGAGAAAAACAAAAATCTTAGGAGGTATGGTTTTATGATCAAAAAAAAATTAGCAAAAATGTTGACAACCTGTTTAATGTCTGTATTTATTATTGGTACTGCAAGCATGACTGTACATGCAGAAAGTGTGAGAGAAACAGAGCCTAATAATACTATGGAAACCGCTGAAACGATTATGGCAAATCATGAAACCGCTGCACAGGCAGTCAGTGGTAGTCGTCCTAGCCAGCATGTAGTTACAGGAAGTACAAGTAATACTGACGAGGATTGGTTTAAGGTATATTTGTCAGCCGGAACGCAGTATGTTACTTGTAACGATGATCCTTTTGAATTTGAGGTTTATGATCCAAACGGCAGTCTTGTTTTAGATGAAATATATACAAAGATAGGATTTGGTTCAACAGCATATCCGTTTGTGGCATCAACAGATGGATTTTATTATGTAAAAATTAAAGGAATTACATCATCATCTTCAGACTATATATTGCTAGTAGGTGGTCCAACCTATTCTGTTGCAAGTTGTAAAGTGGAAATGCCTACTGTAAACATGGCAAATGGCAGCGATAGTTCATCATCTATAGATTTACGATTTGAGGATGCTCTGCCAGAAGATGCTGTAGTATATATGCTTTCAATGAGTGGAATAAGAACTACTGCGGTAGATAGTATTTCAGTTAGAAATCTTAGTAGCAATAATACAGTTAACTTATCTACATATACGTGGGATAAATCGGGGTTAGTATCTTTAAACATGCCATTAAAAGGCAGATGGTCAATAACGTATGGCTATAGTAAGGATATATCTTTCACTCCTACTATTTCTTTGTATTATGCATATCCGGTTACATCAACATATGTTGAGGATGATGTTGTGATTATACAATAATTTTAGAAAGAGTGATGCTATGAATGTTAATTTTTTTCCTTTTAGTAATTCACTTCAAATTCTAGGTCGTAGACAGAGTTTGGCAAATATTATGTGCAATCAGCAAAGTGTTACTCAAAGTAGGAAAAAAGATTTATTTGTTAGAAATACAATGTATGATACAGGAATTTATACAGCTTCAGCAGGAAAAAGAAATAAAATGATTTCAAACAGTATATTATCTGCTATGAATAATGATATTTCTAAGGTACGAAAACAAGGCGATATATACGAATGCGAAGGAACATTTTTTACAGCGGAGCAGATACCTAAAATCAGTGGAACTTCTTTGAATGAAATTAAAGCGGAAGATAATATCATTGACTTTGGGAAGAATAAGTATTTTAAATATGTCTCCCGTGACGGACAGGAGCATTGTTTATACACAGATAATAAGGGGATAGGCGCTATTGTTTCCGAGATTATGCGTGGCGAGCCTTATGATCCGGTGTTGGAAAGGTATGCGAGCTTTTGGAATTATATGATGACAAAAGACCCTGTATATGTTCAGTTGTCTTATTCAGATGAAGAAATAAGAGGATATATGGAAAATGCAGGGATAAAAAATGGCTTTTTCACAGTAAAAATGGGAGATAGGGAAGCAACACAATTTTATTCTGCCACTAAAACAACAAGTCCAATTCAGTCTAAGGAACGATATGATGCAAGATATAAGAATTTGACTTCGGGTGGTATTTTGCTTGACGAATATGAAGCTGGAGATATTTTTAAGATTGGTAATAAGGAATATGTTTTAAGTGAATCTCATACATTGGACATACCATACGGAGAGGATATTTATAATATAGAGTATCCGAGTAATTATAAGTTTGGTAAAAAAGTTGAAGAATAATAAGGGATTCCCTTGAGGTGGACTAGAAAGTGTGGTTCAGCTCAAGGGAATTTTATATATTCTTATATAAGTAAGAGTATTATACATTAATAGAGTTTTTATTGCGGAAGTTTTCACTTATTTCGTGACATGGACTAAAACAAGTCCCTTTTCACCATGCGTATTGCATAAAATAATGCAAAAAGAACCAAAATGGGTTCATGGGCATGGTGAAAATGGATGGAACAGAAAATAAAGCAAGATGAGATATTTATTGGTAAGAATATCCGGCGTATAAGGAAAGAAAAAGGAATCAGGCAGACGGAAATGGTTGCATTGTTGCAGTTGGAGAATGTAATGATTACAAGAGAAGCTCTGGTAAAGATAGAACGTGGAATCCAGCATATTCAGGCAACGCAGCTCCGGGCAATAAAAAATGTATTAGAGACTACTTATGATGAGTTATTAAAATAGAGAATGAAAAAGACAGTCAAGTTTCATATAATGTGGAATTGACTGTCTTTTTATGTAGAAATTAGGATAATCAAATTAGCTCTTGTGCTGATAATTTAAAATATCTTTGAGCAAGGCAGGAGTTATTCTTTTTTTATCCGCTTCAGTTAAATTTGAAAACTGAGACAAGGTAGTAAGTTTATTCTTTTTAAAAAGAGTAATAGATTTTGGCTCAGACGTAATTTCAAATAGAAATTTGTCATGCCAGCTTTTAGGTGTGTTCCCATGCTTTCTTAATATACGGTATGTTTTCATGGTAAGGAGGTAGTCCTTATTACATATACAATAGAGGTCATATACGGTTTTGTCGTTAAAGTCATTGATGTGGTGGATATTGTTCCTAAAGAGATAAATATATAATTTAGAAGGAAAATTAAATTGTTGGAGACTTTCCTTTACAATGGAAAGAGAATTTATTTTTACGTGATATTTTTGGCACAGAGCGTCAAGTTCAATTAATGTAGTACTTCCGAGATTGCGGAACTGCATGATTTCCTCCCGTGCATAATGTGTTAGCTGGGAGATATATAGTATGTTATTACGATCAAGAATATTATAAAGGCGTTTAGACATAGGAATGCTGCTAATAGGAATTTCATTTTCAGGAGGAAATATGTAACCGTATGTGTTTAGCTCTTTCATAATGGGATTGAGAGAACAATTACGAGGAAGAACATTTGCTAAAGAGATATAATTATATTCCTTAAGTTCGGAAACAGTAGTAATTCCGGCATATGCTAATGCAAATTTGGTAATAGAAGAAAGATTAAGCTGCTCAATTTGGGTATCCATTGTTTTGACTCCTTTATCTGTATAAATAAAACTATTAGCATTATATCATTGATTTTGGATAAAAGGAAGAATGTGGACTAAAATTAGTCCTTGTATTATTGTATCTATATAGAAAAATGTTGCCCTCAATAGTTTTTTGAAATTCCCGTGTGAGGGGGAAAGTTGATTACAAACAGAATAAATTACAGCAGTGAAAGTGACGATACAAATGCAGGAAGAGCAGAAATGTTCTTCCTGTTTTTTAACAGAACTTCAGCAGCTGGCGGGGAAAGGAGACAGTATGGCAAAGTTCTTAAATTATGAGGACCGGCTGGAGATAGAAAGCGGACTAAAGGAGCATATGACTTTCACAGAGCTTGGAGAGAAACTGGGAAGGGACAGGACTACCATCACAAAGGAGATCAGGAACTATTCCATCGAACAGGACACCGGTTATGGAAGTTACCCGCATAATACCTGCAAGTACAGAAAAGCATGTAAGAGGAAAAAAGTATGTGGGACAAATGACTGCAGGCATCCACTGGTAGCTGTCTGTAAACAGTGTGAACTCATATGCAACCGTTACTGCGAGCATTATGAAGAAGAAATATGTACCCATCGCTTTAAACCGCCATATGTATGCAACGGATGCAGTGAAGTAAAGAAGTGTACGCTGACAAAAACTGTTTACGATGCTCTGGGAGCCCAGAGGCGGGCAACGGATAAGATATCGGAATCCCGAAGCGGGATCCTTGCTACGGAAGGGGAAATCGCCAGACTCAATGAAATCCTGGTGCCGTTGGTAAAACAGGGGCAGTCTATCCATCAGATCTACCTGACACATAAGGATGAACTGATGTGCAGTGAAAAGACCCTCTACAACTACGTGGATGGATGCCTGTTTGATATCAGGAACATAGACCTGCCAAGAAAGGTAAAGTACCGTCCGAGATATAAAAAACCGGAGCTGAAAGTAGACCGTGGATGCCGTGTGGGAAGGAATTATCATGATTACGAAGTATATATGGAACAGCATCCGGACACAGCAGTGGTGCAGATGGATTCCGTGATCGGCAGCAAGGGAGGGAAAGTCCTGCTGACGATATATTTTGTAAATGTGTCACTGATGCTGGGGTTCCTGCGGGAAGCGAACACCTCAAAGTCAGTGATAGATATTTATGATGAACTGTACCACCGGCTGGGAGGGCAGGATTTTAGGAAGCTGTTTCCGGTCATCCTGACGGATAACGGAAGTGAGTTTTCCAATCCCAAGTGTATAGAGAACGGACCGGATGGAAAAGGATTTCAAAGGACGAGGATCTATTACTGCAATCCAAGTGCGCCGTACCAGAAAGCAGAGATCGAGGTGGGACATGAATTTATACGCAGGATCCTGCCGAAAGGAAGAAGCTTTGATGAACTGACGCAGGCAGACGTAGAGCTGATGATGAACCATATCAATTCCTACCGGAGAAAGAAACTGAACGGAAAAAGTCCGTATGAAGCGTTCAGCTTTTATTATGGAGAAGACCTGGCGGAGAGGCTTAGATGCCACGAGGTTGCAGCCAAAGACATCAACCTCACCGCAAGACTTCTCAAAAAGTAACCAGAAGACAGAATAAAGCACAGACCGCCGGCTGAAATAGGAACAGCAGAAGACGTGAATTATGGCTTGCAAAATTTGTAAGCCAAAACTGACGTCCGGTTTTTGTGCAAAAAAATACTCTGCCATAAGGTGATTATATCATAAAAGCAAGGGAAAAAACGGGAAAGTCATTACAAAAGTGGAAAGTCGGGTACAAAATTTGCAGGTCGCTTTCAAAATGTGAAACTCGTTTACAAAACGGGAATCTCGGATGACTATTGAACTGTGTGGGGGTGGGACGAATATGGTTTTTGGTCATTTTCTGCAATAAGTAGCTATTTTCTGCAAGACTAATTGTATTTTATAAAATTTAATATAAAATAATCATTGGGTAATTTTTATCTGAAAGATATTAGAAGCGTTTTGTGAAGAATGTCAAATAATGTGCAGATTGGAATGAGATATTTGAGAGAAGATAGAGTAGCAATTATTGATAATGGAATAAATAGTAATTTAATGTGTAAAGAAAAAATACAATCACAAATGGTTATATATGATAATAATAGGTGTATAGAAGATAAAGAGGAAATTCAGATTACAGATTTTCAGCATGGAACATTTTGTGCATTGATTTTTGAAAAATATAATTCTGATTGCATATTAAATAGTGTGCGAATTTTAGATAAAAATGGAAAGGGTGGGGTCGAAAAGATAGAACCTGCCCTTGAATGGTGTTATCAGAATAACATAAAGATTGTTAATTTGAGTTTTGGAACTACGAATTTTAATGAGTGTGAAAAGCTAAAAAAATTGATTAATAAGTATGTATATAATGGTATGATTATTGTGGCGGCAACGGCAAATTCAGGTTTCGTATCATATCCAGCTAGTTTTACGAATGTAATCGGTGTGGCAACAACAGGAAGTCCTTTAAGTTATTCCGAAGATTATATGCAAATGGGGATTGATACTGTTGTGCCATCTGAACATATAATTAAAATGTTTGATGAAGAGATTAGAACATCATTGAGTAATAGTTATGCAGCTCCATATGCATGTGCTTTAATTGCAAATAGGTTAAATATAGATAAAACACTTAGCATAAAAAAATTAAAGGAATATGCAAAAGAGCAAAGCCATATTGAAATGGTTGAAGGAGTATATGAACCGGATTGGGTTTATAAGGCTTATGTAATAGGCGGAAAGAAAACGAGCAGGGCAAGTTATTACTTTGAAACGATTTCGGGAGATTTGAACGAAATACGGGAGAAAGTAGATACTATAATAGCTTTTTCTATGGCTGATTTGGAAAAGCTGGAGATAAAAAATAAGAGTGCAATTTATCTTGGGAAAGAGGATATTCATAATATAGATGTGCAGGGCTTTTTTTGGAGCAAAGAAACCAGACAGCGACAGATTTTGTATAATCATTATCAAGGAAATGGTCTTGAGGTTCCAGTGGTGATACTGGCAATCGAAGATACAATAGATAAGTTCTATGTACTAACAGAATTAAAGAGGGCGTTTGCAAGTGGCGGTTATAATGCGTATACGATAGGAATGGAACCGGAGTGTGTATTATATGCACTGGAATATATGCCGGAGCCTGTATCGGATATTAATGCTTGGAAAAATTTTGTAGAAAGCCAGGTTTTTTATAAACAAGGGGATTTGGTCATATGGTGTGTTCCATTGGAAGAGAAGGATAAATTTTTACATGTTTATCCTGATTGTGATGTGCAAATCAATATTTACAATGAGAGAGATAATAATACTGTATGGTTCTCTTTTGAGGGAGAAAAGATTGAGAAAAAAATACCGGGACTGATTGACAGGAAAGATGTTGGGGAGATATATCATGTTATAGAATCGAAACTGACGGAGGAAGAAGATGAGTAACAAAGAGGCTGTAAGAAGATTACTTCTGCTATTAGGCAAATATAAAAAAACAATAGTTGTGATTGTTGGCTGTCTGCTTGTTTCTACCGGATTAAATCTTTGTGTGCCACTGATCAGCAGGCGGATCATGGATGATGGTTTTATTGGTGGAAACAAGAAATTGCTGATAGAGCTGGTTTTGGTGTCTATGGTAATTTACACTATAAATTCCCTTATAGATTTAATCAAAGAAAAAAAACGTGTTGACATTTCGGCAAAGATACAGTATTTCCTTTCAGAACAGTCTTTTTCACATCTTATGAAGCTGCGGGTGAACTATTTTAACAATACCAATTATGCGGAGACGTTAAACAATATTAACATGGATATTAACCAGATGACATCTGTTGCCGACAGCAGTGTTTTCTTTGTAATAACACAGGCGTTTAGCATGACAGGCGGCATTATCGGGTTATTTATCATAGATTTCAGAATGACGATACTGGTTCTTCTGTTCATACCGATCAAGTGTGTTGTGATGAAATACTTCGCTAAAAAACAAAAGCAGATTATGGACGAGTTCATAAAGAAAAACCAAAAATATGCGAAATGGTTTGGGGATACCGTCGGAGGGGTACGGGAAGTTAAGCTGTTTAATATTTTAGACAGGAAACATGAAGAGTTTGATCAGAACCAGAAGGATATTATTGAGAAGCAGAAGCAGATGAATATGCTGGGACAGTGGAATACGATTACAGATAGCCTTATGGTGCAGTTCCTTTCCACACTGTTATATATATTGGGGGCAAACTTGGTGTTTGACCTACAGCTTTCAGTCGGTAGCGTGTTTGCTTTCATTACATACAGTTCATATGTTACGGGACCGATTTCTGCAATCCTTAACATAGGTTATCTCTTATCAGGGATTATCCCGTCAACAAAAAGGTATTATGCGTTTATGGACTTGGAGGAAGAAACAGATAATGGGGAAACTGCTGCTTTGTGTCCGGATGACCTGAAATTGCAACAGGTTTCTTTTGCATATGAAAAAGAAAAATATGTTTTAAAAGATGTGGATATTTTGTTTGCAAAAGGCAGTAAGACAGCTATAATCGGGCGCAATGGTTCGGGAAAGACAACGATTATCAATCTTCTTACCAGAATGTATGAGCCAACAAGTGGTAAGATAATGCTTGGGACAGAGGATATTTCAGAATTGCCGCTGCCAGAGTACCGTAACATGGTGTCTGTAGTGAGCCAGCAGATTTATCTTTTTAATGATACAATAAGAAATAATATCTGCCTGTATAAGCGGGTGGACGATGTTATAGTGGAAGAAGCCTGCAAGGACAGCGGACTGGAAGATTTCATAAAAGAGGTTTCACTTGATTATGTGGTAGGGCAGAACGGGGCAATGCTTTCTGGTGGACAGAAACAGAAAATAGCTCTTGCGAGAGCTTTGATACATGATAAGCCAATTGTTATATTTGATGAAGCCACTTCAAATACGGATGCTTATTCGGAGCAGCAGATTAACGGGCTGTTGGATACAAAACTAAAAGAAAAAACGGTAATAGTGATAACACATAAGAAAGAGATATTGAATAAAGTGGATCAGATTGTCGTGCTGAAGGAGGGCGTGGTTATTGACAACGGGACATATGACGAGTTAGTGGGCAAAAATGAAGAATTAAATATTATGATGGAAAAAGTGGGTTAAGTATGAGAAAACTTTTCAGAATAGTAGGGATTGTCTGAAAAGTTTTTTTGTGCCGTTTTCTGCAATAAGTGGTCACTTTCTGCAACACATCTTGATATATGCAATAATTTACACGATAATATACACAAAAGCGAGAGTTCAATAGTTATCTGAAATAGATAAATAAATCTGAAAAAGGGAGGTAATTGCATGGGTGTTGATTCTATATTAGGATATAATTTATCTGTTCAAACAAAGAATTTTACAAAAAGAATTACATTAGGTGCAACAGGTGCTAATCAAACACAGGGGCTATCAGAGTCAGAAAAATTAGAAAATTTTAAAAAAGAGATTTGGAAAGAAATAGATTCTATGTCGTGGGGATCGAATATTTCGGTACAAATAACGGATAGTGCATTTGAAAAAATGATGGTGGACAAAGAGTTTAAAAACAAAATGATGAACATCATCAGAGAGGATGCCCGTGGCTCAAATATGATGTGTGGTGGAACTTTAATAAACATTGATGAAAATGGATATAAAGGTTATTCCTATATGCAGAGTCATACAAAAGAGGCAGGGAGAGCGTTTGAGGCGCATTCCAAAGATAAAGACAGTTTTTATTCAAAAAAGTGTAAAAAAGATGAATTAAATGAACTTTGGGAGAAAGAGAGATTGAAAAAACGCCAATATCAGGAAAAGGCTGACGATGAGTATATGGAAAGCTTACGTCTGAAAGAGATATTTCAACACAAAGAAGATGTTGCAAAATTATACGAAGAAAAAACAGTCAAAAAGTAATTGGAAGATATGTAATTACCGTGTTTAGGTAAATTATATAAATACATTTGGAAAGGAGGGAATGGGCATGAAAAGAACATTAGGAAAGAAAAACTGTGTACAGGATGGCACACTGGTGGCTTTTGCTAGTTGCAGTTGTGATTCAATGTGCAGCATTTTGGGATGCGATTGCAGTACAGGCGATACGGCAAGCAATACTTTAAGATTGCAGAATTATTCCAAATTGTTGTCAAAGGCAATCTCAGGCACATGGGCATACTAATGGCTAGGTCAACGCAGCATATGAGGGTGGGCAGTACTATGTATTGTCCACCTAATATTATAAAGAAAGTTGGATTGAGATGAATGATAAAATTCCGTTTATAAAATTGTTCAGGACATTAGATAATTTTTATTTTTTTGACGTAAATAGTAATTCGATAGTGCGTATTAATGAGGCTGTATCTCATAAAATAGAGGATTTAATTGCAGGAAACGATATTCTGAATCAGGATATGGATATTGCGAGATTAAAAAAGCGTGGGTATTTGAAAGCTAATAATGAGAATATTATAGTAGAACATTCAGCATTAAATACAGTTGGCGAATATATGAACGGTAATTTAAGACAACTTATTTTACAAGTTACACAGAATTGTAATTTAAGGTGTAAGTATTGTGTTTATTCCGGTTCATATGTTAATCGAACTCATACGAAAAAAAGAATGAGTTTTGAAATCGCAAAGCAGGCAGTGGATTTTTACTTTGCCCATAATACCAATAAAGATGCAGGTGTAATTAGCTTTTACGGTGGAGAACCATTGCTGGAGATGGAACTTATTAAGAAAATTGTTGTATATAGTGAAAAGCTATATGAGGGAAAAGAATTGAGGTTTAATATGACTTCAAATGCTACTTTATTAACGGATGAAATAGCAGATTTTTTGTATGAGCACAATTTTAATCTTACAATTAGTTTGGATGGTCCGGAAGAAGTACATAACCAAAGCAGAGTATTTGCGGATAGTAAGACGGGTACTTTTCAGTGTATTATAAAAAATTTGGAGAAAATGATAGGTCGATATCCGGATTATATTTCTAATATAAGTTTTAATGCCGTTTTAGATTCAACAAATGATTTTAAATGCAGTAGTAATTTTTTTACATATGATTTTATGAAAAATACTGTTGTTGGCGCAACAACGCTAAATGAAAATGGCAATAAACATGAAATTCAATATAGTGAGATGTTTGACATAAATTATCGGTATGAATTGTTTAAATGTTATTTAAAATATATTGGAAGACTGGATAAAAAGTTTACATCTAAAATAGTGGATAATCAAGTGGGATCATTGAAACAAGAAATACATGAGAAAATAAAAGCACCATATAGCAGAGGAAAGACATGCCATCCATCAGGACCATGTATAGCTGGAGCAGTAAGATTATTTGTGACAGTTGAAGGAGTTTTTTATCCTTGTGAAAGAGTAAGCGAAACCTGTAACGCTTATGTTATAGGTAATTTACAGGATGGATTTGATATAGAAAAAATTAAAAGTTTATTAAACGTAGGGGCATTAACAGCAGAACAATGTAAGAATTGTTGGGCGATAGAATATTGTAATTCGTGTGCATCTGGTATAGATGATGGAGATAAATTATGTCCAGAAAAACGGCTGGCACGATGTAATGATATTAAAAAGGGTTGTGAGTTAAGAATGATTGAATATTGTACATTGAGAGAAATGGGGTGTAGTTTTGAATAGAATTGCAGTATTTCCATATGATGAGAATTTTTATCCTTTGTTAAAAAATTCAGAAAGTATGGTTGGCTTTGAAATAAGCAAGGTATTTAGCATTCGTGGGTGGGGGTATGTGGGAAGAAATATATTTGATGTTTCGGATACGACTTCAAGAAATATACACGTAGAAGATATATCGGAGAAATTGAATGAAGAGGAATTTGATATTTTTCTACTGGCTGAACCAGAGCATAATATAGATGAAAATTACATAGTTCAAATTATAGACAGAATGGCTCAGATGAATAAAACAATTTGGATCTTTAAAAGTCTATCTGATGAGATAATTACCAAAATAGATACTATATGTGAAAAGAATAAAGTTGAAGTTCAATTTTTTTCTAAGGATATAGAAAATGTTGTTTTTGATGGAGAAGAAATTTTGTATGATATTAGTACGCCTATAATAACAGTTGCTGGTATGGGAGAAAAGACTAATAAAATGGAATTGCAAATGGATTTAGTTATTTCACTACAAAAAGACAAGTATAAGGTTGTATGGGTATCCAGTAGAAATGAGGCATTGTTGTATAATGGGCAGAAATTTCCGACGTTTATGTATGATGAGGGAGTATCAGAAAAGAAAAAAATTCTAATGTATAATCATTATCTAAAATGGATAGAACAGTCGGAAAAGCCGGATGTAATTTTAATAGGTATTCCAGGGGGGATAATGCCAGATAGCAAAAAACAGGTAGGATATTTTGGAATAACTTCCTTTGAGGTTTTAAATGCAATAAATCCTGATTATTTTATTATGTCACTCTATGGCAATACTTTAGGTAAAAATTACTTAGATGAATTACGTAACGTAATGAAGTATAAGTTTAATGTAGAAGTAGATAGTTTTTATGTAGGTGATATGGAACAAGATGCGTATTCATTGGATAAATTGGCACCAATAGAATATATACATTTAGGACAATTAACAGTAGACAAAAGGGTAAAGGATGTAAATTACACCGAAATTCCCGTTTATACTTGCAGCACTGTGTCACAACTATACCAGAACATGATTGAAAAATTAGGCGAGTATGATGAGTTTCAATCATTGTAATTGGAGGTAAAATGGAAAAAAAGATTAAAGAAATGATCAAGGCAACGCTTAATGTGAATATAGACAATATGACAGAAGAGGAGAAAGACTATCCTCTGTTGTCTAAAAGATTTGATGTGATGCCATACCAAATGCTTGTTTTTTTTACAAGAATTGAGAAAGAATTTGGTATAAGGATTCCTGATGAGTACATAGCAGATGGGAAGTTTAATTCGTATAATGATATTTCTAAGATAATATTAGAATTGGTTACAGAACATATGTAGCTGTTAAGAAAATTTTGCTGCTTTCTCCAAAAAATAATTCACTTTCTGCAAGGGTAATTGAAATATTAAATATTTTACTTATATTTGTAGATATGGACATATTTTAACATATTTATATCGAATAACGAAAGAAGAAATTAAATGGCTGTTATACATAATACAGTAATGCAAACTCAGAGTGTAGGATATGAATTTAAACATAATACGAGGTAATAGAGATGGATATATTAAATACTATCAATACGGTAAAAGTGTCGGGCAGTTCTGGCAGTAGTGTTAAAAAAATTTCTGAAAAGAGCAAGTGGCAATTAACGGATTCGTTGAAAGAGAAAATTGTTGAACTGGCTAAGAAGGACGCGAAAAACAATGTATATATGGGAAATGAGTTTATGAACTTGCGGAAAGCAGAGGTTACTAAAGTGGCACCAAATCGGGCGGCACTGATAGGTAAGTTCAACCAATCAATGAGTTCTGAAAATATGGGGGATATGAAAGAGATACAGGAGGCAGACAAAAGATGGATGTGTATTTTATTTGGGATACCATATGAGGCTGAATATCAGGGAGAGGGAACTGGTTCTGCGATTCATATATATAATGAAGGAGGGGAAGAAGTTCTTACATACACACAAGGAGTAGGGTGGCATGAGAAAGAGACAAAAGCAGAGACAGATGTGCATTCAACGTTAAAATCAGTATATTATGAGGCATATCATGATGCAAGAAAAGCGCTGAACACTGGAACAAATGTAGAAATCACAAATGAAAGTGTTGTGGTGCAAAGTAATTTCGATATGAAAGCATAAAACATGTAATTCAACAAATGTATATAAGGGGAATTTGACAGACAGGAGGAATACGATTATGGTAAAGTCAATGAAGAAAGTAAAGAGAATAATAGCGGTTGCTTTGGTATTCACAATGTTGTTTGCTTCACAGGTAACAGTGTTTGCAGCAGGTACAAAAGATGCAATGCAATCAGCAAATAAAGATATGTCGATTGCATTGATGCCGGGAGTTACAGGGGATTCCAATACGGTCACTTTTAATTATAACGGTCTGCCAGATAATGCGATTGTAAAAGAAGTTAAGATTGATTGTTCCAATGCATCTGTGATTGGTGGAAAAGGAGCAATATTGGCGCAGAGCCTTACCATTACCAGCCCAAGTGGAGAAACTCATACTGTTGGTTGGGGCAGAGGTAATGTGACTACTACCAATTTATTTATTGCGGAAAAAGCTGCCGGAACATGGTCTGTGTATATGACAGGAACCAATATTGCATCTCCGAGTCTTGGTTCTGCATTTATCGGGGGTACAAAATATTCACGACCTAAAATGACGATAACTTATATTTTAGAAGAGTAGAATTAAATATTCCCTACATACACATTTGCATGAATAACATTAAATAAAATCAGTCTTTGAACTATGACAGTTCGGGGCTGATTTTTTATTCGGCTTTTATCTGCTTCCCTCAATAGTTTTTTGAAATTCCCGTGTGAGGGGGAAAGTTGATTACAAACAGAATAAATTACAGCAGTGAAAGTGACGATACAAATGCAGGAAGAGCAGAAATGTTCTTCCTGTTTTTTAACAGAACTTCAGCAGCTGGCGGGGAAAGGAGACAGTATGGCAAAGTTCTTAAATTATGAGGACCGGCTGGAGATAGAAAGCGGACTAAAGGAGCATATGACTTTCACAGAGCTTGGAGAGAAACTGGGAAGGGACAGGACTACCATCACAAAGGAGATCAGGAACTATTCCATCGAACAGGACACCGGTTATGGAAGTTACCCGCATAATACCTGCAAGTACAGAAAAGCATGTAAGAGGAAAAAAGTATGTGGGACAAATGACTGCAGGCATCCACTGGTAGCTGTCTGTAAACAGTGTGAACTCATATGCAACCGTTACTGCGAGCATTATGAAGAAGAAATATGTACCCATCGCTTTAAACCGCCATATGTATGCAACGGATGCAGTGAAGTAAAGAAGTGTACGCTGACAAAAACTGTTTACGATGCTCTGGGAGCCCAGAGGCGGGCAACGGATAAGATATCGGAATCCCGAAGCGGGATCCTTGCTACGGAAGGGGAAATCGCCAGACTCAATGAAATCCTGGTGCCGTTGGTAAAACAGGGGCAGTCTATCCATCAGATCTACCTGACACATAAGGATGAACTGATGTGCAGTGAAAAGACCCTCTACAACTACGTGGATGGATGCCTGTTTGATATCAGGAACATAGACCTGCCAAGAAAGGTAAAGTACCGTCCGAGATATAAAAAACCGGAGCTGAAAGTAGACCGTGGATGCCGTGTGGGAAGGAATTATCATGATTACGAAGTATATATGGAACAGCATCCGGACACAGCAGTGGTGCAGATGGATTCCGTGATCGGCAGCAAGGGAGGGAAAGTCCTGCTGACGATATATTTTGTAAATGTGTCACTGATGCTGGGGTTCCTGCGGGAAGCGAACACCTCAAAGTCAGTGATAGATATTTATGATGAACTGTACCACCGGCTGGGAGGGCAGGATTTTAGGAAGCTGTTTCCGGTCATCCTGACGGATAACGGAAGTGAGTTTTCCAATCCCAAGTGTATAGAGAACGGACCGGATGGAAAAGGATTTCAAAGGACGAGGATCTATTACTGCAATCCAAGTGCGCCGTACCAGAAAGCAGAGATCGAGGTGGGACATGAATTTATACGCAGGATCCTGCCGAAAGGAAGAAGCTTTGATGAACTGACGCAGGCAGACGTAGAGCTGATGATGAACCATATCAATTCCTACCGGAGAAAGAAACTGAACGGAAAAAGTCCGTATGAAGCGTTCAGCTTTTATTATGGAGAAGACCTGGCGGAGAGGCTTAGATGCCACGAGGTTGCAGCCAAAGACATCAACCTCACCGCAAGACTTCTCAAAAAGTAACCAGAAGACAGAATAAAGCACAGACCACCGGCTGAAATAGGAACAGCAGAAGACGTGAATTATGGCTTGCAAAATTTGTAAGCCAAAACTGACGTCCGGTTTTTGTGCAAAAAAATACTCTGCCATAAGGTGATTATATCATAAAAGCAAGGGAAAAAACGGGAAAGTCATTACAAAAGTGGAAAGTCGGGTACAAAATTTGCAGGTCGCTTTCAAAATGTGAAACTCGTTTACAAAACGGGAATCTCGGATGACTATTGAACATTCTTTTATAATTGCATGATTAATACAGACTATGCTTGTTTGAACATTCTCATATATCTCATTCAACATTTCAATATTAGAAACATATTTCTTAATATTGCTATCTATTTTTTCATCATTATATATACTGTATATAACAAACAATATATAAATAATTCCCAAAATGATAAGGATATTAGATTTAATAGAAAAACCAGATTGATTTTTATCCCAATTTCCTAAAGATGAACAAACTGCTCCAATAATTATTGCAAACAATTGTATAACAATATTTTTGAGAATTAGGAACTTGGTTATAATATTCGAATAATTATTGTGATAAGATTTCTGCAACTTATCAAGTTCTGTTTTTGCATCATAAAATAATAAAATAGAAAAAATGACACTTAATGTAAAAATCATAATAATCTGCAATATATTATTTTTTCCAATATGTGTCAATGATCCCATATATGAGCATAAGGCGCCTATTATCAATGGAAATATATAATTCAAAATTTTTATTATTTTCATATAAATACTCCTTGAAAATATATAATTCAAAATGAAATATAGTTCTTTATAAGAAGCATTATACTAAATATTTTCGCTTTTTTCTATAAATTGAATATACTATCAGAAATTTTATTGGTACAAAACTTATAAATATGAAAGTACAAGATCAGAGATATACACAGTATGTACAGAGACACTATATTTCAATATGTAAAAAAACAATATGGAACAATTCCAGAATATCTGTGGAATGATTTACCAGATAGTGCAATACTTCGTAATGACAATGGAAAATGGTACGCAGTATTTATGAATTTGGAAGGCTTTAAAATCGGATTGGATACAAAAGATAGGGTTGATATTATGGTTGTAAAATGTAAGCCGGATATGATAAGTGTTATGACACACATGAAAGGCTTTCTGCCGGGATATTACATGGATAAAAGCAATTGGATGACAATTCTTCTGCAACAGCGGATTTTATGATTCATTCCACGCTTATGAATGAACAGTATTCACATCAGATTGAAAATTTTAAAAATACTGTGGATGTCAGAGTAAAAGAAATGCAGTGATGGATATGATAAATAGCCAAAAAACGTCCGCTAATAGGATTTACAACAGAATATAAAGCAGATAAAGACGAATGGTATCAGATGTGCCATTCGTTTTTTTAATAAAAGCACAAATTAACCTACTTACGAGCATAAAATGATGTACATTGGGTTGTTTTCTGGACTATGAGAATCAAAGTCCCATTGATATGATTAACATGGAAAAGAGGTGCAAAATCTTGGACACAGGAAGAAAAGATGCCAATATACAGATAGGAAAGAGACTAAGAGAGGCAAGACTGAATATGAACCTCGAAAAGTCAGAAATTGCGGATGTATTGGATGTTACAGTAGAACATTATCGAAAACTTGAAGCAGGTGTAACTGGAATATCTGTAGATAAAGTATTGACACTCTATCATAAATATGGAATTGATCCTACATATCTTATAACAGGCGAGAGCAGCAACATAAAAGATTTTAATTTGGATTACTATGTTGCGAACAGCACAAAAGAGCAGAGAAATGATTTTTTTGACCGTGTGCTGGCGTATTTATCTAAGTTGATTAGATAAATTGAAGTGCTTCCTGCTTCCAAGCTCGAAAAGGAGGAAGTGTTATGCTTAATATTGCGGTCTGTGATGACAGCAGAACAGATGTAGAAATGCTGGAAAGTGCTTTTGATAAGTTAGCACAGTACCAGTTTTCTTATGAAGTGTATTTTACAGCGAAGGAGTTGCTGAAGCATGTTATAGATTATGGAGAAATGTATCATCTGTATATATTTGACATTGAAATGCCGGAGATGAATGGTTTGCAGCTTGCAAAAGAAATCCGGAAAATAGATGCCAAAGCATTGTTTGTATTCCTGACTGGATATACTCAGTATGTTATGGATGTTTTTGAGGTTATTACCTTTGACTATATTTCTAAACCGATTACAGTGGAAAAGCTGGAGTCCGTTCTTTTAAAAGCCATGCAGTATCTTCATATGATAAAGCGTGACTTTGTCTTTCAGTTCCGAAAAAATCAGTTTCGTATTAGCTGCGATGATATTGTGTATTTTGAGAAGAAAGGTCGTCAGGCAGTGATACATACGATTTCAGAAAATTTCAAGGCAAATATGACAACTGAAGAAATATGGAAACAGCTTGATGATAAGGTCTTTGCCCATATTCATGTATCATATATCATCAATCTTGGGCATATCAGGGCGATTGATGGAGATGAAGTAGTGATGGACAATGAAGAAAGACTTCTGATTGCCCGCTCCCATAAGCAGAATTTAAAAGAAAAACATATGGAGTTTGTAAGGAGGATGGTTTAAGGATGGAATATGTGATACGCTTTGCCATCAGCCTGTTTGATCTGGCAGTGTTTATGTATTATTTTCATTCCAATAAGAAAATGAAACCAGTATCAAAGGTATGGATATGGGCTGGATTTACCATTGCTGCAATTATATGGACATTTGTCAGTAGCATAAAAAATCCGTATCTGAATCTTGCGACTCTTTTGATTGTGCTTATACTGTTATCATTTTATTATGAATCAGGAATGTGGACGAGAATTATAAATATTGTGACATTCATGGGTATTGGAATGCTGTTTGAACCTGTAGCTTTGCTGTTACTCCATGCGATGAATTTTCATATGGGAGAAAGTTATAAATATTATTTTGTAATGGTAATATGCAGCTTTGTTCGTGGAAATGTGATGTATATTCTGTCAAAATTGATTTCAAAGAAAGGGATGCAGATTGCTGCCTTTCCGAAAGAAATTTTGGGTGTGCTGGTTATGGTATTTACCTTTACGGTGTTGAACTGTTGCTTTATTATTCTTTTGTCATTGGAGGCGGGCAGTGAAAAAAGCCTGCTTATGTGTGCCAGTATTGTAATTTCCCTTGTCCTGACGGATTATTTTATGCTGTATATGATGGAACGTTTTAATTATCTTGTGCAAAAACAGTATGAGGATGCAATGTACAGGGAAGAAATGCACTATAAAGACATCTATTATGAAGAAGCAGAAAAACAGAATAAGGAAGTGCAGAAGTTAAAGCACGATATGAAACATAAATTGCATGAACTGTATCATCTGTTGGAAAATAGTGATGGGCATGAACTTTCAGAGAAAATCGGTGCGATGTGCATAGAATTTGAGCAGATAGATGAAAAGCAGTATTCTGATAATCCAATCGTAGATTCTGTGCTCCGCATTAAATTTGGCAGGGCAAAGGCAAGGGGGATAAAAGTAGAAACATCTATTCGTATTCCAAAGAAGATGCAGCTTGATCATGGGGATATAGGTGTATTGTATGGAAATCTTGTGGATAATGCGGTAGAAGCCTGTAGCAAGGTGCCGGAGGAACAGCGTTTTGTAAAGATTGAAAATAAGTACCAGTCGGGGATTTTGCTTCTTGTAATAACAAACAGCAAAACAGGAAAGAAAAATAAAAGCCTGAAAACAACCAAGAAAGATAATATCCGACATGGGCATGGTGTTCAGAGTGTCCGCAAAGTGGTAGAAAAATACAATGGAACGGTAAGTTTTACAGATAAAGGGGATATATTTGAGGTTTCAGCAATGCTCTATGGAATTGAAGTGAAGGAATAAATGCAAAGCGTTACACTTAAATGTCAATCTGTTACACTTTGCCGCATTTTCCTGTAAAGTATGATATAGTGCATTCATCAAATGCAAAGGAGGACATACATATATGTCAAAATTAAGAAGATTGATGAACCGACTCAGTCATGGAGCATTAACCAGCGTGGCAGCACTTGCCCTTACGGTAACTGCAACCAATATGAACCGTTGCTGCTGGTTTATTTTCGGACAGGACAAGTTACCGGATAATGCGAAAAAACTTAGAAAATTTTAAGGTGGTAACAGGGTATGATTGCTAAATTTGCAAAGAAGATAAATGAAATATTGATACAAAAGGAGATTGTGCAAAAAGAGGATGCAGAACTGTACCAATATGGGATAGAAAATGGCATTGTTGTTGCAGGAAACCTTTTGGCTTCTGGAATATTTGGCATTGTGACGGGGAGACCGGGACTTGTTCTGGTCTTCCTGTTATTTTATGCCTCGTTGAGAAGCTATAGTGGGGGCAGCCACTGTAAGAGTAGAATCGGCTGTTTTTTGATATCAATGGCAATTTTATTTATTCCGGTTTATACATATGAGCCTGTAATGAAAAATGTTCCTAATGCCGTGATTTTATTGATCGGAGTTCTTGCAGTGGTAATTATTATTGTCCTTGCCCCAGTGGAAAGTATCAATAAACCTCTTGATGAGGAAGAAAGAAAGTATTATGCAAGGGTAACACATTGCATAACGGCATTACAGGTATGTGTTCTTATCATTTTGTTTTGTCTGGATCTGCAAGATTATTTTTATGCCGGGTATGTAAGTATAGTCCTGGTAGCAGTATTTATGGTTATGGGAAAGATTGCAGTGAAACGATATGTGCAATAGCAAAATGTATTAAAAATAGGTATTGATATATAATTTTGTAGACGAACATGCAATATTACAAATATAGAGTAGTGGTTAAAATTTTGGATAAAGATGCCGAAATATAATAAAAAATAGGAAAATATACAAAAAATAATCCAACCAAATGAAAGAAGTATGTCAAATTTGTGTGTGGAAGGGGATGAGCATATGTTCAGAATTGCTATATGTGATGATGAAAGACAATTTAGAAAACGCATTCATGATATTTTAATAGAATATATGAATGAAAATGATATATTATACGAAATTGATGAATTTGAATCAGGAAAGGATTTTATAAGTTTAGGTATCAATCTGGCAAAGTATGATATTGTTTTTTTGGATGTAAATATGGATGAACTGGATGGAATGGAAACTGCGCAGAAAATAAGAAAAGTCAGCAATGATGTTTTTATAGTTTTTGTTACAGCATTTATTACATGTGCCCCTCAAGGATACAGCGTAGGAGCTATAAGATATATTTTGAAAAATAATGTAAATTTTCCGGAACTAATATTTGAGTGTATGGATGCAATCAGCTTGAATATGAATTATGTAGCCCAAAAGAAGAAATTTAACTTTAATGAGGGTACAAAGATTGTAGCATTAGAGCGTTTATTATACATAGAGAGCAGATTGCATAAACTTGAGTTTTACATTATGGAGGACAAGTTAAAAAAATATTCAATATATGGCAAACTAGATGAGCTGGAAAAAGAGTTGCAAGGTAATGATTTTATCCGGATACATCAAAGTTATCTGGTTAATATGAAGCATATTGAGAAAGTCAGCCGGTATGAGGCGTTATTGAACAATGGTATTAAATTAGAAATTCCAAAAGCACGGTATAAATTTGTTGAAGAAACATTTGTTTCGTATAAAGGAGAAATATAGATGTTGGTTAATTACATTCAAAGTATAATGCTGACGGTATTGGAAATAATATGTTGTAAAATATTTTTTGAAAGTTTTGCTGAAAAGAGATCCGAAAATAATTGGAGAAACTGTAGTATTATTTTAGGAACGGTAATATGTGGATATATAATAGCTTTGTTATTTTATGATCAGTTTGTTCTAAAGCAGATGTTAGCTATTGTTGTCATTGCGCTGTTTATGAGCTTTTATTTTAAAATCCATTTAAAAAAAGCAATAATCGTATCATTATTATTTCAAGCATTGCTGCTTTCTGTAGACTATTTTACACTTTGGCTAAATGTCTCTCTCTTTCATAGTGTAGCAGAAATTAATGAGTCACATTTTGTAGGTGGAAGTTTAATAACAGTTTTGGCAAAAATAATTCTTTTTCTAGTTGTTCTGCTTATCAGGAAGAAAATAGGAGGGGAGTCCTCGGATGTTTTAAGAAGTACAGATTGGCTTCGATTTATCTTTTTTCCACTTTTTACAATTTTCACAGTTATTGCATTGTTCATAACATCTGGAAGCATTGAGAATCAAAAGCAGGAAAATGTATTCTTGGTTATAGCATTGTGTTTGGCAGGAATGAATATAGTTGTGTTCTGTATGATAAATGACATATTAAAGCGTGAAATTAAGATTCGTGAAAATGAAGTATTTCAACTGAAAGCACGAAATCAGACAGACATGTACCGCTCTATTTCAGAAAATTTTGTTAAACAACGGAAAAAAACACATGAATATAAGAACCAGATTATGTGCATTGAGTCTTTGATAGAGATGGAAAATTATGATGAACTAAAGGATTATGTGAGAAGCATAAGCGGAAATTTAAGTACAGAATTAGATTATATTAAAACAAATAATGTGATTATTGATGCTATATTAAATAGCAAATATAAGGAAACATTGGATAAAGGAATTGTATTTATTTTTCAAATCAATGATCTATCAGGAATTAAAATGCGTGATGAGGATATTGTTGTTATATTATCGAATCTTTTGAATAATGCAATAGAGGCTTGTGAAAAGTGCTCAGGCAAAAAAGTTATGAAAATGAAACTGGTTAAAGAGAAAGACAACATTATTATATCTGTAAAGAATACATATGATGGTAAACTTAATATTAAAGATGGAGAAATACAGACCTCAAAGAAATATGAAATGGATGAGCATGGGATTGGAATAAAAAATATAATTGAGGTTATAACAAAATATCAAGGTTCTTATGCTATACGAAATGATAATAATGAGTTCTACTTCTCAGTTATATTGCCAAACTAAGATGAACCTTAAAAAAGTGATTTGCTGTCAGCAAATCACTTTTTTGTCATTTTCTGCAAAAAAAGGTCACTTTCTGCAATGGATATTGTTTTGTAAACAGATAAAGTTATACTTAATTTGGCAGGAGGCATAAGAGTGAAAAATAAAGTAGATTTTTGGGCGCACTTATATAAGGGTTCATAAAACCCTGTTTTTACAAGTATAGAAA
>NZ_JBBMEX010000006.1:0-183261 GCF_040096355.1 Maccoyibacter intestinihominis
GGACTAACCGCCTACCGTTATGGCAGTACCCATAATGTAATTATAGCAGTTTTTGACAGATTTTTCCATATTTTTAGATGTAACTTTCATTTCCATTTTCTTTATTTTTAAACTTATAGACTTCAATCGGTTTAAAGTCTATCTGCCTGCAACCAATCAGCTGCACATTGTGTAATGTCTTTTATTTTTTCCAAACAAAATTACCCCACTATTAAAAACTGTATAACAGCTTCCATGTACCGGGTATCCTCCGATACATTTTCCGGATTTTTCGACTTTCTTAGGTTAATCAAAAATTGTGTTACTTTAAAATCGCACAAAAGCAAAGGAATTTTATGCAAAATCAGGTTTTTAATTCAAAGAAGAAAGGAGACGCAGCGGATCGTATTTTAAATCCGCTGCTGATAAACACAAAATGAAAGAAATAAACAATATAGCAGATACAACCGGTCGTGCAACATACCAGTCTTCTCCAACAAAGATTTCTCCGGCTATGGAGCAATTATATTTTGAGATGGAGGATAAAGAGCATGTGTTCCAAATAGGACTTAAAACCATACTTGAATGTATCCTTTTTGGAGCAAAGGAAAAACAACTGCCAGATCTTCCACTTTCATGGTATACTGAGGTGTGTAGCAGGTATGATATTCCTATGTCGGAGTTATTTGGAGAAGATTAGGAATTGGGAAGGAAATGAATATGCCAACATCAACATTCGGAAAACAATTTGAAGTCAGACATGAAAAAGCTGCGGATTTAGTAAAAGAAATGTCTAAATCAGTGACTCCCACGCTGAAACAGGACTTTCATTCCAATATGGTGTTTTTACATCAAAATACTAGATTAAAAGAAAGTCTTATCCGGGCATTAAACGTAAGATGATATAAAAATCCTACATTAACAAGGGTACTGCTCATAATGATGCACGGAATGATAGCTGCAACTGTCAGCTTATGCAGTCGGAAATGGCTATTGTTTTTTATGTAATGAAATATCTGAATCAGAAGAAAGCCTGACATGAGTAAATGGCTAACTCCGTATTTTCAGATATTTGCATTGGTTTATCCGACTGCCACTAAGTAGTATCACAGTATCTCATCCCAAATCATAATGCAGTACCCTTGACTGGATTATATCATAAGTTTTTCTTGGTTTCTATAAATGAATGATGGATAGGCATTTATTTGCACTGGCAATACACAAAAAAATGATGTATTAAAAAGTGTTGTACAAAGATGTGACAAATGATAAGATATAGTTATAAAAGTCATTAAGTAAAGGGTTATAGAAAAATCTATGGCTCTTTTTTTTGAAAAAATATAAGAAGAAATAGAGATTTAGAAACTATGTTGATAGAAGAATTAGGAATCCCACTAAAAAAGAAAGAGATTTAAAATAAAAAAGGCAGAATGTTTTGGCACTGCACAGCTCCATCAGTTAAGAGAGCGTGTTAGTCGGGTACCTATCAGTCCTATTATATTTCAAGGATCATGGAATTTCCTAACAACTATAAAAGAATTCAGTTACTAGTGGATAAAATGTTTTTGTATTGAAAAAGTGTACGGTGAATGATAATATATAATTAAAAATGAACAAGAACTAAAAAATACATTTTTAAAATGCATAATTATTTGTGATTATAGGAAGAAAGAAATAGAGAATATAAGATAGCACACATCAGATTCGGAACAATAAAAAGGCAATAGAATACAAAAGTATCCTATATACAAAGATCACGATAGAAGGAGGAACGGGTTGAAATCATATATTATGTATACCGGATACCAACCCAAAATATAAAAATGATCATAGTACCGGAAAAAGAGGCGTTGATTCGTAAATTTGCAGGGAGAAAAATCAGATTTTATAGAAAAAAAGCAAAAATGACGCAGGATGAATTTGGCATACGTCTTGCAAAAGAGTTAGGAAAAAAGGCGGATATCCAGGCAACAACGATTTCAAATTGGGAATACGGAAGAGTTCCCATTCGTAATCTTGAAGCAATTGCAAAAGTATTAAATGTAACAGTGGATGATCTGATTCCGGGGGAAGAGGAGTTTGAAGAAGAATTGGGAACTAAAAAACTTACAGAACAGGAAGATGTCAGTCTGACATTGACTGATGAAAAATACAAGCTGCAATCAAATTTCCGTTTACCGGTTTCCGTTGAAGAGTTAGAACGCTATGATGGAGAACCTGTGTGGGTTAGAAGCAGAAATTCAATGTATAGTGGGAAATGGGGAATTGTAGATGCACTTCGTCAAACAATTGTTTTTAAAAAAGGAGTTTATACGAAATTTTCGGACATTGATGGTATCATATACCGTTTTCCTCAGCCGTTTTCACTTCCGGTAGATGCAATAGGCAGACCTTTAGCAGTATCAGAGGTAAGAAAAAGTATAGAACCAATCTGGGTTGAAATAATTAGTAGTGATATGACAGAGAAAATATTGATGAAAGGCTGGTACGAGTATTATCACAATTCTGATTGTGTATCGAATAATTCCGGTTCCATTCTTTCTCTATCGCTATATGGAAAAACATGGGTTGCATTCACAGACCCATGTAAAGCAGATGAAGATTAATCTGTTAAAAAATCACGAAAGGACTGCAATTACAAAGTTGCAGTCCTTTTTACATTTATTATCACTATAGAAAAGAGAAGTTTTACTTACCTTCTATGTACCACATAATGGTTATCCTCCATCAGCTTCACAGCCTTTTCAAGAGCATCCTCTTCATAGAACTCAATCTGGAGCACACCGTCCTCATATTCCCGGTTGTGCAAAATTCCGATATTTTTAATACTGATATTGTGGCTTGCCATAATGGTAGCTAAAGTGGCAATGGCACCGGCTTCATCGACAAGATCGCAGTAGACACTGTAATTTTTCTGCAAAGAACCACGGACAGGGGTTGTGATGGAATCACGGTAATCCTTGGCATTTCGGAAAAAAGAAATAATGTCATCGGACTTTGCATCTGCAACAGAAGAGCGGATATTTTGTAATGCATGGATATAGCAATCCGTCAGTTTTAAAATCTGTTCCTGATTGGATAAACAGATATTCTGCCACATCACAGGAGAAGAAGAGGCAATGCGCGTAATATCCTTAAAGCCGCCGGCTGCAATTGTACGCATTGTTTCCTGTTCATCATCTAAATCCGAAACTAAATTGACCAGACTAGAAGCAATAATATGCGGAAGATGACTGATCGCAGCCGTTGCAAAATCATGCTTTTCATAGTCCAGGATCATAGGCACCGAGCCTAAGGATTTGACCAGAGCATGAAAATCTTCAAGCTGTGCAGGTGCTGTCTTAGCCGTCGGGGTGATGATATAGTAGGCGTTTTCCAAAAGATATTCCGTAGCATTAAAAAAACCTGTTTTTTCGGAACCGCACATCGGATGACCGCCAATAAAATTCGCTTCTATATCCAGAGCAGTTACAGCTTTGTGGATATCGCTTTTGACACTGCCGACATCGGTAATGATACAGGAGGGTTTGATGACAGATTTTAATTCCTTTAAATAAATAAGATTCTGCTGCACCGGAGTACAGAGAAAAATGTAGTCACAGTCAGCAAAATCCGAGAGTGGCAGCAGCGTATCATTCTCGATGGTGCCAAAATCGTGTGCTTCCTGAATGGTGTCAGCATGTCTGGCAGTAGCGATCAGGGTTGTGTCTGGATATTTTTTCTTTATGGTCTTAGCAATAGAGCCGCCGATCAGTCCAAGACCGATAAAACCAACTTTTTCAAAAGACATTACAGTGTCCTCCCGGATAATTCAATGTAAGGCTTGATATTGTTCATCACCGAATCGAATTGTTCAAAGTTCAAAGACTGCGGGCCGTCGGAAAGGGCATGGGCAGGATCATTGTGAACTTCGATCATCAGACCGTCTGCACCGCAGGCGATGGCAGCCTTGGCAAGTGGCTCCACATAAGCACGGACACCGGTGGCATGACTAGGGTCAACAATGACCGGAAGGTGTGTTTTTTCTTTTAAAACGCAGACAGCACTTAAGTCTAAAGTGTTGCGTGTAGCGGTTTCAAAAGTACGGATTCCGCGCTCACAAAGGGCAACTTTGGAATTTCCGGCAGCCATGATATATTCAGCAGCATTGAGCCATTCATCGATCGTAGCAGAAAGACCACGCTTTAACAGTACCGGCATACCGGTGCGTCCAACCTCTTTTAAGAGTTCAAAATTCTGCATATTTCTGGCACCGACCTGCAGCATGGAAACATACTGTTCCGCAGATTCTACGGCGTGGGCGCTGGTTACCTCACAAATAGTTGCCAATCCGGTTTCTTTTGCGGCAGTCTGCATATATTTTAAACCTTCTACTTCCAGTCCCTGGAAAGAGTATGGGGAAGTACGCGGCTTATAAGCACCGCCACGGAGGATCGTTGCGCCGGATTTTTTAACGGCATGGGCAATCTTTAAAAGCTGTTCCTCTGTCTCTACGGCACATGGTCCGGACATGATCGTAATGTTGTTTGGACCGATCTTAGTGCTGCCAACGGAGAATTCCATCGGTTCCGGGTGGAACTTCTTATTAGACAGCTTATAGCTTTCCGTGATCGGGACAATTTTTTCCACGGAAGGGAGAGCACAGATAGCATTGGTGTCTAACTTGGATTTGTCGCCGACAACACCGATGATCAGCACTTCCTCGCCCTGGGAAAGATGCGTATGTAAGCCTTTTTCCTCAATTTTTGTAATAATCTTTTTGACGGCGGATTCTTCCGCGTTTGGTTTCATAACAATAATCATAATCGTACCTCTTCTTCTATAAAATAAATCATAAACTAAACATATCATACTATGAAATTTTTAAAAACGCAACACTTCAACGCGTTTAAGTGCTAAAATATTTTTGGAAAATGATTGTTAAAATAATAACATGAAAAATAAATTGTGAAAAATAAATAAAAGACTTGAGAATAATCAGAAAATTTTGTAAAATATAGATATCGGTAATGAGAAGTTGCCAAGATTAGTTTAAGGGAGGATTTTTATATGAATGTTTACACAACTGACAAAATTCGGAACGTAGTTCTTCTGGGGCATGGTGGAGCCGGAAAAACATCCCTGGTAGAAGCAATGGCATATTTATCCGGCATTACAAATCGTATGGGAAAAATCAGTGATGGAAATACTATCAGTGATTATGATAAAGAAGAGACAAAGCGTCTGTTTTCCATTAATACATCTGTAGTTCCAATTATCTGGGACGATGTAAAGATCAACATATTAGATACTCCTGGTTATTTCGATTTTGTAGGCGAGGTAGAAGAAGCAGTGAGTGCCGCTGATGCAGCGATTATCGTAGTATCAGGAAAGAACGGAATTGAAGTAGGAACGAAAAAAGCATGGGAAATCTGTGAAAAATATAAATTGCCACGTATGGTATTCGTAACCGATATGGACATAGACAACGCAAGCTACCGTCAGGTCGTAACGGATCTGCAGGAACTTTATGGAAAGAAGATCGCGCCATTCCATCTTCCAATCCGCGAAAACGAAGAGTTTGTGGGTTATGTCAATGTTTTACAGCAGAGAGCAAAACGCTGGACGGCAGACGGAAATGTAGAAAAAACAGAAGTACCGGAATACTCCAAAGAGAATTTAGGTATCTGCAGGGAAGCTTTGATGGAGGCTGTTGCAGAGACCAGTGAGGAGTTCATGGACCGTTACTTCAACGGCGAGGAATTTTCCGAAGATGAGATCCGACAGGCACTCCGTGTCAACGTAGCAGAGGGAAGCATCGTACCGGTGCTGATGGGCTCTAATATTTTAGCACGCGGAATGTATACCTTAATGGTTGATATCGTAAAATATCTGCCAAGTCCTGAAAAACGTGAATGTACCGGAATCAACGCAAAGACAAACGAAGTATATCCGGCAAATTACGATTTTGCAAAACCAAAATCAGCATATGTGTTTAAGACTATTGTGGATCCGTTTATCGGAAAATATTCATTAATTAAAGTAAATTCAGGTGTATTGAAAGCAGACGATGTGCTTTATAATCAGCACAAAGACGTCGAGGAAAAGATCGGAAAACTTTATGTACTCCGTGGAAATAAGCCGGAAGAAGTAACAGAGCTGCATGCGGGAGATATCGGAGCATTGGCAAAACTTTCAAAAGTCACAACAACCGATACTTTATCGACAAAAGCAAATCCGGTCCTGTATATTCGGACGCAAATCTCCACACCATATACATGCATGAGATATAAAGCAAAGAATAAAGGAGATGAAGATAAGATTTCCCAGACTTTGCAAAAACTGATGCAGGAAGATTTAACATTGAAGAATGTCAATGACAGCGAGAACGGACAGACGCTTTTATATGGTATGGGTGACTTGCATTTAGAGGTAACGGCAAGCAAACTCTTAGAGAAATACAAAGTGGAGATTGAACTCACAAAGCCGAAAGTTGCGTTCCGTGAGACCATTCGTAAAAAAGCAGATGTAGAATACAAGTACAAAAAACAGTCCGGAGGACATGGACAGTATGGTCATGTTAAGATGACATTTGAGCCATCCGGAGATTTAGAGACACCATATGTATTCGAGCAGACCGTTGTCGGTGGAGCTGTTCCAAAGAACTATTATCCGGCAGTAGAAAAAGGTCTGGCAGAAGCAGTGTTAAAAGGACCTATGGCAGCATATCCGGTAGTCGGAGTGAAAGCAGTGCTTTATGATGGATCCTATCATCCGGTAGACTCTTCCGAGATGGCATTTAAAACAGCAGCGATCCAGGCATTTAAGAAAGGCTTCATGGAGGCATCTCCGGTACTCTTAGAGCCAATTTCTTCTCTGAAAGTCATTGTTCCGGATAAATATACCGGAGATGTTATGGGAGATTTGAACAAACGCCGGGGCAGAGTTCTTGGAATGAATCCGATCGATGGCGGAAAACAGGAGATTCTTGCAGACGTTCCGACCATGGAACTCTATGGATATACCACAAGTTTGAGAGCGATCACCGGAGGAAGCGGAGACTACTCTTATGAGTTTGCAAGATATGAGCAGGCACCTTCTGATATCCAGGAAAAAGAGATTGAAGCAAGAGCAAATAAAGTAGAAAAAGCAGATTAAAAATAAAGACGGGTTGGAGATAACAGGTGAAGATCAGAAGGCAGAAAGCAGTTGCATGGATTCTGGTTCTGGTTTTCCTGTTAGAAGACCCTGCAGTTGTAAGGGCATATGGATTTCAGGATGGGAAACCACAGGAATTATCCGAAGATAAGAAAAAGTATCCGACAGATATCACAAAAACAGATCATCTGTTTGAGTACCGGATTACCTATGAGTTGAACGGAGGACAGAATTCAGGGAAAAATGCCGAGTCCTATCGCATGGATGATTTACCGCTTACTTTAGAATCGCCAAGGCGGGTAGGATACAACTTTGCAGGATGGTATGCAGACAATTATTTTGAAAAAAAAGTAACAACCATTGAACAGGACATGGTTGGGAATATGGTGCTATATGCAAAATGGACCAGAAAGATCAACGATGTCGAAAATATCAGCAGGTATTCTTATCATACGGATGCGAAACTTGGCAAAGACACCAAGACACTAAAAGACTGCAATTATAAAGTGTTAGACTATGTCAGCATTCCGGGAATGCCCTCGACAAGACAGGAGGACATCAAAACCCGGCGCATTTTAGATGAGGATCAATGTCCGCAGGGACTATGTCTGACAAAAGATTTTATTTTAGTGACGGCATACAGTTGTGATTGGGATGTGTTAGGGTCACTTTATCTGTTTGACAGAAAGAGTGGAGAGTATCTTGCAACACTCGGAATGAAGAGAAACAGCCACTTAGGCGGTGTTGCCTGTGATGGAAAAAATGTATGGATCTGTCATTCCGACAATAGCACCTTAGAAAGGATCCCATATCAGATCCTTGTGGAACTCGCAAAGGAAAAACCAAAAGAATTTATTGACTGTTCAAAGTCCATAGAGGCTTTTCGGGTGAAAAACCGTCCTTCCTGCATCACCTATCATGATGGAAAATTGTGGGTAGCAACGGAAAACGATTTTTTAAAATCCAAAATGATCTCCTATCGCTTTGCGAAAAACGAATTAAAAGAAATGGATTCCTATACGATACCGCCAAAGGTACAGGGGATTGCATTTGCAGACGATGGCAGAGTGTTTTTAAACACTTCGTTAGGAAGGACAAAATCCTCCTTTTTAAGAATATATCACTCGTTAGAAGCCTTGAATGAAAAGCCGACAAAACCGATGCAGAAGGTAGAAATGCCGCCCTGCTCGGAGGAACTTGAGATTTTTGGACAGAATCTCTATATTCTCTTTGAATCTGCGGGACAGAAGTATTATGAAGGAACGGATGGAAAAGGCAACAGTTTGTCGCCATTAGAAAAGATCATATGTATCAGATTACAATCAGTGTAAAAGAGTAAAAACGCAGGGCAGATTTCCTATGAAAATTGGGAATCTGCCCTGTTGTGTTATGGAGCTGTGTGGTGGTCTGAAATTTGCATTTCGGTTTCATGGAAGGACATGTTTTGTGTCCTTGTTTCGTGGGAATACTTGACAAATACTAGGTCTGTGCTAAAATTTTATCTATATGAGCAAAAATAAGAGAAAGTAGAGATTCGTAAGTCATACGAGTTTAGGAGGAACAGGAAAATGTCAGTCAAAGGAACACCATATAATCACAGAGCCATTGAGCAGAAGTGGCAGAAAATCTGGGATGATGAGAAAGCATTTGCAGCAACCGATGATTATTCCAAACCAAAATATTATGCACTGGTAGAGTTCCCATATCCATCAGGACAGGGACTTCATGTAGGTCATCCAAGACCATATACCGCATTAGATATTGTAGCAAGAAAGAGAAGAATGCAGGGTTACAATGTCTTATATCCGATGGGCTGGGATGCATTCGGACTGCCGACAGAGAACTATGCGATTAAAAATAAGATCCATCCAAGGATCGTAACAGAGAATAACGTGAAGCATTTTAAACAGCAGCTTCATTCTTTAGGTTATTCTTTTGACTGGGATCGTGAGATCAATACAACAGACCCGCAGTATTACAAGTGGACACAGTGGATCTTCTTAAAATTATTTAAAGAAGGTTTGGCTTATAAGAGTGAGATGCCGATCAACTGGTGTACATCCTGCAAAGTCGGTCTGGCAAATGAAGAAGTAGTCAACGGAGTCTGCGAGCGTTGTGGAAGTCCGGTAGTACGGAAAGTAAAGAGCCAGTGGATGTTAAAGATCACGGATTACGCTGAAAAACTCTTAGAGGGATTAGAGGACGTAGATTATATTGAGCGTGTCAAAGTTTCACAGAAGAACTGGATCGGAAAAAGCCAGGGTGCAGAGGTAGAATTCCAGGTTGCCGGCAAGGAGGAAAAACTGACCGTGTATACAACCAGACCGGATACTTTGTTCGGAGCAACCTATATGGTAGTATCACCGGAGCATCCGATGTTAGATAAATATAAAGAAGATATTAAGAACTGGGATGCAATTCAGGATTATCGTGAGCAGGCTGCAAAAAAATCTGATTTTGAGCGTTCAGAACTTGCAAAAGAAAAGACAGGTGTGGCAATTGACGGTTTGAGTGCCATTAACCCGGTCAATGAGAAAGAAATCCCGATCTGGGTATCAGACTATGTACTGATGTCTTACGGAACAGGTGCGATCATGGCGGTTCCGGCACACGATACCAGAGACTGGGAGTTTGCAAAAAAATTCGATCTGCCGATCATCGAAGTAGTGGCAGGCGGTGAGAATGTACAGGAAGAGGCATACACCGAGGTGGCTTCCGGAAAACTGATCAACTCCGGATTTTTAGATGGACTTGAAGTAGCAGAAGCAAAGAAAAAAATGATCGCCTTTTTAGAGGAAAAAGGAATTGGAAAGAGCAAGACCAACTTCAAACTGCGTGACTGGGTATTTTCACGTCAGCGTTACTGGGGCGAACCGATCCCAATCGTAAAATGCGAAAAATGTGGTTATGTTCCGCTTCCGGAGAGCGAGCTTCCGTTAGAGCTTCCGGATGTAGACAGCTATATGCCGACAGACAATGGAGAATCTCCATTAGCAGCAATGACAGACTGGGTCAATACCACCTGCCCTTGCTGTGGCGGACCGGCACAGCGTGAGACAGATACCATGCCACAGTGGGCAGGTTCTTCCTGGTATTTCTTACGTTATACAGATCCGAAGAATACAGAGGCATTAGCAAGCAAAGAAGCACTGAAATACTGGCTGCCAGTAGACTGGTATAATGGCGGAATGGAGCATACAACACTGCATCTTCTCTATTCCAGATTCTGGCACAGATTTTTATATGATCAGGGTGTTGTTCCAACAAAGGAGCCATACCAGAAACGTACTTCCCACGGAATGATCTTAGGAGAAAATGGCGAGAAGATGTCTAAATCCCGTGGAAATGTAGTAAATCCGGATGACATTGTCATGGACTACGGCGCAGATACACTTCGTACTTATGAAATGTTCATCGGAGCATTTGATCTGAGCGCTTCCTGGTCTGAAAATGGAGTAAAAGGATGCCGCCGTTTCTTAGACCGTGTATGGAAACTGCAGGAGATTTTAGTAGACGGAAATGAGTACCGCAGTGCATTTGAAACAAAGATGCACCAGACCATCCAGAAAGTAAGCAGTGATTTTGAAAATTTGAAATATAACACGGCGATTGCTGCAATGATGAGTCTGTTAAATGATTTCTATAAAGAGGGATCTATCAACCGTGCAGAATTCAAAACATTTTTAATTCTCTTAAATCCGGTAGCACCTCATATCACGGAAGAAATCTGGGAGAACTGCGGATACGAAGGAAGAGTCTATGCACAGACCTGGCCGGAATTTGATGAGGCAAAGACCGTAGAAGATACGATCGAGCTTCCGGTTCAGATCAACGGCAAGACAAGAGCAGTTGTAACTCTTCCGGCAGATGTAGATAAAGATACTGCAATTGCTGCAGGAAAAGAACTGATCGCAGATAAGCTGACAGGAACGATCGTAAAAGAGATTTACGTTCCGGGAAGAATTATCAATATTGTGCAGAAATAGTTGAAATAAAATATAAGAACATTGCACAGATGAATGTGCATTTGAAAAGACAGAATGGCGTAGTTTAGTGTAGCACTGACTACGCCATTTTACATAGAAATTGTGTAAAGTTAACGTCTTTTCATATTTTTCATCAGTGAGAGGATCATATCCGTCTTTTTTCGTTCCTCCTCTGACATGTTCTGTTTCAGGATATTGATCATCATATCCCGTTCGTTCTCGGAAAACTCAATCCCTTCCTTTTTGGCGGTAGAAGCAGCCTGCGAAAGCTCGGATGCCATTTCTTTTGCGTTGCCGGAATGGTTCTGATTGGCAAACTGCATTAAGAAGTTGAGCTTTTCAGGGGAAATATTTCCCATATTTCCCTGTTTTAATAAATCTGAAATGTCCATTAGATACCTCCTGATCAGCGGAACAATAAGTCATATGCGGAAAAGAGCTGGAACATATTGATAAAGGAATCAAGATTTTCCGCCTCTTTTTCATTGCAGTATGGGCGGATGTCATTCAGCATATTGACCACATTTTCTTCCGGATTTTCCATGGAACATATATTCAGACTGCTGGAGTCGTTTTCAAAAAAGTGTATTGTCTTCTGCAACTCTAAGATTTTGGCAAAAATTGCGAGATTCTTCTGCTGGGGTTCCTGCAGATAGGGAATTGAGGTTTTCAGAATCTGGAGTTCTTTGCTTTGCAGCTGTTCATCGAAAAGTGTTGGTTTCAGTTCGTCGTCCATAAAATCCTGTAGTTACCCTTTTTCTTTCAATATATGCATCAGAAAAAAAGCTATGCAATATTTTGAAGCCTGCATATAGTAACAGTAGGAGCTTTATGCCAAAATCAAGAATAGGAGCAGAAAAATGGGAAAACTGATCATTGACGGAAATAAAGTATATGAGATAGATGAGGAATGTCTTGAGAAAAAACGCCACAAAGAGCAGGAAGAACGAAAAAGAGAATGGGAACAGAAATGGGAGCGAAACCGTGAAAAAAACAGTCAGAACAGTCGTGAGAAGAACCGTAAAGGTGTAAGAGAAATTTTCCGATAAGAAAAACGGGTACTGCATCAGCAGTACCCGTTTCAGACTGTAGACAAAACAGAAAGGCTAGAAGCATCCGCCACCGCATCCGTTGCCACCGCAGCAGAAGAGTAATAAGATTAACCATAAACAGCTGTTGTTGCCGTTATCGCATCCGCCACCGATACCATTGTTGCCGCATCCGCAACAGCATAACAGGATGATCAACCAGATAATAGAGTTGCATCCTCCTTCGTTTTCGCATCCGCATCCACAGTTTGTTGCTGCTAAATCACTCATTTGAAATCCTCCAAATTTTTACTTACACTTCATCATATGTGGGGAACAAAAAAGTGTTACAGGGCAGCCATAAAAAATAATAAAATGTTGACAATACTTGCATAATTGTATACAATTATGCAAGAAGATAAATTGTATACTAAATAAGATCAGGAGGATGAAGATGAAAGCCATCGGAGATATGAGGGAAGTTGTCAAGAATGAAAAGACAAATCTATTACAGTTAGAGGAACATTTTTACCAGTTAAATGATGTGGCAGAGCCAAACGTATTCAGAAATCTGTTTCCATACGATGAAGTGCCTAAGATCGCATTTAATGACCGTATCGTGCCTCATAATATGCCGGAAGAAATCTGGATTACGGATACGACATTCCGGGATGGACAGCAGTCAAGAGCTCCTTACACGGCAGAGCAGATTGTAACAATTTATGATTATCTGCACAGATTAGGCGGACCAAATGGAAAAATCCGTCAGAGTGAATTCTTTTTATATAGTAAAAAAGACAGAGATGCCGTATATAAATGTTTAGAGCGCGGATACAAGTTTCCGGAGGTTACCAGTTGGATTCGTGCCAATAAGAAAGATTTTCAGCTTGTAAAGGATATCGGATTGAGAGAGACAGGAATCTTAGTCAGCTGTTCCGATTATCATATTTTTTATAAAATGCGAATGACAAGAAGAGAGGCAATGAATCAGTATTTAAGTGTCATCCGGGAATGTTTAGAGACCGGTATTTCACCGAGATGTCATTTAGAGGATATCACACGTTCCGATATCTATGGATTTGTCATTCCGTTCTGTTTAGAACTGATGAAGCTGATGGAGGAATATCAGATCCCGATCCGTATCCGTGCCTGTGATACGATGGGTTATGGCGTGAACTTTGCCGGAGCCGTCATACCAAGAAGCGTACAGGGGATCATTTATGGTCTGACCACACATGCAGGTGTGCCAAGTGAACTGATTGAGTGGCATGGACACAATGATTTTTACAAAGCGGTAACCAATTCCACAACCGCATGGCTCTATGGAGCGAGCGGTGTCAACTGTTCCTTATTCGGTATCGGAGAAAGAACCGGAAATACGCCGTTAGAGGCAATGGTATTTGAATATGCACAGCTTCGGGGAAGTTTAGACGGTATGGATACAACCGTGATCACGGAACTTGCAGAGTATTTTGAAAAAGAATTAGGATATGTGATGCCGGACCGTACACCATTCTGCGGAAAGAATTTTAATGTCACAAGAGCGGGAATCCATGCAGATGGCTTATTGAAAAATGAGGAGATTTATAATATATTTGATACGGAGAAATTTTTAAACCGGCCGGTACTGGTATCTGTATCAAACACTTCGGGGTTAGCCGGCATTGCACACTGGATGAATACTTACTATCATTTAGAGGGAGAACGTGCAGTAGATAAGAATTCAGAGTTAGTTCATCTTGTAAAAGAGAAGGTGGATCAACAGTATGATGATGGCAGAGTGACCGTTATGACGGATGCAGAATTGACAGAAATGATAAATGACTGTTGTCAAAAGCTGCAGATTGAATTATAACTATAGGAGGGTTTATAATGAGTGAGGATGGTCATTCCCTGAGTGCGCGTGTGTTTCATACCCTTCGGGAAGAAATTTTATCCGGAAAATATCAAAAAGATGAGGAACTCAAAGAAAAGACGATCGGAGAGGAACTCGGAGTCAGCCGGACACCGGTGCGGGAAGCCTTAAGGCAGTTAGAATTAGAAGGTTTAGTCACGATAATTCCAAACCGGGGAGCTTTTGTGGAGGGAATATCCAAAGATGATATCCAGGACATCTATGAGATCCGTTCCCTTTTAGAAGGACTTTGTGCGAAAAAGGCGGTCACCGGGATCACAGATAAAGAATTAGAAGAATTAGAAGAGAATCTTTATCTTACGGAGTTTCATATCCAAAAAGAACATTTTGAACAGATATTAGAATTAGACAATCGTTTTCATGAGATTTTGTATGAGGCGTCCAAGAGTAAGATGTTAAAACATGTGCTCAGCGATTTCCACCACTATGTGGAACGGGTACGGAAGGTTTCCCTTTCCGGGACAAAACGTGCAAAGGAGTCGAACGAGGAACATAAAAGGATTGTCGAGGCTTTGAAGGCTCATGATGCGGAAAAAGCCCAGCAGCTTGCAAACCAGCATATTATGAACACCATCCACAGCTATGACCGCTACGGATGGGATAAGCTATTAAATATGAACAGTATGGAGGAAGAAATTCATGGAAAAAATTAAGATGGCAACACCGTTAGTTGAGATGGACGGAGATGAAATGACAAGAATCCTGTGGCAGATGATCAAGGATGAACTGTTAAATCCATTCATCGAACTCAATACCGAATATTATGACCTTGGTTTAGAGCATCGTAATGCAACCGACGATCAGGTAACGGTAGATTCCGCAGAAGCGACAAAAAAATATGGAGTTGCCGTAAAATGTGCGACGATCACACCGAATGCAGCCCGTATGGATGAATATGACTTAAAAGAGATGTGGAAAAGTCCAAACGGAACGATCCGTGCGATCTTAGACGGAACCGTATTCCGTACCCCGATCGTAGTAAAGGGAATCGAGCCATGTGTACGCAACTGGAAAAAACCGATCACGATCGCAAGACATGCTTATGGTGATGTATACAAAGGTGTGGAGATGAAGATCCCGGCAGCAGGAAAATGCGAACTTGTATACACAGCAGAGGATGGTACCGAGATGAGAGAGACCATCCATAACTTTACCGGTGCGGGAATCGTACAGGGACAGCACAACGTAAATGCTTCTATTGAGAGCTTTGCAAGAAGCTGCTTTAACTATGCACTGGATCAGAAACAGGATTTATGGTTTGCAACCAAAGATACCATTTCTAAAAAATATGACCATACATTTAAAGATATTTTCCAGGAAATCTTTGATGCAGAATACAAAGAAAAATTCGATGCCGCAGGAATTGAATATTTTTACACATTGATTGACGATGCCGTGGCAAGAGTCATGAAATCAGAGGGCGGTTATATCTGGGCATGCAAGAACTATGACGGAGATGTTATGAGTGATATGGTATCTTCAGCATTCGGTTCTCTTGCAATGATGACTTCCGTATTGGTATCTCCGGACGGATATTACGAGTATGAGGCAGCACACGGTACCGTACAGCGTCATTATTACAAACACTTAAAAGGCGAAGAGACATCTACGAACTCCGTAGCAACTATTTTTGCATGGACGGGAGCACTCAGAAAACGTGGAGAACTTGACAACAATCAGGCATTATCAGACTTTGCGGATAAGTTAGAGAAAGCATGTATTGCAACGATCGAGTCAGGAAAAATGACAAAAGATTTAGCATTGATCACATCTTTAGAAAATGTAACCGTATTAAACAGCGAGAACTTTATCAAAGAGATCCGCAAGACATTAGAAGAGATATTATAAGCGCAGAGAACATAGAAATGATACTTCGAAAAGAGGTGCCCACAGAGGCACCCTTTTTCGGGTAATGAGGTGAAATATGATACTATCCGTTCAGAATGTCAGCAAATCATTTGGAACAGACGAAATTCTAAAAAATGTGTCTTTTCATATTGAAGATCATGAAAAGGCAGCCGTGGTCGGCATCAACGGTGCCGGAAAATCCACACTTTTAAAAATCATAGTAGGAGAACTGACTCCTGACACCGGAGAGGTCATCACTGCAAAAGGTAAATCCTTAGGCTATTTAGCACAGCATCAGGATTTAGAGGGTGACAGGACCATTGAAGAAGAATTGCTTTCCGTAAAGAGTGATGTGATCGCAATGGAGCAAAAGATCCGTGCGATGGAAGAACAGATGCATCATGTAGAAGGGGCAGAATTAGAAAAACTTTTAGAGGACTATAACCGTATGCATCATCAGTTTGAATTAGAGGGCGGTTACAGTTACCGGAGTGAGGTTTACGGTGTCTTAAACGGACTCGGTTTTTCACAGGAAGATTATCAAAAGAAGATCAGCCAGCTCTCAGGAGGACAAAAGACCAGAGTTGCGCTTGGAAGACTGCTTGTTACAAAGCCGGACATCATCCTGTTAGATGAGCCGACGAACCATCTGGATATGAACTCTATTACATGGTTAGAAACCTTTTTGATGAACTACAAAGGTGCGGTAGTCATCGTGTCCCATGACCGTTATTTTTTAGACCGTGTCGTGACAAAAGTCATTGAAGTGTCGCTGCATCAGGCGCAGGTCTATGAAGGCAATTATTCTGAATATGCCGTAAAAAAAGAAAAAGTCCGCGAGGCACAGCTAAAAGCCTATTACAATCAGCAGCGGGAGATCAAACATCAGGAAGAAGTCATTACCAAGCTGAAATCCTTTAACCGTGAAAAATCCATAAAGCGGGCAGAGAGCCGTGAAAAGCTGTTAGATAAGATCAATCGTTTAGAAAAACCGGTGGAAGAACATACCGATATCAAGATCACATTAGAGCCGAATATATTAAGCGGTAATGATGTCTTAAGTGTCGAGGGTTTAGCAAAATCTTTTGGCAGCCAGAAACTGTTTGAAAATCTGGATTTTGAGATCAAGCGTGGAGAGCATGTTGCCCTGATCGGAAACAACGGAACCGGAAAAACAACGATCTTAAAGATATTAAACGGAATGCTCAAAGAGGATGCGGGAGTCATCCGGCTTGGAAGCAATGTCTATATCGGATATTATGACCAGGAGCATCAGGTACTCCATATGGAAAAAACACTGTTTGAAGAGATCAGTGATGCATATCCGGAACTGAACAATACACAGGTGCGAAATACCTTAGCGGCATTTTTGTTTACCAATGATGATGTCTTTAAAAGAATCGGTGATCTGAGTGGTGGAGAGCGTGGACGTGTGTCTTTGGCAAAGCTGATGCTTGGCAAGGCGAATTTTTTAATTCTCGATGAGCCGACGAATCATTTGGATATTTTTTCAAAAGAAATATTGGAATCGGCATTGAACCACTATACGGGAACCGTCTTTTTCGTGTCCCATGACCGTTATTTTATCAATAAGACGGCACACCGGATACTGGATCTGTCTAACGGAGTGCTGACAAATTATCTGGGAAATTATGACTATTATATAGAAAAACGTACAGAGCAGGAAACGTTAACGCCGTCAGATGCAGAAACCGTTTCAAAAGAAAAAGCAGAGACAGAGAACAAACAGGACTGGCAGAAACAAAAGCAGGAACAGGCACGCCGCAGAAAAATTGCCAATGAACTGCAAAAAGTAGAAGCCGAGATTGAAATGTGCGAGCAGAAAATCGCCGAGATCGATGAGCAGTGTCAGGACCCTGCGATTGCAGTAAATTCCGCAAAATTAAATGAACTTGGAAGCGAACGAGCCGTTTTTTCTGAAAAACTCGAAGCTCTGTATGAGCAGTGGGAAGTGCTGTCAGAAGATAGTTAAATTTTTGACACATTGACAGTAAAACTACAAATGCTTATAATATATGTAGTTGGCTTAGGAGGAATTAAAGTGGAAAAAGAGATTTCACAGGCAGTAATTCGCAGAATGCCCAGATATTATAGATATTTAGGGGAACTTTTAGACGAAGGCGTAGAGCGTATCTCGTCGAATGAACTTAGCAGCAGAATGAATGTCACTGCGTCACAGATACGCCAGGATCTGAATAACTTTGGCGGATTCGGACAGCAGGGATATGGATATAATGTAAAATTTTTGCACGATGAGATCGGTAAGATTTTAGGCTTAAATCAAAGACACAATATTATTGTAGTCGGAGCCGGTAATCTGGGGCAGGCACTTGCGAATTATGTAAAATTTGAGAAACTGGGCTTTGTGATCATTGCCCTGTTTGATGTAAATCCTGCACTGAAAGGAAAGACAGTGCGTGGAATAGAAATTCATATGATTGATGAAATGGAAGACTTCTTAAAGACACACGATGTGGATATTGCGGCATTGACCATGCCAAAACAAAAGGCAGACGCAGTTGCAAAGAAACTGGTGGATTCCGGCGTACATGCGATCTGGAATTTTGCACATGTGGATTTAGAACTGACAGATAAGGACGTGGTAGTAGAGAACGTTCATCTGTCCGACAGTCTGATGCAGTTGTCCTATAACATTGTAAAAAATCAGTCAGCAAAAGAAAAATAGAGTAGGGACGGGGATTTCACATGAAAGAGAAAGAATATTTCAAAGGAGCCTTGATCAATAAGAAAGTACCGATTCTGGTCTTAGACCAGAAGTGGCACCGGCTGTTTGCGATTCATGGAAAATCAGACGAGATTCAGAGTACGGAAGAAGAATTGAATCATCTCATAGCCAGACAGGGGCAGGCAAATCAGGATATCAAAGACTTAAAAAAAGTCAAAGCCAGTCTGATGGAGAGCATTGTTGCACATATGGATGAGAGTGATGAGCAGAGTAACCGACCGTCAAATGATAAGATCATGGATGAGAACACCCGCCTGATCAACGAAGTAAATGAAAAGATAGAAGCATGTGAGGATGAACTGTTAGAACTGCCAAAACAGATCAAAGACGCAAATGAAAGACTCATGTTAGCAAGCATGGAGTTCTGTTATGAGAAACTTCGCACAAATGATGAAGAGATCAAAGAAATCGATGCCTGGATCAAACAGGTGCGGATCGATCTGAAAAAGAATATCATCAAAAAGCAGAACCGTGAGATCAACAGTAAGGAAATCTATTCCTATATGCATGATATCTTTGGTGCGGAGATCATAGATGTCTTTGACCTGAAAGAGGAAGAAGAACAGGAACAGAAAAAAGAAGAAGAATAAAAAAGCGGGCGCTTTACCGGTTCGGTAGAGCGTTGTTTTTGCATTAGGAATCCTACAAAAAGGGAGAAGTGATAAAATGCAGTATTTGCTGAATGCAAGAGAGATGAAGCAAATTGATAAGAATACGATAGAAGTCTTTGGAGTGCCATCCCTTGTTCTGATGGAACGGGCGGCACTGCGTGTTGTGGAAATGATAAAAAAGGAAGCAGCAGATGCGAAGAGAACACTTGTAGTCTGTGGTACCGGAAACAATGGCGGAGACGGTATGGCAGTGGCACGGATGCTTTATTTAGAAGGCAATGAGGTAGAGGTATGGCTGATCGGAAATCCCGAAAAGTGTTCCGAAGAGACGAAAAAGCAGTATGATATCTTAAAAGCATATGGCATTCCAGTCGTGGAACAAAAAGAGGGATTTTGTGAGCAGTTTTGCGTGCAGGAGCCGGATTCAGAACAGGCACAAATACAGACACAAATGCAGACACAGATACAGGCACAGACTGCGTATACCCTGATCATAGATGCTCTGTTTGGGATTGGGCTTTCAAGGAATGTTGAGGGAATCCACCGGGAAGCAATCGAAGAAATGAACCGGTTAGAAGGAACAAAAATAGCGATTGACATCCCATCCGGAATCCATGCGGACAGTGGGGCAGTCATGGGAAACTGCTTTTATGCGGACCACACCGTGACCTTTGCATACAATAAAACAGGATTGTGGCTGTATCCGGGAGCAGACGCGGCGGGGCAGATCCATATTGCAGATATCGGGATCACAAAAGAGAGCTTTTTAGAAAAAGAGCCACAGATGCTGATGCCACAGGCAGAGGATTTAACAAGACTTCCAAAAAGAAAAGCAGATTCGAACAAAGGAACTTACGGAAAAGTGCTTGTCATAGCCGGAAGTGAAGAAATATCAGGAGCGGCATATTTTTCAGCAAAGGCGGCATATCTAAGCGGCTGCGGACTGGTCAAAGTCTTTACACATGAAAAGAACAGGACGATGCTGACTACAAGGCTGCCGGAGGCAATCCCGGTTACCTATGACGGAAAAAAGAATCTGAAAGAATCCCTGATCGCCGCAGTACAATGGGCAGACGTATTGGTACTTGGACCGGGACTGGGGCGCTCGGACACGGCAAGACAGATTGTAAAACTCACGATACAGACAGCGGCAGTTCCGATCATTGTGGATGCAGATGCACTGAATCTGTTATCCGAAGAATTAGAAATATTAAAAGGTCCGCATACGGATCTGATCGTAACACCGCATTTAGGCGAGATGTCACGACTGGTAGATATGCCGATAGAGTATATTAAGAAAAATATCTTAATGACGGCACAGGATTTTTCAAGAGAATACAATGTGATCTGCGTTCTGAAAGATGCAAGGACGATCACAAGTATTCCTTATGGAAAAACATATGTAAATACTTCCGGAAATCATGGCATGGCAACCGCGGGAAGCGGAGATGTTTTAACAGGGATCATAGCAGGCTTCCTTGCAGGCGGGCTGACACCGGAAGAAGCCGCGGTGTTCGGAGTCTATGTGCATGGACTTTCGGGCGATGCAATGGTAGAAAAAACAGGTTACTACAGCCTGATGGCAGAAGATATATTAGATGGAATCAAAGAGGTATTAAAATGAAAACAGAGCAGGATTATCAGCGTGTTTATGCAGGAATTAATCTGGATGCAGTCATGCACAATTTAGAAAAGATGCATACATTAATAAAAGACGATACGAAGATCATCGCAGTCATCAAAACAGACGGATATGGTCACGGTGCCGTTCCGATTGCGAAAAAAATCGAAAGTCTCCCATATCTTTGGGGATTTGCAGTGGCAACACAGCAGGAGGGAACGGTTTTAAGAAGACATGGAATAAAAAAGCCGGTCCTGATCTTAGGCCACAGCTTTGAAGAAGAATTTGAAAGAATTGTAGAGGACGACTTAGAGCCGGCAATTTTTACTTATGAATCGGCAAAGGTGTTGTCAGAGACTGCAAAACGTCTTAAAAAGACTGCAAAGATACACATTAAGATCGATACGGGAATGAGCCGTATCGGTTATCAGGTCAGCGAGGCAAGTGCGGATGAGATCGCAAAGACGGCAGAACTGAAAAACTTGAAGATCGAAGGCGTATTTACACATTTTGCAAAAGCAGATGAAGCAGATAAGACCCATGTACATGGTCAGATCGCTGCTTATCAGAAAATGCTTACAATGTTAGAAGAGCGTGGCGTTGAAATTCCGTTAAAACACTGTTCCAACAGTGCAGGGATCATTGATCTGCCGGAAGTGAATATGGATGCCGTGCGGGCAGGAATTATTTTATACGGACTGTTACCGTCGGATGAGGTACAAAAAGAACGCATTGATTTAGAGCCGGTGATGACTTTAAAATCAAAAGTCATTCATATCAAGACGTTAGAAAAAGGAAGAACGATCAGTTATGGAGGCACTTATGAGGTAACACATACGGAAAGGATCGCAACGATCCCGGTCGGTTACGGGGATGGTTATCCGAGAAGCCTGTCGAATAAGGGCTGGGTGCTGATACACGGACAAAAAGCACCAATCTGCGGAAGGATCTGCATGGATCAGTTTATGGTAGATGTGACCGATATTCCAAAAGTCAGAGTAGGCGATGAGGTGACACTGATCGGAACAGACGGCAGTGAGACGTTGAGTATGAATGAACTCGGAGAACTTTCAGAGCGGTTTAATTATGAGTTTGCCTGTGACCTTGGCAAGCGTATTCCGAGAGTTTTTTACGCAGACGGAAAAATTGTCGATACCAAAGATTATTTTGACGAATAAGATACTCCGTATAAAAATTCGTATACACTCGAAAAATTTGGGAAATACTTACTGTAAATTCCAATTTTGGAGTGAAAGATATGGTAATTCATAGAGGAGATATTTATTATGCAGATTTAAGACCGGTGGTAGGATCAGAACAGGGTGGAGTACGTCCGGTGCTGATCATACAGAATGACATTGGGAATAAACATTCACCGACGGTCATCTGTGCCGCGATCACGAGTCAGATGAACAAGGCAAAACTTCCGACGCATGTGGAGCTGGATTCAAGCCGGTATGCACTGGTCAAAGATTCTGTAGTGCTGTTAGAGCAGCTTCGTACCATTGATAAAAAAAGACTCAGAGACAAGGTCTGTCATCTGGATCGGGAAATACTGCGAAAAGTAGAACGTGCATTGCTTATCAGTCTGGATCTGAATACATAATCTTGACTAATATGCATAGAAATGATACGATTTTCTCAAAAAGAATGATTCATTACCAAGGAAAAGAAGGAGAATGATATGGACGAGGGTGGGAGTAGGAATCCGTTTTTAAGACTATTTTCAAAGAAAAAAACAGATGATGAACAGATGGAACAAGAGATCATCTCTATGGTAGATGAGGCACACGAACAGGGTGCCCTGCGGGAGAGTGAATCCATGATGATACACAATGTCTTAGCGTTAGATGAAAAAGAAGCAAAGGACATTATGACACATCGGAAGAATATCGTTGCCATTGATGGGAATACACCATTTAGTAAGGCAATGGATTTTATCATAGAAGAGACACATTCGAGGTTTCCGGTTTATGAAGAAGACATTGATAATATTATCGGTGCAATACATATCAGGGAAGTATTGATGTATGCAAAGGATTCATCGGTTCAGAACATGCCGATCAAGGACATCCCAAATCTGATCTTTGAAGTGGATTTTATTCCGGAGACAAAAAATCTTGATGCATTATTCAAAGAGATGCAGATGAAAAAGAGTCATATCGTGATCGTTGTGGATGAGTATGGACAGACTGCGGGTATCGTAGCCTTAGAAGATATTTTAGAGGAGATCGTCGGAAATATCTTAGATGAGCATGACGAGGAAGAACATACCATAGAGCAGCTTACGGAGGATACCTGGATGATGCAGGGAATGACACCGTTAGAAGAAGTAAGCGAGATTTTAGGGATTCCGTTTGATTTAGAAGATTATGAGACGTTGAACGGATATCTGATCTCACTGGTTGGAAAAATACCGTCTAAGAACGAAGAATTTTCTGTGGAAGGCAACGGCTGTCAATTCGATGTCCTCTCCGTAGAAAATAAAATGATAGGGAAAGTGCGTGTGAAAAAGCTGTCCGATCAGGTGGCGGAAGATGCACAGACTTGTCAGAACGAGGAAAAAATGGTAGAATAATTCAAGAAAAACGAACAGAAAAGAGGAACTATATATGTCAGGACATTCCAAGTTTGCCAATATCAAACACAAGAAAGAAAAAAATGATGCGGCAAAAGGAAAAATATTTACAATTATCGGACGTGAGATCGCAGTTGCAGTAAAAGAAGGCGGTGCAGATCCTGCAAACAACAGCAGATTAAGAGATGTGATCGCAAAAGCAAAAGCAAACAACATGCCGAACGATACGATCACAAGAGGAATCAAGAAAGCATCCGGAGATGCAGCTTCCGTCAATTACGAATATGTAGTATATGAAGGATATGGACCAAGCGGAACAGCAATCATCGTAAAGGCACTGACCGACAACAAGAACCGTACAGCGGCAAATGTCAGAAATGCATTTACAAAAGGAAAAGGAAATATCGGTACACAGGGTTGTGTATCTTATATGTTTGATACCAAAGGACAGATCATTGTTGCAAAAGAAGATACAGAGATCGAAGCGGATGATCTGATGATGATGGCATTAGATGCCGGAGCAGAGGATTTTTCGGAAGAAGAAGACAGCTTTGAGATCATTACAGACCCGGACGATTTTTCTAAGGTCAGAGAGGCACTAGAAGCAGAGCAGATTCCAATGGCATCTGCCGAGGTGACCATGATTCCACAGACTTATGTACAGCTTACCGATGAGCAGGACTTATACAATATCAATAAGACACTTGATTTATTAGATGAAGATGAGGATGTTCAGGAAGTGTATCATAACTGGGATGAATAATCACAAACACCCCGGCAGTGCCTGCCGGGGTGTTTGCTACAGGAGGAATTGTTCATGGATGGGGGATTAGAACAACCACAGATAGATGAGATCGAATATCTGAAACTGACGGATGAGTTAAAGCGTGAGATGCCGGATTTACTGACAGATATCAAGAATCCGTTGGATGGTTTTAAAAAAGATGAATATGAGCAGGCATTTCTTGCATATATTAAGGAACATGACGATATTTTACGGGAGATAGAAGATGTCTATGTCTGTAGTACAAATGCAAAAGAAGGGATGCAGACACTGGCACAGGAGTTCGTAGAATATGTAAAAACAAGCCTTGAGACAGAGACGAAGAAAAGAAAACGCTCACAGAAGCTGATGGACTACAATATGATCTTAGTCGTCTATCTGTTTCCGGCACTTTTAAAACAGAACCAAAGATCAGGAGAAGCCTTTGCAAAGGCATTATTGCAGGAGTGGAAGCAGGCGTTTCCAAAGACAAATCTGCATTTAGCTTCTTATGAAGAGATCGCAGAAGGATTCCGGCAACGGTTTTGCTATATTACGACAGCAGTCTGTCAAAGTCTTAACAAAGGGGACAACTGTGAGGAACTTGTGCTGTTACGCGGTTACCGTGACGGTTATCTGATGGGACTTCCGGGCGGTCAGAGAGTGATACAGGAGTATTATGACGTTGCACCTACGATCGTTAAGCATATTAACCGCAGGGAAAATGCAGAGGACATTTACCGTGGTATCTATGAGACTTATCTTCGGACATGTATCGGTCTGATCCGCGAGGATAAAAACGAGCAGTGTCGGAAGGTGTATACGGATATGGTATATGAACTAGAGGATAAATATTTTTCATAAAGGAGCTAGAAGATGAGTAATAATTATAAGATTGAGACAAAGTGTATCCAGTCCGGCTGGCAGCCGACAAAGGGAGAGCCGAGAGTTTTACCGATCTATCAGAGTACAACTTTTAAATATGATACCAGTGAGCAGATGGGAAGACTGTTTGATTTAGAGGACAGCGGATATTTTTATACAAGACTTCAGAATCCGACCAATGATGCGGTTGCACAGAAGATCACGGAGTTAGAGGGCGGTGTAGCAGGAATGCTGACTTCCTCAGGCCAGGCAGCAAATTATTATGCGGTATTCAATATCTGCGAGGCAGGAGATCATATTGTCAGTGCATCTACTATTTATGGAGGAACCTTTAACCTCTATGGAACAACCATGAAGAAAATGGGCGTAGACTGTACCTTTGTGGACCCGGATGCATCTTATGAAGAATTAGAAAAAGCATTTCAGCCAAATACAAAATGTGTGTTTGCAGAGACCATTTCCAATCCTTCATTAGTGGTACTGGATATAGAAAAATTTGCAAAATTAGCACATGCACACGGTGTACCGCTGATCGTAGACAATACGTTTGCAACACCGATCAACTGTCGTCCGTTTGAGTGGGGAGCAGATATTGTGACACATTCCACGACAAAGTACATGGACGGACATGCCATGTGTGTAGGCGGAGCTATTGTAGACAGCGGAAATTTTGACTGGGAAGCTCATGCAGACAAATTTCCGGGACTGACACAGCCGGATGAATCCTATCACGGTATCATCTATACACAGAAATTTGGAAAAGGTGCATACATAACAAAAGCAACTTCACAGCTCATGAGAGATTTAGGTTCTATCCAGTCACCACAGAATGCATTTCTTTTAAATGTCGGACTTGAAACACTTCATTTAAGAGTACCGAGACATTGTGAAAACGCGCTGAAAGTGGCACAGTATTTAAAGAACCATGAAAAAGTGGCATGGGTACGTTATGCCGGATTAGAAGATGATCCGTATTATGAGCTTGCACAGAAATATCTTCCGAACGGAACCTGTGGAGTCCTTTCCTTTGGATTAAAAGGTGGACGTGATGTTTCCGTTGGATTTATGGATAAATTAAAACTTGCTGCAATTGTGACCCATGTGGCAGATGCAAGAACCTGTGTTCTTCATCCGGCAAGTCATACACACAGACAGATGAATGAGCAAGAACTGATCGAGGCAGGAGTACAGCCGGATCTGATCCGTTTTTCTGTTGGAATTGAAAATGCAGAGGATATTATCGCTGATTTAGAGCAGGCGCTTGAAACAGTTTAGAATCATTAACTAATACCAGTATGGAGGGTTTTTATGAAAAGAGTTCTTTTTGCAGCCTCAGAATGTGTTCCGTTTATCAAGACCGGAGGCCTTGCGGATGTATGTGGAGCATTACCAAAGGAATTTGACAAATCAGAGTGGGATGTGCGTGTCGTCATACCAAACTATAGCTGTATTCCGGAATCTTTCCGAAATGAATTCAGATATGTGACCCATTTTTATATGAGTACAGGCTCCTACATACAGAATAAATATGTCGGTGTTTTGCAGTATGAACTGGATGGGATCAAATATTACTTTATTGACAACCAGGAGTATTTTGACAGTTTTCTTCCATATGGAAATGTACGTTATGATATTGAAAAATTCTGCTTTTTTGATAAAGCAGTGTTATCCATGCTGCCGTTGATCGGCTTTAAACCGGATATCATCCACTGCCATGACTGGCAGACCGGTCTGATCCCGGTCTATCTGAAAAATGAATTTCAGGGGGATATGTTCTTCTGGGGCATTAAATCCATTATGACGATCCACAATCTGAAGTTCCAGGGTGTGTGGGATATTGAAACCATGCAGGGTTTAACAGGACTGAACGATTCTTTCTTTACACCGGATAAGTTAGAGTTTCAGGAAGATGCGAACATGTTAAAAGGTGGTTTGGTCTATGCAGATTACATCACAACGGTCAGTGATACCTATGCACAGGAGATCCAGACAGCGTACTATGGAGAGGGATTGGATGGACTTTTAAGTGCACGTCATATGGATATGCAGGGCATTGTCAATGGTATTGATTATGAGGCGTATGATCCAAAGACAGATGCAAAGATTCAGACACATTATGACAGTACGGATTTCAGAACAAAAAAATGGAAGAACAAAGTAAAGCTGCAGGAAGATTTAGGCTTAAGCGTAGACAAGAAGAAATACATGATCGGTCTGATCTCAAGGCTGACCGATCAAAAGGGTGTGGATCTGATCGACTATGCGATCGAGCGTATTGTGGATGACTATACACAGTTAGTTGTAATCGGAACCGGAGAAGCAGATTATGAGAATATGTTCCGTCATTTTGCATGGAAATATGGTGACCGGATTTCTGCAAATATCTGTTATTCTGATGATTTAGCACATAAACTGTATGCGTCAGCGGATGCGTTTTTGATGCCTTCCAGATTTGAGCCGTGTGGTCTGACACAGCTGATCTCTTACCGGTATGGTACGGTTCCGATCGTGCGTGAGACCGGAGGATTAAAAGACACGGTTGTTCCATATAATGAATATACGAATCAGGGCGAAGGTTTCTCGTTTGCAAACTACAATGCAGAAGAGATGCTGAACACGATCAATTATTCAAAATATATCTTCTTTGAGAAAAAGAGACAGTGGAACCAGATGGTGGAACGTGGCATGAACCTGGATTATTCCTGGAAAAAATCCACAGAACGCTATGTGGGATTGTACCGCTATCTGTTAGGGGAAGTATAGTCAGGGTGCTGATAAAAAAAGCGATAGTCAACTAAATGGTTAACCTAGTGACAAATAAAGGTTGACAAACAACAAGAAAAGCGGTATTCTATTGTTATCTTAAAAATATAAAAGGTTAACAATAGGAGGAGCTGTTCGTTATGTTTGAATCTACAGCAGAAAAAACAGAGAAGAAAGTAAATGTAAAAGATATGACGGTCATTGCACTGGTTACAGCAGTCATTTGTATCATTGCACCGTTTTCTATCCCAATCGCAATTTCGCCGATCCCGATCACACTGGCACTGTTTGCACTGTTTTTAGCAGGCATCATCTTAGGAAAGTGGAAAGGTGTGGTGTGTACCGTGATCTATCTGCTTTTGGGTATGGTAGGGCTTCCGGTGTTCAATGGTTTTAGCGGCGGAGTGCAGAAACTGGTGGGACCAACCGGTGGTTATCTGATCGGTTACTTGTTTTTGGTATTTTTCACAGGATTATTTGTTGAAAAATTTCCAAACAAAATTCCAATGTACTTTGTAGGCGGTATTATCGGAATTATCGTATGCTATGCATTTGGAACGGTATGGTTTGTTTTACAGTATAAGGTAGGTTTTCTTGAAGCGCTGACCATGTGTGTATTCCCATATATTCCTATGGATTTAGTGAAGTTAGTAGCGGCAGTCATTATCGGTTCACAGGTGCGAAAGATTCTGATCCGTCAGAATCTGATCTCATAAATATTCTGAAAAAAATTACATAGACTATAAAGATGAAAAGGATAGAGAGTAAGATTCTCTATCCTTTTTTCGTCAGGACCGATTTGATAGAACAAAACGGACTGCAGAAAAGAAAATACAGTGACAAGGAGAAGATTTATGGGAGAAGACAGAAACAGCAGTGACGATGGACAGCGACTTTTAGATAAAAATGACAAACAGCACAAGATACACTTACTCTCTGTGATCGGAGAAGTAGAAGGGCATGAGACACTTTCCGCTAATACCAAGACAACGAAATATGAGCACGTTCTGCCAAAGTTAGCAGAGATTGAAGATTCGAAAGAGGTGGACGGCCTGTTGCTCCTGTTAAATACGGTCGGTGGAGATGTGGAATCCGGACTTGCAATCGCAGAAATGGTTGCATCACTGAGCATTCCGACGGTTTCACTGGTATTAGGAGGAAGCCATTCGATCGGAGTACCGTTAGCGGTATCCGCAGACTATTCCTTTATCGTGCCGAGTGGAACGATGGTCATCCATCCGGTCAGATTGAGCGGAACGGTCATTGGAGCACCACAGACCTACGACTATTTTAAACAGATGCAGGACCGTATTATCGGATTCATCTGTGAGCATTGTTTTGCAAAGCCGGATCAGATGGAACGTCTGATGATGAATACGTTTATGCTGTCAAAAGATTTAGGAACGATCTTAGTAGGAAAAGAAGCCGTGGAGGAAGGCATCATCAATGAAGTGGGCGGCATGAAAGAGGCACTTGCCAAGCTTCATCAGATGATTGATGCGGGCATAAAATAAGAAATTAAGACTGAAAATCTTAGGAAAGTTTTAATGACAAGCATGCTCAAATGTGATATTATAACCGTGTATGGTTAGAATTTGTCAGTGTAAAGCATACTTTACGCTTTTTGGCATATAAACTAGAAGAGAAAATCAGGAGGGTACTATGTCATTATTACAAGCAATCATCATGGGAATTATACAGGGAGTTACAGAGTTTCTTCCGGTAAGCAGCAGCGGTCATCTTGCAATTTTTAAGATTTTATTTCATATGGAGACCGACACAGGACTGTTATTCGATGTTATCCTGCATTTAGGAACGCTGATCGCGATCTTTGCAGTATATTATAAGGATATTTTACGGATGATCGTGGAAGGTGTCTGTATTATCAGGGATGTATGTATCAATATTGCCCGCTTTTTCCGTAACAAATTCATGCATGAAGAGAATGAATATCTGAAAATCGTAAAAAACGGTTATCGTAAATTTGTAATGTTAGTCATTGTATCTACGATTCCGACCGGAGTAATCGGTTATGCGGCATCTGACCTTGTAACAATGGCATCCCAGATCCTTTTAGTTCCGGGCATCTGCCTGATCGTGACAAGTGTTCTGCTCTTTATTGCAGACAGGATACAGACCGGTCATAAGGGGCCAAAGAACATCAGCTATACCAATGGATTTATCATTGGAATCTGTCAGGGAATTGCAACTCTGCCGGGACTTTCACGTTCCGGAACCACGATCGCATCCTGCCTGATCAGCGGATTTGACCGTAAGTTTGCAGTGAAGTATTCTTTTATCATGTCAATCCCGGCAGTGCTTGGTGCGGCAATTTTAGAGTTGAAGGATTTTTCACCGGCTTCTGTCAGTGGAACCGAGGTTGCGTATTATCTGGTAGGTATGGCAGTTGCGGCAGTAGTCGGCTATATCTGCATTAAGACGATGTTAGTGATCGTCAGAAACAAAAAATTTACCATCTTTTCGATCTATTGTCTTCTGATGGGGGCATTTTCGATCGGAGCATATTTTTATATGGCATAAGGGCTGGAGGAAATCATGGCATCAGCTTCAAAAAGAAAGAAATCAAAGAAAAAAAATACAATGGAAAGTGCAGCGTTCCAGAGAGATGAGATCATTCTCTGGGTCGTGTTAGCATTTTCCATTATTCTGTGTCTGAGCAATTTCGGCATAGGCGGAAGCGTTGGAAACAAACTGAGTTCCGTATTTTTCGGGCTGTTTGGTCTGGTATCTTATATCTTTCCGATCGGTCTGGTACTGCTGACCGCATTCGGACTATCGAATAAAGGAAATAAGGTCGCGTGGCTCAAGGTGGGGGCATCCATCCTCTTTTTGATGTTATTGTGCCTGTTTATGGAGCTGACGATCAGTGGAAGTGCCAAAGACACGGCAGCAGCGGCATTTACATATGGAAAAGAGCATAAGAGCGGCGGTGGATTTTTCGGCGGTCTGTTCACGGGAATCCTTTTGCCGGCATTTGGGTTGATCGGTTCCTATGTCATAGATATTATCGGACTGATCATTACCTTAGTGATCATTACGGAACGCTCGGCATTCCGTGGTATGCAAAAAGGCAGTCAGAAGGTGTATCATGCGGCTAAGGAAGAAAATACCAGACGACGGGAACAGAGAGAGGAGAGGCAGCAGAAACGTCGTGACCGTGTGGTAGAAGGCGTAGCAATGGATACTTCGGTAAAACCGGTCAAAAAACCTGCTGCTTTAGATAAGAAGACTTCTTTAAAGAAAAATAAAGCAGTAAGACAACCGGATTTATCCGATGCAATGAATGAGATCAATATTGACGATATCTTAGAGACACCACCGGTCAGCGAAGAATCCCATGTGGTACTGACACCGGATGGAAGTGCATATGCACAGCCGCAGGAGATCGTACCGGAGCCTGCAGTAAGCAGACAGCAGAGAAATCAGGCAGAAACTGTCGCACCACAACCGACAGTGGACGAGCCTGTGGCAGAACGGACGGAAAAGAGGATGGTCAGACCACGTCAGTCCGAAACAGAGATTGAACAGGGAATTTCCGGTATTGCGGAGGAAATCCGGCAAAATGACCATAAGGACAGCCACTATGTATTCCCTCCGGTCAGCCTGTTACAAAAGGGCTCTTCAAAGACAATGGGGGATACCAAAGCGCATTTGCAGGAGACCGCAAATAAATTACAGCAGACATTGAAGAATTTTGGCGTAAACGTTACGATCACGAATGTAAGCTGTGGACCGAGTGTGACGCGTTATGAATTACAGCCGGAAATGGGTGTGAAGGTCAGCAAGATCGTGAACCTTGCAGATGATATCAAATTGAACCTCGCAGCATCCGATATCCGTATCGAGGCACCGATCCCCGGAAAAGCGGCGGTTGGTATCGAAGTGCCGAACAAAGAGAATGTAACCGTAGCATTTCGTGAGTTGATCGAATCGGAAGAATTTAAAAAACATCCTTCCGATATTGCATTCGCCGCAGGAAAAGATATTGCAGGCAAGGTGATCGTAGCAGATATTGCAAAGATGCCACATCTTCTGATCGCGGGAGCGACCGGATCCGGAAAGTCTGTATGTATCAATACGATCATTATGAGTATTCTCTATAAGGCAGATCCTGAGGATGTCAAACTGATCATGATCGACCCGAAGGTAGTTGAACTCAGTGTATATAATGGAATCCCACATCTGTTCATTCCGGTTGTGACAGACCCGAAGAAAGCATCAGGAGCACTGCACTGGGCAGTATCGGAAATGACCGACCGTTATCAGAAATTTGCTGAATACGGAGTGCGTGATCTAAAAGGATATAATAAAAAAGTCGAGGGCATCAAAGACATTGAAGATGAGAATAAGCCAAAGAAAATGCCACAGATCGTCATTATCGTGGACGAGCTTGCCGATCTGATGATGGTAGCACCGGGAGAAGTTGAGGATGCTATCTGCCGCCTGGCACAGCTTGCAAGAGCGGCGGGAATCCATCTGATCATTGCAACACAAAGGCCATCCGTAAATGTTATCACCGGTCTGATCAAAGCCAATATGCCTTCGCGTGTGGCATTTGCCGTTACCTCCGGTGTGGATTCGAGAACCATTTTAGATATGAATGGTGCGGAAAAACTGTTAGGAAAAGGAGATATGCTCTTTTATCCGCAGGGCTACAGTAAACCACTCCGTGTCCAGGGAGCATTTGTATCGGATAAAGAAGTACAGTCAGTTGTTGACTTTTTAACAGAAAAAAATGGAAATGCATCGTATGATCCGGGAATTGAAGATCAGATCCACGCGGCAGCCGCTTCGACGGGAGCAGCGGCGGGAATGTCAGATGCAAATGAGAGAGATGCCTATTTTGCCGATGCGGCAAGATTGTTAATGGATAAAGACAAGGGTTCTATCGGAATGCTGCAGCGCTATTTTAAGATCGGGTTTAACCGGGCAGCAAGGATCATGGATCAGTTAGAAGAAGCTGGTGTGGTAGGTCCGGAAGAGGGAACAAAGCCAAGAAAAGTCTTAATGAGTCCGGAACAATTTGAGCAGTATCAGGAGGAGTATCTCTAGGATAAGGGAAACACGTTTACAAAAACATTTTACATATATGATGGAGGAATAAGATGAAAAGTGATATTCAGATTGCACAGGAAGCTGTTATGGAGCCAATTACGGAGGTGGCAAAAAGACTTGATATCAGAGAGGATGAATTAGAATTATACGGAAAATACAAAGCAAAATTTTCCGATGAGTTATTAGAACGGTTAAAAGACGAACCGGATGGAAAACTGGTACTTGTTACCGCGATCAATCCGACTCCGGCAGGCGAGGGAAAGACGACAACCAGTGTCGGCTTAGGACAGGCATTTGGAAAACTTGGAAAAAAAGCAGTCATTGCGTTAAGAGAACCATCTTTAGGACCGTGCTTTGGTATCAAAGGCGGTGCGGCAGGCGGCGGATATGCCCAGGTGGTACCAATGGAAGATCTGAATTTACATTTTACCGGAGATTTTCATGCGATCACTTCTGCGAATAATCTGTTAGCAGCACTTTTAGATAATCATATCCAGCAGGGAAATGAGCTTGGCATCGATCCAAGACAGATCATCTGGAAAAGATGTCTGGATATGAATGACAGAGTCCTTCGAAATGTGGTAGTGGGACTCGGAAGCAAGATGGATGGAATGGTAAGAGAGGATCATTTTGTCATTACCGTTGCTTCTGAAATTATGGCAGTTCTTTGTTTAGCAGATGATATGGAGGACTTAAAACGCCGTCTTGGAAATATCATCGTAGCTTACAATTTTGAAGGAAAACCGGTTACTGCAGATGATCTGCATGCAACAGGTTCTATGGCGGCACTGTTAAAAGATGCATTAAAACCAAACCTGATCCAGACCTTAGAGCATACACCGGCGATCGTACATGGCGGACCGTTTGCAAATATTGCACATGGCTGTAACAGTGTGCGTGCAACAAAGGCTGCTTTAAAATTAGCAGATATTGTTGTGACAGAGGCTGGATTTGGTGCAGATTTAGGTGCAGAGAAATTTTTAGATATCAAGTGTCGAAAAGCAGGTTTAAAACCGGACGCAGTCGTTCTTGTGGCAACCGTCCGTGCTTTAAAATACAACGGAGGCGTACCAAAAGAAAATCTCTCTGATGAAAATTTAGAGGCATTGAAAAAAGGTATCGTAAACCTTGAAAAACATATCGAGAACGTACAGAAATATCATGTTCCGGTAGTCGTAACACTGAATTCCTTTGTTTCAGATACAGAGGCAGAAGTTGCATATATCGAGAACTTCTGTAAGGAGCGTGGCTGTGAATTTGCACTTTCTGAGGTTTGGGAAAAAGGCGGCGAAGGTGGAATCGCTCTTGCAAACAAAGTGTTAGAGACTTTAGAGAACAAAGAAAGCCACTTTGCACCGATCTATGAGGACAGCCTTTCCTTAGAAGAAAAAATTGAAACGATCGCAAAAGAAATTTACGGAGCAGATGGCGTCACCTATTCACCGGCAGCAAAGAAAGAGTTAAAACGCATTACGGATATGGGCATGGGACATTTTCCGGTCTGTATGGCAAAGACACAGTATTCCCTTTCTGATGACCCGAAGAAATTAGGTCGTCCGAGTGGATTTACCGTGAATGTGCGTGAGGTTTATGTATCCGCAGGTGCGGAATTTGTTGTTGCAGTCAATGGTTCGATCATGACCATGCCGGGACTTCCGAAAAAACCGGCAGCTTTTGGCATTGATGTAGATGCAAATGGAACGATTACAGGATTATTCTAAGGAGGAGTCATGGCAAAACGAATTGATGGAAAAGTAATCTCAAAACAGATCAAAGATGAATTAAAAGAAGAAGTTGCACAATTAAAGGCAAAAGGGATCGAGGGAAGCCTTGCCGTGATCCAGGTAGGAAATGATCCGGCGTCCTCTGTGTATGTCAATAATAAGAAAAAAGCCTGCGAGTATATTGGAATCGGCTCTATTTCTTACGAATTACCGGAAGAGACAACGGAAGCAGAGCTTTTAGATATCATTGAAGACCTGAACAAAAGAGAGGATGTCTGTGGGATTTTAGTACAGCTTCCGGTACCAAAACACATCGATGAGGATAAGATCATTCAGGCAATTTCACCAAAGAAAGATGTGGATGGTTTTCATCCGCAGAGTGTAGGTGCAATGACTATCGGAGAACCGGGCTTTTTATCCTGTACACCGGCAGGAATTATCCAGTTGTTAAAACGTTCGAATATTGAAATAGAAGGAAAACATTGTGTAGTGATCGGCAGAAGCAACATCGTAGGAAAGCCGATGGCGTTACTGATGCTTCGCGAAAATGCAACCGTTACCATTGCACATTCTAAGACAAAAAATTTAAAAGAGTTATGTAAACAGGCAGATATTCTGATCGTAGCGATCGGAAAACCAAAATTCATTGATGAATCCTATGTAAAAGAAGGGGCAGTTGTCATTGATGTTGGAATTCACCGCAATGAAGAAAACAAACTCTGCGGAGATGTGGATTTTGAAAAAGTAGAACCTCATACATCAGCGATCACACCGGTGCCGGGTGGTGTCGGACCAATGACGATCGCAATGCTCATGAACAATTGTGTGGAATCAATGAGAGGACAAAAATAATCTATGAAATGTGCAAATTGTGGTGCAGAGATCAGGGTTGGATGTGTCTATTGTCCGGTCTGTGGAAAAGAGGCACAGATTGTATCCGATTATAATATTTTAGAGGATGATTATCTCGATTCCCTGCTTCAGGAAGGAGAGAAGCCTTCGGTTCCTTCAAAAAGCAAGCAGAAGGAAAAAGCAGCAAAGCCCAAACAGGAAAAGCCGACAGGAAAAAAATCGAAAAAAAGCCTGTATATCGTCTTTTTCATTCTTTTGTTTGTGGCAGCGTTCGCACTGATCGGCGGGATTTTGTTTGCAAAAAGCCTTTCTTATGAAGGAAGGATGGAAAAGGCGGAGGATGCCTATGAGAAAAAGGCATACGAAAAAGCAATTTCCTATGCGAAGCAGGCATTAGAGAAGAAAAAAGAGGATGCTTTGGCATATGCAGTCATTGGAAAATCCTATTATCAGAAAAAAGAAGACGAGGCAGCAAAGGCATATTTAGAAAAAGCAGTTGAGAAGCAGCAAAAAGACACAGAGGTCTATCGTTTCTTGATCGATCTGTATGACAAAGATTCTGACTATGAAGCCATCAGTGATTTATACGATGAAATTAAGGATTCATCCATTCAAAAATTGTTTCAGGATTATATTGTAGAGGCACCGGTGGTAGAACCGGAAGCAGGCAGTTATGGAGAGTATCCGACGATTACGATAAACAGTGAGTATGGAGCGGATATCCTTTATACGTTAGATGGAAGCAGCCCGAAGGAAGACGGAATGTTTTATCAGGAGCCGTTCCCGATTGAAAAAGAGGGAAAATACACACTGCGGGCAGTCTGTGTTGATGCGAGAGGAATCTACAGCAAAGAAGTCAAAGTGAAGTATGAGATTGATTTAGACGTACCGGATCTGCCGACGGCATCTCCTGCAAGTGGAACGTATACACAGCCGACAAAGATCACAATTGATGTTCCGGTCGGCTGCAGGGCATATTATGCATGGAATGCCAATCCGGGAGAACAATCCACACAATATACAGAACCGTTTGATATGATCGAGGGCAACAATGTCCTTTCAATTATCCTGATAAATGAAAGCGGACAGACGAGTGGAGTACAAAAATACAACTATGTCTATATGCCTTAAGATTAAAAAAAGCCATGACCAACGATTAGAGATAATCTGAAAGTCATGGCTTTCTTATGTATGTAATTAGTCTTTTACAAATTCGATCACACCTTCACCGAGCTTTGCAATTCTTGCTAAGGAATAGACATCAATGCCCTGTTCCGTTAACTTTTCATATCCCGGCTGGAAAGATTTTTCAATTAAAATACCAACGCCTGCAATGGTTGCATGTGCCTTACGGATCAGACGGATCGCACCGGTAGCCGCTTCGCCGTTTGCTAAAAAGTCATCAATGATCAATACATGGTCATTTTCTGAAATAAAATTCTTAGAAAGAGTCAGTTCGTAACTGGTTCCTTTTGTATAGGAAGTTACAACAGTCTGGTAAAGATCCTGATTTAAGATTTTAGAAGGCTGCTTTTTTAAGATCAGCATCGGTACATTCAGGGCAAGAGCCGTCATCAGTGCCGGAGCAATGCCGGAACTTTCGATGGTTGCAACCTTTGTGATACCCTGTCCCTTAAAATGCTCGGCAAATTCATCACCGATATTTTTCATCAGTTCCGGGTCAACCTGATGGTTTACAAAGCTGTCCACCTTCAAAATATCCTCATTCACGGCAATACCGCGCTCTAAGATCATATCTTCTAATATTTTCATACGTCACACCTCGTCTATTTTTCTATAGTATATCACTTTTTATGACAGGAAAAAACCTTTTCCTGAAAAAAAGAGAGGTTAACACAAAAAGAATCCTATGGTATACTCAAAACATGAAGATTACAATTGTATGCGTTGGAAAAATAAAAGAAAAATTTTACCGTGATGCGGTAGAGGAATACAAAAAAAGACTGGGCCGCTACTGTAAAATGCAGATTGTGGAAGTGGCAGATGAAAAGACACCGGACAAGGCATCAGAAGCCTTAGAAAACCAGATCAAAGAAAAAGAAGGAAACCGGATTCTTTCCCATATTTCGGATAGTGACTATGTGATAGCCTTAGCGATTAACGGTAAGGAGCGGGATTCCGTAGAACTTGCAGAGCATATCCGATCATTGGGACTACATGGAAAGAGCAGTCTTACCTTTGTGATCGGAGGTTCGCTCGGTCTGTCAGAAGAAGTTTTAAAGCGGGCAGATGAAAAACTGAGTTTTTCTAAAATGACCTTTCCGCACCAGCTGATGCGGGTGATCTTAGCGGAGCAGATATACCGGAGTTATCGGATCATTCATGGGGAACCGTATCATAAGTAGAGATATAGAAATAAAAAGGAAGTGGATAATATGCAGATATCTTGGGAAAACGTTCAGATCCAGATAGGAATACTTGTTTCTCTTGTGACATTATTAGTAACGTTAGGAAAGTTCTTATATAAATGTGTAACAATCGAAAACATTGATAAGGTTTTTTTTAGTAAAGAAAAGCAATGGTCCATATCATTAGGAAGAAGGATACTTGTTATCTTATGGTATAGTATAGCTTTTTTTGCCATAGGCTTTTGTAATCCGAATGAAAAATTAGCATCAAGGACAGTAATATATATTGTGCTTATAGTGCTGATAATATTATTAATAATTAGAATATATTTGAAAATTGCACAAAATAATGGAAAGACTAAAAAATTCTTAAAATTAGAAGAGAAGTGGAGGTTTATCATATCTTTTTCATTATACTATGTTGTTTTGTTTATTTGTGAAGTTATTATAGAAAATAGTGTATATGCTACGCGTCCGAATATACATTTTTTAGGAAGAATTGTATTTAGTATAATTCTTTCGGTGTGTTTTTTTGAAATTTGTGTTGACTTTTTGCTTAATATAGAAAAAATTATAAACAGGACGATGGTTTACATTGAGCATGAACAATATGGAACATTAATATTATTATATGCTGTTGATAAAAATACGATGTTGTGTAAAGTGGATGGGGAAGAGGAAACTTATGTACGAGTTTTGAAAGAAGATTTAACGAATGTTAAAATACATGTAAAGACGGAGAAATTACAATGACCACAGAAGATATCCGGGCAGAACTACAACAGAATATCGATGAAAAATACAGAGCCTTTCATGCATCGTTAGTTCCCGGAATCGGCACGTTTTTAGGTGTGCGAGTTCCGAAAATGCGAGAAATTGCAAAAAAAGCCGCAAAAGAAGATTATCAGACCTTTTTTGCAGAGGCAGATGTTAGTGTTTACGAGGAATTGATGATACGGGGAATGATCCCGGGGTATGCAAAACTCACGATCAAACAGCGAAAGCAGGAGTTAGAGTGTTTTGTACCATATATTAATAATTGGGCAGTCTGCGACTGTTGCTGTGCAACGTACAAATTTATGAAAAAAGATCAGGACGAATGGCTTGCGTTTTTAAAAAAGTATTTATCGAGTGAGAAAGAGTATGAACTGCGCTTTGCAATCGTCTGTCTGTTGGATTTTTTTATCAATGATACCTATATTGATGAAGTGTTAGAACTGTTAGCGGATATTCATCATGATGCCTATTATGTAAAAATGGCAGATGCCTGGGCGTTGTCCGTTTGTTATATTAAGTTTCCACAAAAAACGGAACCTGTTTTAGAGTGTGAGACATTAGATGGCGAAATCCGTAAAAAAGCGGTGCAGAAAATTCGTGAGTCCCTGCGGGTATCAAAAGAAGAAAAAGAGCGGTTGAAGAAAAAATTTTACTGATGTATGATAATATCAAATACACATGGAGAGGAGAGCAACAATGTATCAGTTTACAGAGGATTGCCGGATTGGAATACCGGAGATTGACGAGGAACACAAAAAACTTTTTCAGATGGTGAATGAAGCATTTGTCCTGTTAGCAGAGCCGTCTGCAACGGTTGTTGGAGTAAAAAATTTAGTATTGGCACTTAAAAAGTATGCGGCTACACATTTTATCCATGAAGAGGCATATATGGATGAAATCAAAGACCCGGAGCTGCCAAGACAGAAAAAAGAGCATGAGCAGTTTAAAGAAAAAGTCAATGAAGTGGATTTAGAGGCACTAAATGACGAGAATGGCAAAGAAGTTTTAACGGAGTTGTTGGAGTTTCTTTCACGCTGGCTGTATCATCACATTTTAGGCAGTGATACCATGATCGGAAAGATGCCGGCATTAGACGAGGAAGAAGATCCGTTTGCCTTTACGGAAAAATATAAACTCGGTGTAGAATTGATCGACAGTGAACACCAGAGACTGTTTGAGATCATCCGCGAGACAAATGAGCTGACCAATGATGTGCTTTTTAACGATAAATATGATGACATAAAGAAGATCATTTCTGAATTAAAGGACTATACCATCAAACATTTTGGAGATGAAGAAGAATATATGGAAAAAATCGGATATTCCGGTTTAGAAGCACAGAAGGTTGCACATCAGGCATTTGTAGACAGACTGAATGAAGTGAATTTAGAAGCAGTAGACGGTGACCAGGAAGGTTATCTGCATGAATTGATCGAATTCCTGTTAGGCTGGCTGGCAAATCATATTTTAAAAATGGATAAAAAGATTCCGATGGAAGAATAAAAAAATGGAAGGATAAAAACTGGAAAGCCTGCCAGTTATCGCCTATATCTTTTGCGTAGTACATATGATAAGATTCTGCTTGTAACAAAAATGTAACAACTGTTACATAAATTTGTAATAAATAAGCAGGAGGTTTTTCAAATGAAAAAAGTAACCGTATGTGCAATGATAGCAGCGATGACAGTAACCGGTGCAGCAGCACTTCCGGTACAGGCAGCAACAAATGCCGGAAACAGTGCAAATTGCAACGGAAAAGGATACTATGTTTTTACCGGAGGAAAAGTCAGTGATCTTGAGAATATCAAGAGCAGATTAGATGAGCTTTGCGGACAGTTAAACGGTAATACCACAACGATCACGTTCCCGGGATGTAACTTGCCGGAGAATAAGCCGGAGACAACTCCACCGAGTGAAGATACAAATACACCGGAAAGTAAACCGGAGACAACTCCACCAAGTGAAGATACAAATACACCGGAGAATAAGCCGGAAGCAGACAAAGAACTGACATTTGCTGAGCAGGTCGTAGAACTGGTAAATCAGGAGCGGACAAAGGCAGGTTTAAGTGCTGTTACGTTAGATCAGAACATTGCATCCGCAGCACTTGTCCGGGCGAAAGAGATTGAAACATCTTTTTCCCATACCCGACCGAATGGAAGTAAATTCAGCACCGCTCTTACAGAGCAGGGTGTTACCTTCAAAGGTGCAGGAGAGAATATCGCATGGGGACAGAAATCTCCGGAGGCGGTTATACAGGCATGGATGAACAGCGAAGGTCATAGAGCCAATATCCTGAATAAGAATTTTACAAAAATCGGTGTGGGATATTATCAGAATGCTGCCGGACGTAACTTCTGGACACAGTTATTTACCTACTAATTTCCTTAGAAAAATTTAGAGTTAGAGATTTAGAATGTAAAAAGGCTGTTATCTTACAAAAAATGTAAGGTAACAGCCTTTTTGCTAGAATATAGTATATGAGAATCAGTCTAATAACCAGTCCATCACATTGACGACCTGGATACCATCGTAGTTTCCGGAAGAAAAATGGTCTAAAGTCAGGACGATTTTCGGATAATTGTCCCGGATATTTGTAAAAGGACGCATTTCACGCTGGAAAGTCTCTTCGGAAGTCATATCTGCAGTGACCTGAAAATAGGTGATTTCTCCCTGCTTTTGGGCGACAAAGTCGATCTCTGTATTTTCATATTTTCCAATATTGACGCGGTATCTGCGTCGGAGCAACTCTAAATATACAATATTTTCAAGAGTAAAACCTAAGTCATAGTGTCTGCGTGGTAAAATATAATTTCGTAATCCGGTGTCAACGATGTACCATTTTTTATTCGATTTCAGAATTTGCTTACCGACTAAGTCAAAACGTTCTACCGGATAGAAAATAAAGGCTTCTGCTAATGCATCCATATAGTCATCAACAGTGTTAGCGGAGATTTTTCTTCCGTTGGAACTTAAATAATCTGTGACACTTTTGACAGACACAGGGCTGCCGACGACGCTGGATAAATATTTAGCAATCGTTTTTAAAAGCGAGATATCATTAATTTTCCGCTTGGAGGAATTGCCCTTTGGCCGGCTTTGACGTTCTTCAATATCTCTGACAATGACGGTATTATAGATTCCTTCTAAATACATATCTGCTTTTTCATCTGTTTTATCCATTGCAGCTACATAGGGAAGTCCTCCATAGCGCATATAGTCAGAAAAAGCATGTTCAGAAGTATCGTTTGTAAGCTGGGCATATTCTTTAAAGGACAGCGGGAGCATGGAAAGTTCCACATAACGTCCGGTCAGTAGGGTCGCAAGGTCACTGGAAAGCATATAGGCATTAGAACCGGTAAGATAAATATCCGTGTGTTCTTTAATATGCAGACTGTCCACGACTTTTTCAAAGCTGTCTACTTTCTGGATCTCATCTAAAAAGATATAAGTCATTTTGTCTTTACAAAGTCTTTTTTGAATATAATCATATAAGGTTTTATAATCTAACAATTCTTCATATTGTAAATCTTCAAAATTAACAGAAATAATCTGGGAGTCGTCAATCCCCTGTTCTTTTAAATGCTCCTGATACTGTAAGAGCAATGTGGATTTACCACAACGCCGGATGCCGGTAATCACCTTGATTACTTTTTCATCTTTCCAATCCAGTAATTTTTGAAGATATTTCATACGCGTTACCATCTCGATCACCTCTCTCTTATAATTCCCATTTTGATAGATTTTATGAAAATTGTCAAGAAAAATTCCTATTTCGGAATTTTTACAACCAAACAACATAAAAAATTCCCATTTTGGAATTTATATAATAAAAAACGAGAAAAATTCCCATTTCGGAATTTTTTAGAACACAAATATGCCTGTATACACAAACTACATAGATTTTGACACATACGAAAGAAGCGGATATAATAGAGCATAAGTTTGTATCAGCGGAGGATAACAGAGCATGGAACAGCAGACACACAAGCGGCGCGTCCGCTATAAAGGTACACATCCAAGAACATATCAGGAGAAATACAAAGAGTTAAATCCTGAAAAATATAAAGACACTATCGAGCATGTCATACAAAAAGGGAATACTCCTGCGGGAATGCATATCTCCATTTGTGTAAAGGAAATTTTGGATTTTTTACAGATCCGGCCGGGACAGACCGGATTGGATGCAACGCTCGGCTATGGAGGACATTCCACAGAGATGTTAAAATGTTTAGAGGGCAGGGGACATTTGTATGCTTTAGATGTTGATCCGATTGAAATCGAAAAGACGAAAAGGCGGTTAGCAGAGCGTGGATTTGCAGAAGATATATTAAGCATTAAGCAGATGAATTTTGCAAATGTAAAAGAACTGCTCCCGGAGTCAGGAAAGTTTGATTTTGTGTTAGCAGATTTAGGAGTCTCTTCAATGCAGATCGATAACCCGGAGAGGGGATTTTCCTATAAATTTGACGGACCACTGGATCTGCGCCTTGATCCGCAAAAAGGAGTTCCGGCAAGTGAGCGTCTGCGTGAGATGAGCAGAGATGAGATCGCAGGTATGCTGATAGAAAATGCGGACGAGCCTTATGCAGAGGAGATTGCAAAAGCAATTTCCATACAGCAGAAAAAGAAGCCGATCAGGACAACGACGGATTTGCGGGAAGTGATAGAAAAAGCACTGACTTTTTTGCCAAAAGCCGAGCAGAAAGAAGCAGTGAAAAAGTCATCCCAGCGGTCTTTTCAGGCACTTCGGATTGATGTGAACAGTGAATATGAAGTGTTAGAGAGCTTTTTAGAAAGCCTGCCGGATATTTTAGCACCGGGTGGCAGAGTGGCAATTCTGACATTTCATTCGGGAGAAGATCGTCTGGTAAAAAAATCATTCCAGCGTTTTTATAAAGAAGGAATCTATGAAGATATCGCAAAGAATGTGATCCGCCCAAGTGCCGAAGAATGTAACCGAAACAGCAGGGCACATTCCACAAAAATGCGCTGGGCAATCAGAAAATAGAGAAAACATAAGGAGGAAATGCCAATGAGAATGTACGATCTGATTCTCAAAAAAAAGCAGGGAAAAGAATTAAATACAGAAGAAATTAACTGGATGATAAAAGAGTTTACCGAGGGCAGGATCCCGGATTATCAGATGTCGGCAATGACCATGGCAATCTGTTTTCAGGGTATGGACAAAAGGGAAACTTTTGATCTGACCATGGCAATGCGTGACAGCGGAGATGTACTGGACTTAAGCCGTATTGATGGGATCAAGGTCGACAAGCACAGCACCGGTGGCGTTGGAGATAAAGTATCGTTAGTGCTGACACCGATCGTTGCATCCCTTGGCGTTCCGGTAGCAAAGATGAGCGGAAGAGGGTTAGGACATACCGGAGGAACGATCGACAAACTGGAATCGTTTTCGGGATTTTCCACGGAAATATCGGAGGAAAAATTCATTGACAGCGTCAATACCATAGGAATCGCAATTGCCGGACAGACAGCAAACCTTGCACCGGCAGATAAGAAGCTTTATGCACTTCGGGATGTTACGGCAACCGTAGATCAGATGTCTTTGATCGCAAGCAGCATTATGAGTAAAAAATTAGCATCCGGGGCAGATGCCATTGTGTTAGATGTCAAAACCGGAAATGGTGCATTTATGCAAAAAGAAGAGGATGCGATCGCACTTGCAAAAGCCATGGTAGATATTGGCAACCGGGCAGGAAAGCAGACCGTAGCCGTTATTACGGATATGGATGAGCCGCTTGGAAATGCGGTGGGAAATGCCTTAGAGATCAAAGAAGTGATCGATGCATTGCACGGTGACGGGCCGGAAGATCTGATGGAAGTCGTTTATGCATTGGGCACACAGATGTTATTGCTTGCAAAACGGGCAGAGGATGAAGAGATTGCAAGAAATCTGATCACAGAGTCCATACAGGAGAGAAAAGCCCTGAAAAAATTTGCAGAATTTATTGAAAACCAGGGCGGAAACCGTGAAGAAATCCTGCATCCGGATATGCTGCCAAAGGCACGTTATGTCATTCCGGTCTTAGCAGAAGAGGAAGGCTGTATTGAGCGGATCTTAGCACAGGATATCGGGATTGCCTGCATGACCTTAGGTGGTGGCAGGGAAAATAAAGAAAGTACGATCGACCACGGTGTCGGGATCATTTTAACGAAAAAGATATCGGATACAGTAAAAAAAGGAGAGACCTTAGCACTGATCCATGCAAATTCCAAAGAAAAAGCGGTGCTTGCATCCGGTCTGGTAAAAAATGCATACCGGATCGCAAAAGAACCGGCGAAAAAAGCTCCGATGGTGAAGTGTATTATCCGCGAATAAACAACTTGTTTTTTCCATATAGTAGACTATGAAACATAACAAGTTAAAGTCCGTCAAACAGAATATGGTAGAAACATTAGAACTCCCAAAGGATCTGATGTATGGAGATTCCATCGTGACGATTACCGGCAGGAGAGAAGTTCTGATAGAAAATTATAAAGGTATCTTAGAATATACCGGGGAATATATCAAAATCCAGACGAAAAACGCAAAACTGACCGTCTATGGAAAAAAGCTGAGCATTGAATATTATACAAATGAAGATATGAAAGTTGTCGGATTTGTAAAATCAATAGAATATGAGGCTTAGAGAATGACTGCGTTATTACGATATCTATCCGGTTATGTCTGTGTGGAACTGACCGGTTATGCAACCGAGCGTTTTTTAAATCTGTGCACAAACCATGATATCAATCTCTGGAACATGGATCATAAAGAAGATACTTATACCTTTTGTATGAGTTTAGAAGATTTCCGGAAGATCCGTCCGATGGTAAAGAAAACAAGGACAAAGATACGGATTACAAAGAGATGCGGATTGCCATTTTTTTTGTACCGCTATCGGAAAAGAAAGATGTTTTTATTAGGACTTCTGCTCTGTGTCGGCATTGTCTATGCTTTTTCATGTTATGTCTGGAATATTGAGATCTGTGGCAACTCTACCTTATCAGATGATACGGTATACCGCTATTTAGAATCGGAGAAAATCCGTGTCGGTACGGCAAAAGGAAAGGTAGATTGTGAAAAATTAGAGGCAAAGATCAGGCAGCATTTTTCCAATGTCATCTGGACATCGGTGCGTTTAGAAGGAACAAAGCTGACGGTGGATGTAAAAGAAAATCTGATCACACAGGAACCACAGGAAAAGCAGGAGACCGAAACGGAAGAAGCGCAGGATTTAGTAGCAGACAAAGATGCCGTGATCCTAAGTATTGTCACAAGAAACGGTACACCGAAAGTTAAAGCCGGTGATAAGGTAAAAAAAGGAAAAGCACTGGTCTTAGGAAGGATCGACATCTATAATGATGCAAAAGAGATTGCCGGCTATCAGTATTGTAAGGCAGATGCAGACATTGTTGCACAAACGTCCTATCCCTATCGTTATGAAGTTCCAACGCTGGTACAAAAAAAGGCATATACCGGAAAAGAGAAAAAACGCTATTCTTTCTGGTACCGCAATAAATACATAGGTCTTTATCAAAACGGGATTTCCTATCGGTTTTATGACAAAGAGAGTGAAAAAGAGCAACTCTGTGTGATGGAGAATTTTTATCTGCCATTTTATATCCAGACCGATATTTACCGGGAATACCAGATGAAGAACCATAAGATAGATAAAAAAGAAGCAAAGAAAATGGCGGCAGACAATTTAGAACTTTTTCTTTCAAAATTAGAAGAAAAAGGACTTCAAATTATTGAAAAAAATGTTATGATGGATAAGGAGAAAAATAGTTATATATTTCAGGGCACCGTTTTGACGAAGGAAAAGTTAGAATCCTATCGGGTAACAAAACAGTTAGAAGTGCCAAAAGAAGAAGGAACTGTAGAAAATGAATCTGAATGAGGAAATCTTTGACATCCCGACAGAACATATGGCAAATGTGTTTGGCGGATGTGATAAAAATATAAAGAAAATTGAGCGTGCCCTGCATGTAACGATCGCTGTCCGAGAGGGAGGAATGAAGATCCTTGGAGAAGCAGCAAACGTCAAGAGTGCATCACGGGTATTTATGGAGTTAGTGAACCTGAGTAAACGTGGCAATGAGATCACCGAACAGCAGGTGGATTATGCCTTAGATTTAGCGGCAAAGCAGGAAAATGTAGGTGTGATGTCAGAAATGGATGATGACCTGATCTGTCATACAACAGCAGGAAAACCGATCAAGCCAAAGACATTAGGACAAAAAGCCTATGTGGATGCGATCCGTAAACAGATGGTTGTCTTTGGGATCGGACCGGCGGGAACCGGAAAGACCTATCTTGCAATGGCAATGGCGATTACCGCATTTAAAAACGAAGAAGTGGGACGTATCATACTGACAAGACCGGCAATCGAAGCCGGAGAAAAGTTAGGATTTTTGCCGGGAGATCTGCAAAGCAAGGTGGATCCGTACTTAAGACCGTTGTATGATGCACTCCATCAGATCATGGGAGCAGAGAATTTCCAAAAGAATATGGAGAAGGGATTGATCGAGGTCGCTCCGCTTGCCTATATGAGAGGACGGACACTCGATAACGCATTTATCATATTAGACGAGGCGCAGAATACGACTCCGGCACAGATGAAGATGTTTTTAACGCGTATCGGATTCGGTTCAAAAGTAGTCGTAACCGGAGATGCAACGCAAAAGGATCTGCCAAAGGGTACTACATCAGGACTGGATGTAGCACTGAAGGTATTAAAAAAAGTAGAAGGCATTTCCATCTGTGAACTGACGAATAGTGACGTAGTGCGTCATCCGCTGGTACAAAAAATCGTACAGGCATATGATGCTTATGAAAAAAGAGAGTCAAAGGACAGTAAGAATAAAAGGAAAAGGACACGCACATGAAAGAAGAACGTCTGGTAAAAAGAAGAGTAGTGCCGGTAGTTATCCTGACGGTTCTGACACTCCTGTTTACGTTCTTAATGGGTATACGAAATACCATGCCGTTAGATGAAGTGGTGGTACTGTTCTTTTTAGATTTGATATTTTTAGCGGTATTTATCTATTTTTTAGAAGAAGAAAGACTGTTAAAACAACTTCCGACAGAGGAATGTAATGATTTTAAAAGTATAGCTGTTGTCTATGGATTGGGACTTGTGGCATTCTATATAAGCTCTTATCTGCCGGATTACAGCAGTTTTTCCTTTTGCTTTGCGGCTGCAATGGCTGTAGTGGCAAACCGGGAAATGGCACTCAGTACAGGAATTTTTCTAAATCTCCTTGCAGCGTATACGCAAAACTGGGACATCCATGTGCTGATGGCATCCGTTTTGCTGCTCTTATTGGGGACGATGTTAGCGTTGGCGGGAAAAGAGAAACATTTGCATTTATGGGTGCAATTTATATCATTTTTTGGTACAATAGTCATAGTAACATCCTGTTACTATGCACAGGACTTCATAATCAAAGGCAGAGTGTTTGTGCTTGCTGCAGTCATCGGTGGTGTGAATCTGTTGTTTTTAGAGATTCTGACAAGATCTTTAGAACCTGATGTGCAAAGAACCGGGGAAGAACACTATTTAGAACTGCTCAAAGATAACTATCCGTTAGTAAGGTCTATCCGGCGTTTTTCAGAGATGGATTATTCCCATGCTTTGCGGGTTTCGGAGATTTCCGGTGAATGTGCAGGGAAGTTGGGATTAAAAGAGAATCTCTGTCGGGCAGCGGGATTTTATTATCGTATCGGACGTATGGAGGGAGAGCCTTATACGGAGAATGGGGTGTTGCTTGCACAGAATGCCTGTTTTCCGGAAGAACTGATACAGATCTTAAGAGAATACAATGGAGAACTGATGGCGATTTCCACGAAGGAATCGGCAATCGTACATATGGTAGATAAAGTGGTGACAAAGTTAGATCTGTTAGATAAAGAGACTTTTTCTACTACCTGGAATCAGGACATGGTCATCTATCAGACCTTAAACGAGAACTCGGCAACAGGAATTTATGATGAGTCGGGACTCAGTATGAATCAGTTTCTTACGATACGGGATTTTTTGGTGAAAGGAGATCATCTTTTTGACAGTAACAATCGAGAGTGAGACAGAAGTCCCATTTGATTTTGAATATGAACAGACAGCAAGAGAAGTCATTGCACAGGCAATGGATTCGGAAGAGTTTCCCTATGAGGCAGAGGTCAACCTGCTTTTAGTGGATAACGATATTATACATGAGCTGAATTTAGAACACCGGGGAATTGACCGGGCAACTGATGTGTTGTCTTTTCCGATGTTAGATTATCAGGAAGCCGGGGATTTTTCAGCTATCGGAGAGGAACAGGAATGGAACTGCAATCCTGACACCGGGGAGATTCTTTTAGGAGATATCATTATCTCTGTTCCAAAGGTGTTAGAACAGGCCAAAGAATACGGACACAGTCCGAAAAGGGAATTTGCTTTTTTAATTACGCATAGTATGCTGCATCTATTCGGTTACGATCATATGGAACCGGAAGAAGCGGCAATTATGGAAAATAAACAGGAAAAAATTCTGGAGGTTCTTGGAATTTCCAGATAAATAAGGGAGGAACTACAATGAAAAAACGCATGATGACGTTTTTGTTAGCAGTGAGTGCTTGTGCACTGTTAGCAGGATGTGGAAAGGACACTGCTCCGAAAAAAGACACATCCGCAAAAAAAGAGACTACAACAAAAAAAGATGACAATCATGACAACGATGCAAAGAGCCCGTTGACAGGTGAGTGGATCGATGCAGAGTTAGCAGGAAAACGTCCGGTTGCCGTGATGATCAGTAACATTAAGGATGCACTTCCACAGTATGGTACAAAAGCAGCAGACGTGATCTATGAATGTCCGGTAGAAGGCGGGATCACCAGAATGATGGCGATTTATCAGGATTATTCAGGATTAGAGAGAATCGGTTCCGTAAGAAGCTGCCGTCTCTATTTCCCGAAGATCGCAAATGAGTTTGAAGCAATTTATGTTCATTTTGGACAGTCTGATTTTGCACTTCCATACTTAGATGGCGGAAAGATCGATAACTTAAACGGTATCAAATCCGAAGGAAGTACAGTATTCTATCGTACAGATGATAAGAAGCCGCCACACAATGCATTTACCAGTGAAAAAGGAATCAATGCAGGAATCAAAAAGAAAAATTACGAAACAAAGTTATCTGCTGATTACACAGGACACTATACCTTTGCAGAGGATGGCAAAGAAGTGGAGCTGACAAACGGAGAAGATGCTGTTGTAGTACAGCCTGGTTACAGCGTAGATAAACCTTGGTTTGTATATGATAAAAAAGAAGGCGTTTACAAACGTTATGAGTATGGTGCAGAGCAGAAGGATGCTGCAGTAGGCAAACAGCTTACCTTTAAAAATGTGATCCTTCAGTGCTGCAGCTGGCAGTATGAGAGTGATAAGTATACTTTAAACATCGACGTGAACGGCGGTGGTTCCGGTTACTATATCACAAATGGAAAAGCAATCCCGGTAACATGGAAAAAAGATTCAACAAATGCTCCGGCACGTTATTACGATGCTGACGGCAATGAGATTACCATGAATCAGGGTAAGACATGGGTCTGCGTACTACAGGATTCTTATGCAGACAAGATTAAGTTCTACAGCAGTGAAGACGACTTTAAAGCTGCAAAATAATTTTGAGGTTTTTTTATGGGCAATAAGAAAAAATCAGAGTCCGGCTTTTTAGTACAGGGTTCGATTTTAGCAATTGCTTCCATTATCAGCCGTATCATAGGGCTCCTTTACAGGGTCCCTTTGACGGCGATTATTGGAAACAACGGAAACAGTTATTACAGTTGTGCATATGAGATTTATAGCATGCTGCTTTTGATATCCTCTTACAGTCTGCCGATGGCAGTCTCAAAGCTGGTATCAGCAAGAGTGGCAAAGGGCGATTTTAAGAATGCCTTTAAAGTATTTAAAGGGGCATTCTTATTTGCTGTCTGCTCGGGAATTGTGGCAATGCTGATCGTGTTCTTTGGCGCAGAGATGATCACGCGTCTGATGAAGACACCGCTTAGTATCTTTGCACTGAAAGTCTTAGCACCAACGCTGGTGGTTATGGCGGTATTAGGCGTTATGCGTGGATTCTTTCAGGGACTTGGAACGATGATGCCAAGTGCAGTTTCACAGATCATAGAGCAGATCATCAACGCAATTGTCAGCGTGTGGGCTGCATATCTGTTAGCAGATTACGGAAACAAGGTCGGTGCCGTACTTGGAAACGGTGAAGATTATGCAGCAGCCTATGGTGCAGCGGGCGGTACATTAGGTACAGCCTTAGGTGCCGTATTTGCATTGCTGTTTTCGATTTTTGTATTTGCAACGTATGTTCCTGTTTTTAAAAACAGGATGAACAACAGCAGAACGAAAAAGAACGAAAGCTATGGTTCCATTATGCGTATCCTGATCATGACGATCGTACCGGTGCTCTTAAGTACAACGATTTACAATATCAGCTCTGTGATCGATCAGGGAATCTATAAGAATGTTGCACTGTTACAGGGAAGTACGAACCGTCAGATGGATGAGCTTTGGGGAATCTTTTCGGGAAAATATAAAGTTCTGATCAATGTACCAATCTCCATCGCTTCTGCAATGGCTGCTTCCTGCGTTCCGAGTCTGGCAGCCGCCTATGCAAAAAAGGATGCCAAACTGGTAAGAAGCCGTATCAATTCGTCCATTCGTTTTATTATGGTCATCGCATTTCCGTGCGCGGTAGGAATCGGCGTATTGGCATCTCCGATCATGCAGCTGTTATTCGGGGACGGAGGCAAAGAAATCGAACTGATGCTTCGGATCGGAGCCGTATCTATCGTGTTCTATTCTCTGTCGACGTTAACGAATGCATTATTGCAGGGAGTAAACCGGATGCAGGCACCGGTAAAAAATGCGTTGATTGCGTTAGTACTGCATATTATTGTTCTGCTTGTCTGCATGTATGGACTGAACCTTGGTATCTATTCCGTGGTCATCGCCAATGCGTTTTTTGCACTCTTTATGTGTACTTTGAACAGACGCTCGCTCAAAAGGTACACAAGATACCGTCAGGAGGTTGGAAAGACATTTATCGTACCGGCAATTTCCTCGGCGATCATGGGTGTCGCAGTATTTTTTGCCTATGATGCACTGCATAAGCTGATTCATTCGAATGCGATCTCCACAGTAGTATGCATCGCATTAGGAGGAGTTGTCTATATCGTATGTCTGTTCCTGTTCAAAGGGTTTTCTGAAGAGGAACTTATAAACTTCCCGAAGGGAGCAACGTTAGTGCGTATTTTTAAAAAATTGCATTTACTGCGATAAACAGAATTATCCTGGTATAAAAACAAAAAATAGCGTGAATACTGTTTGGGGTGATATTATGACGAAAACAAACCGTATTCGCGCTTCTTTTATTTTAGGAGCAGCGATCCTTACCGGAGCAGGCTGTCTGTGGAATGCTTCTTTAGAGACGGCTCCGGAAAAAAATGAAGAAAAAAGCAAACCAAAACAGGAAGAGATGAAGGAGACCTCTGGCAGTGAGACTCCCTATGAATATGTCGTAGTCAATGACAATGGATATCTGACGGTGTATCAGAAAGACTTAAAGACCGTGTATTTCCAGACCGATATTCCGTATGCGGAATTACACACCGAATTGCAGAAAAAGATCGATCAGGGCTACCTGATACAGGATGCAGAAGAACTGTATGACTTTTTAGAAAATTATTCTAGTTAAACAGGACAGAATATGATATAATTCTCCCTAAAGGGAGTGTGATAAATTTGAAGACAAAAGAGAAAAAAGAATCATCTTTTTTGAATAGGCTGTTTACAGGTGTTTCACTTGTATATCTGTTGCTTGGTATACTGCTGATCGTGCTACCGGATCTGCAGATGGAATATGTATGTTATGGGATCAGTGTTGTGCTGGTCATAATAGGTATCATTCTGATCGTAAAATATTTTTTAGAAGAATCCTATAAGAATCTGAACCAGTATGGATTTTCCATTGGAGTCTTTTTAGTCATTATCGGAGTCTGCACACTGGTCAAAAATCAGGAGATGGCAAAGAGCTTTCAGCTCTATATCGGAGTCTGCATCCTGTTAACTGCCATTATAAAATTGCAAAATGCCATGGATTTAAAAGCATTAAAGGATCGGACCTGGGGAGTCATCTGTGTTGTATCCTTAGTGATCGTAGTATGTGCGGTTCTCATTATCATGAATCCGTTTTCTGACCGGAACTATGAGATTGCACTTACATATTTCAGTCTGTTATTTGACGGAATCATCAGTCTGTTCAGTTATCATTATCTGGCATTCAGAATCCGCCAGAAAGAGAAAAAGAGCCGTGTCAGAAAAGAGACAAAGGAGTTTGCCGAAAAACAGGAACTGGAATTTTCAGATGCACCGTCTATGGATGAGAGTACAGAACCGGAAGATTTACAGCAGACAACGGACAATGCGGGCAGTACAGGAGATGAATGGGAATTAGAAGAAAAAGAGCAGGAAGATGACAGCGAACAAGGAGATATCCATGTATGATGTAATTGTGATCGGCGGAGGTGCTGCGGGTATGATGGCGGCAATTGCGGCGGCGAGAGAAAAAGCATCCGTTCTGATCTTAGAACATATGGAACTCTGCGGAAAGAAAATCCTTTCTACAGGAAATGGAAGATGTAATTATACAAATAAAATGCAGGGCATCGAATACTACAGAGGCGATGACCCTGCCTTTGTATTGCCGGCACTCGAACAGTTTGGATGTGAGCAGACGATCCGTTTTTTTCAGAGTATCGGGATCGAACCAAAGGAAAAGAACGGCTATGTCTATCCAAGAAGCATGCAGGCGGCTTCCGTGCGGGAAGCACTTTTGTTAGAACTTCGCAGACAGAGGGTAAAAATCGAATTAGGATGCGGAATCCGACAGATATTACCGAAAAAAGGAAGTTGTGAAATTTGCACAAAAAATGGCAATTTTCATGCAAAAACCTGCATTTTAGCGACCGGAGGAAAAGCGGCAAAGCATACGGGAAGTGACGGAAGCGGATTCCTATATTTAGAACCACTTTCTCATCATGTCATAGATTTAGTGCCTGCACTCACGGGTTTGCAGGCAAAACCGCCATTTCCTAAGAACCTTGCAGGAATCCGTGCAGAAGCGGAAGTGAAGCTCTTTGTGGAAAATGCACAAATTGCATCGGACTTTGGAGAAGTTCAGATGACCGCAGAAGGGATATCAGGGATTCCGGTGTTTCAGGTCAGCCGGTTTGCCGCAAAGGCGCTTGTAAACGGGAAAAAAGTGTGTGCAGAGGTGGATTTTTTTCCGGAATATGATTCTTTAAACGAATTAGAAGAGTATCTGACCGGGCGAATGAACAGGATGAGAGATCGGACGATCCGTGAGGCATTAGAGGGACTGTTAGCAGACAAGCTGATCGATACCGCACTAAAAGAGATCGGTCTTTCTTCTAAGAAGCAGGCAGGCGACTGTACAAAACAGGAGGTTAAAGTACTTGCTAAGTATTTAAAACAGTTCACTTGTGAAATTATGAGCACACGCAAATTTGAACAGTCACAGGCAACTGCCGGAGGGGTGTCAACGCAGGAGATCTGTGCTAACACAATGGAGTCCAAATTATGTCCGGGACTCTTTTTTGCGGGAGAAGTGATCGATATTGATGGAATGTGCGGCGGCTATAATCTGCAATGGGCATGGACAAGCGGCTATGTTGCAGGAACGTCCGCGGCGAAAAAAGCAAGGCAGTCAGAGTCAGGAAAGGGACAGAAATGATTCGGATACAGCAGTTAAAAATGCCCTTATCTCATAAGAGGGAAGATATCATAAAAAAAGCAGCAAAACGCTGCAAGATCAAACCGGAACAGATATTAAATTTAGAAATTGTCAGACGATCGGTGGATGCCAGAAAGAAAAGTGAGGTCTGCTATGTTTATACCATAGACCTTACGGTCGAAAATGAAATCGGAATTCTGAAGAAAGTTAACGATAAAAATATTATGTTGACTAATCGAAAGAAATATCAATTTCCAAAGGCAGAAGTTTCACAAAAAGAAACAAAATATCGCCCGGTGATCATTGGTGCCGGTCCGGCAGGACTTTTTTGTGCCTATGAACTGACGAAAGCCGGTTATGCTCCGATTTTATTAGAACGTGGAAAATGTGTGGAGGAGCGTACCGAAGATGTGAAGCGTTTCTGGGAGAGTGGTGTGTTAGACACAGAGTCGAATGTGCAGTTTGGAGAAGGCGGGGCCGGTACTTTTTCCGATGGAAAGCTGAATACATTGGTCAAAGACCGTTTTGGACGAAGCCGTCATGTCTTAGAGACTTTTGTGGAATTTGGGGCAGATGCAGCAATTTTATATGATGCAAAACCGCATATCGGAACGGATGTTTTAAGTCAGGTGATCGCAAATATGCGTGCCTATTTATTAGAGCACGGGGCAGAGATCCGTTTTTCGACACAGGTTACGGATTTTTTAGTGGAAGATCAGAGATTGCAGGCAATTCGGTTAAATCATGACGAATGGATGAACATCGATGCGGTAGTTTTAGCGATCGGACACAGTGCAAGAGATACGTTTGAAACACTGCAAAAACGGCAGATTCCAATGGAAGCAAAGGCATTTGCCGTTGGTTTTCGTGTAGAACATCCACAGGATATGATCAATCATATGCAATATAAGGGGGCAGATATGCGTTATCTAAGCCCGGCTTCTTATAAATTGACCGCTAATTTTGAGAACCACAGAGGGGTCTATTCCTTTTGCATGTGCCCGGGTGGTTATGTGGTAAATGCATCTTCGGAAGAAGGCAGACTGGCAGTCAATGGGATGAGTTACCATGACCGTGCCGGAAAAAATGCCAATACGGCAATGATCGTATCGGTAACACCGGAGGATTTTCCGGGAAAAGATGCATTAGCAGGTGTGGTATTTCAAAGGGAGCTTGAAAAGAAAGCATTTGCAATGGGAAACGGAAAGATACCGCAGCAGCTCTATGGCGATTTTGTAAAGAAACGCATCAGTTCTGAGTATGGGGGATTTGCAAGCTGTACCAGAGGAAAGACAGCATTTGCACCACTGCATGAATTGCTGCCACAGGAGCTGACAGAGACTTTTATCCGCGGCATGGAACAGTTCCCAAGGTATATCGAGGACTATAACCGTTATGATGCGATCTTATCGGGAATTGAGAGCCGTACCTCTTCTCCGGTCAGGATCTGGAGAAACGAGGAGTTCGAGAGCGAGATCAAAGGGTTATATCCCTGCGGAGAGGGCGCGGGATATGCAGGCGGGATCATGTCGGCAGCTATGGATGGGATCAAGATCGCTGAGATGATCGCAAAGCAGTATGCACCTGTAAAATAAGATGAAGATTAAAGAAATGAAAGGAAATAAAAAGTGGCAGAATATTCACCAATGATGCAGCATTATCTGCAAACCAAAGAAGAATACCCGGATTGCATCCTGTTTTATCGTCTTGGCGATTTTTACGAGATGTTTTTTGAGGATGCCAAAATTGTATCAAGGGAGTTAGAGCTGACCTTAACGGGAAAAAGCTGCGGACAGGAGGAACGGGCACCAATGTGTGGAGTGCCGTTTCATGCCTATGAAAGCTATATGAACCGTCTGGTGGCAAAAGGATATAAGGTTGCTATCTGCGAGCAGATGGAAGACCCGAAACAGGCAAAGGGAATGGTACGGCGAGAGGTGATCCGCGTGGTGACACCGGGTACCAATATCAATGAGCAGGCATTAGACGAGGGAAAAAATAATTATATCATGTGTATTGTGTCTTTGTCAGACCAGTTCGGAGTTGCAACGGCAGACGTTACCACCGGTGATTTTTTTGTAACAGAGGTGGACAGCAAAAGAAGGCTTTTAGATGAGATCTATAAGTTTTCGCCGACCGAAGTGGTCTGCAATGAAGCACTGTTTATGAGCGGATTAGATATCGACGACCTGAAGAACCGTGTGGGCATTGTCCTGTATTCCCTAGAGCACTGGTATTTTGACGATTCCCTCTGTGAGAATACATTAAAAGAGCATTTTCGGGTCAACTCTTTAGAAGGACTTGGACTTGCGGATTTAGAATGCGGAATGATCGCATCAGGTTCTCTGCTAAAATATCTCTATGAGACACAGAAAAATTCCTTAGAACAGATTTCCGCGATCCATCCGTATACGACCGGAAAATTTATGGTATTAGACAGTTCGACCAGAAGAAATTTAGAACTGGTAGAAACATTGCGGGAAAAAGCAAAGCGGGGTTCCTTACTCTGGGTGTTAGATAAGACCAAAACAGCCATGGGAGCCAGGATGTTACGCTCTTTTGTGGAACAGCCATTGATTGAAAAAGAGGAGATCGAGGGACGGTTAGATGCCATTGAGGAGCTGATGCAAAGAGCGATCGACAGAGAAGAACTTCGGGAATATCTAAACCCTGTCTATGATTTAGAGCGACTCTTAACAAGGATTACATATCAGTCAGCAAATCCAAGAGATCTGACGGCATTTAAAAGTTCGATCGGAATGATCCCACATATCCGGGGGATTTTATTAGAATTGCAGTCAAAAGAGATACAGGGGATCTGTGAGGATATGGATACCTTAGAGGATCTGTATACATTAATCGATGCAGCTATTGAGGAAGAACCGCCGATCACGGTCCGCGAAGGCGGCATCATAAAAGACGGTTATCATGAAGAGATTGACCGTCTGCGTGAGGCGAAGAGTCAGGGAAAGAACTGGCTTGCCGAATTAGAGGCAAAGGAACGGGAAAAGACCGGGATCAAGAATTTAAAGATCAAGTTCAATAAAGTATTCGGCTACTATTTAGAGGTAACGAACTCCTTCAAAGATTTAGTGCCGGATTATTATACCAGAAAACAGACCTTAACCAATGCAGAGCGCTATATCACACCGGAACTCAAAGAGATGGAGGATATGATCTTAGGTGCGGAGGATAAACTGGTACAGTTAGAATATGAGCTGTTCCGTGAGCTGCGCGAGCAGATCGCAAAAAATGTGGTCCGTATCCAGAAAACAGCAAAGGCATTGGCAAAGATCGATGTGTTTGCCTCCTTGGCACTGATTTCCGAACAGAACCACTACTGCCGTCCGTCATTAAACCAGAATGGCAGGATCGATATTAAAAACGGCAGACATCCGGTGGTAGAAAAGATGATAAACAATGATATGTTTATTGCAAATGACACCTACTTAGACAATCAAAAGAACCGTATTTCCGTTATTACAGGACCGAATATGGCAGGAAAATCCACTTATATGCGTCAGACGGCATTGATCGTTTTAATGGCACAGATTGGATGTTTCGTGCCGGCGGAAACAGCGGATATCGGCATTGTAGACAGGATTTTTACAAGGGTCGGGGCATCGGATGATTTAGCATCCGGTCAGAGTACCTTTATGGTGGAAATGACGGAGGTTGCAAATATTTTACGAAATGCAACCGGCAACAGCCTGCTGATCTTAGATGAGATCGGGCGTGGAACGTCTACCTTTGACGGACTCAGTATTGCCTGGGCGGTCGTAGAGCATATCAGCAATCCAAAACTCTTAGGTGCTAAGACACTGTTTGCAACGCATTACCACGAATTGACAGAGTTAGAAGGAAAGTTAGACAACGTCAACAATTACTGCATCGCAGTCAAGGAAAAAGGCGATGATATCGTATTTTTACGAAAAATCGTCAAAGGCGGGGCAGACAAAAGCTATGGTATCCAGGTTGCAAAATTAGCAGGAGTGCCGGATTCTGTCATTGAGCGGGCAAAAGAGATTGCCGAAGAACTTGGTAGACATGATATCGTAGATTTTACGGAAATATTGAGCAATAAAAAGAACTCAGCAACAAAGAAAAAGAAGGAACATTTAGATGAGGTGGACTTAACACAGATGTCCCTTTTTGACGCTGTCAATGACAATGATATTATAGAAGAATTAAAAGAGATTGACGTTGGAAACCTTACGCCGATCGAAGCATTGAACAAATTATATGAATTACAGAATAAGATCAAAAACCGCTGGTAAGAGTGAAAGATGCTGTTTTTTTACATCGGACGAAGAAAAGACGATCCATATAAGTTTGTGAAAAAGATAACGAAGAAGAACAGAAAGGAGTCAGCATGCCGGGAATACATTTATTAGAGCAGTCAACCATTGATAAAATTGCGGCAGGAGAGGTTGTAGAGCGGCCGTCTTCCGTAGTCAAGGAACTGGTGGAAAATGCCATTGATGCAGGGGCTACGGCAGTCACTGTTGAGATCAAAGATGGAGGAATTTCATTCATCCGTATTACCGATAACGGATGCGGTATTTCCAAAGAAGAAATACCGATGGCGTTTTTGCGCCATTCTACCAGTAAGATCAAAACCGTAGAAGATCTTTTGCATGTTACCTCATTAGGATTCCGCGGAGAGGCACTTTCGAGTATTGCGGCAGTTTCACAGGTGGAACTGATCACAAAACCGGCAGATGCCCTGACCGGAAGCCGTTATCTGATCGAAGGCTCAAAAGAGGTGAAGTTAGAAGAAATCGGTGCGCCGAACGGAACGACCTTTTTAGTACGCAATCTCTTCTATAACACACCGGCAAGACAGAAATTCTTAAAATCAGCACAGACCGAAGCCTCTTATATCAGCGATTTTATGGAGCGGTTAGCATTATCCAGACCGGATATCTCCTTTCAGTTCATATCCAATAACCAGCCAAAGCTAAATACTGCAGGAAACGGCAACTTAAAAGATGTCATTTATCGGATCTACGGCAGGGATATTGCGATGAACCTTTTAGAAGTCCATACGGAATGTGAATTTATGAAAGTGGACGGATTTATCGGAAAACCCGTGATATCGAGAGGAAACCGTAATTTTGAGAGTTACTTTATCAATCAAAGATATATCAAAAGCAGTCTGGTGGCAAAGGGCATTGAGGATGCCTATAAACTGCATCTGATGCAGCATCAATATCCATTTACCGTCTTACATCTGACCATGGACGGAACGCTTTTAGATGTCAATGTCCATCCGTCGAAGATGGAACTTCGGTTTTCCGATGGAAAAGGAGTCTATGAATTCCTATATGAGAGCTTGAAAGAAGCATTAGAGCATAAAGAGTTCATACCGGAGGTCAGTGTGGAAGATCAGGATTCGTTAAAAAAATCACAAACTACCACACAACCAAGGGTAAAAGCACCGGAACCATTTGAAACCAAACGTGTCGAAAAAGAACAGAATAGATCAGAACAAAGCAAGGAAAATAATAAGGACAGAATACTGCCAGAACAGGAAAAGAACCTCCCAGAGCAAACGAAAGCCATCCCGGATGAAAACCCTGACAAAGAAATGGCTGCAATAGAGAATCTCCCCCTGACCGGGGAACAGCTTACTCTGCGTGAAATGCCGGAATATGGCGGACAGTTCTTAACACAGGAGGCGAAAGCAAAGCACCGGATCATCGGACAGGTGTTTGATACCTACTGGCTGGTACAGTTTGAAGACAAGCTGTTTATCATCGACCAGCATGCAGCCCATGAAAAAGTCCTGTTTGAACGAACCATGGCAAGCCTTGAAAAGAAAGAATATACTTCCCAGCAGCTTTCCCCGCCAATGGTAGTGAGCCTGAATATGCGGGAAGAACAACTGTTAAAAAAATATCTTTCCGAATTTGAGCGTCTCGGTTATGAGATCGAATCCTTTGGCGGCAAAGAATATGCAGTCTGTGCCGTACCGGGTAATCTGTATTATTTAAACCAGCAGCAGCTTTTTATCGAGATGTTAGATAACTTAAATGAAGAGAGCGGTGCAAAGACCAGTGATGCGATCATTGAAAAGATCGCAACGATGTCCTGTAAAGCGGCAGTCAAAGGAAACCAGCATCTGCAAAAAGCAGAGATGGAGCATCTGATCGAGGAACTGCTGACCTGTGAGAATCCTTATCAATGCCCACACGGAAGACCAACGATCATATCCATGAGCCGTTATGAGTTAGAAAAGAAATTTAAGAGGATAGTGTAATGGAGACAGAAAAGAAACCATTGATCATACTGACAGGTCCTACCGCCGTTGGAAAAACCGACTTGTCGATCGCATTGGCAAAAGCCGTAAACGGAGCAGTGATCTCAGCGGATTCCATGCAGGTTTACCGCTACATGGATATCGGTTCGGCAAAAATCAGCAAAAAAGGAATGCAGGGCGTACCTCATTATCTGGTAGATGAGTTCATGCCGGATGAGGAATTCAACGTAGTAAAATTTCAGGAATATGCCAAACGCTATCTGAAAGAAATCTATGAAAAAGGCCAGATTCCGATCTTAGTCGGCGGTACGGGATTCTATATCCAGGCAGTGTTATACGATATTGATTTTACCAGTGAAAGAGAAGATACGGCATATCGGGAGCAGTTAGAGCAGCTTGCAAAAGAACATGGAGCAGAATATCTGCATCAGATGTTAGAAAAAGTCGATGCAGCATCGGCAAAAGCCATTCATCCGAACAATGTAAAGCGTGTGATCCGGGCATTGGAGTTTTATGAAAAAACAGGACGGACAATATCTTCCCACAACGAGCAGGAAAGAGAAAAAGAAAGTCCCTACAATGCGGCATATTTTGTATTAAATGATGACCGGAATGAAATCTATAGACGTATTGATCAGCGTGTGGATCAGATGATGCAGGCGGGACTTATCGAAGAGGTCAGACGATTAAAAGACAGGGGCTACACCAAAGACATGGTATCCATGCAGGGATTGGGATATAAAGAAATCTTAGATTATTTAGACGGAAATACCACCTTAGAAGAAGCAGTATATATCTTAAAACGGGACACCCGCCATTTTGCAAAACGCCAGCTTACCTGGTTTCGCAGAGAGCGTGAGGTGATCTGGGTAGAAAAAGAAAAATTTTCACATGATAACGAAAAAATACTGGACTTTATGAAAAAAGAACTAACGGAAAGAGGAATATTATGAGCATTCAAAATGAGGCAGAAACAATCATCACACAGCAATACCTAAAAATGGGGATCCAAAAAGAAGTCTATGATTTTGGACATTCGATAGAAGCAGGCTTAAAAGAACGGTTTGAACAGATCGATAAAATGGCAGAGTACAATCAGTTAAAAGTCATCCACGCCATGCAGAAAAACAAAGTCAGTGCGGAGTGTTTTAATCAGTCCAGCGGTTATGGCTATAATGATTTAGGACGTGATACCTTAGAGAAAGTCTATGCAGATGTATTTTGTGCCGAGGATGCGTTGGTACGCCCGCAGATCACCTGTGGAACACATGCATTGGCATTGGCACTGATGTCAAATCTGCGTCCGGGAGATGAGTTGCTTTCACCGGTGGGAAAACCTTACGATACATTAGAAGAAGTCATCGGGATACGTCCATCGAAAGGCTCACTGGCAGAATACGGAATCTCTTACCGACAGGTGGATTTATTAGAGGATGGTAGCTTTGACTTTGAAAATATCAAAAAAGCGATCAATGACAAGACAAAGTTAGTGACGATACAGCGTTCAAAGGGATATCAGACCAGACCGACACTTTCCGTAGACAGGATCGGGGAACTGATCGCTTTTGTCAAAAAAATAAAGCCGGATGTCATCTGTATGGTGGACAACTGTTACGGAGAATTTGTAGAAGAAAAAGAACCGATCGAGGTAGGGGCAGATATGATCGTCGGTTCTCTGATCAAAAATCCGGGCGGCGGACTTGCACCGATCGGCGGCTACATTGCCGGAAAGCGGGAGTGTGTGGAAAATGCAGCTTACCGACTGACCTCTCCGGGACTTGGAAAAGAGGTAGGAGCTTCCTTAGGAGTCATCCAGTCCTTTTATCAGGGCTTGTTTCAGGCACCGGTGGTTACGGCAGGCGCATTAAAGGGAGCTATTTTTGCGGCAAATATCTATGAAAAACTCGGATTTAACGTAGTTCCGAATGGAAAGGAATCCAGACATGATATCATTCAGGCAGTTACATTGAACTCGCCGGAGGCACTCTGTGCATTCTGCGAAGGAATCCAGACGGCGGCACCGGTCGATTCCTATGTTACACCGGAACCGTGGGATATGCCGGGCTATGATGCACAGGTCATTATGGCAGCAGGAGCTTTTGTGCAGGGATCTTCCATTGAACTGAGTGCCGACGGACCGCTAAAACCACCTTATGCAGTCTACTTCCAGGGAGGACTGACCTGGTACCATGCAAAACTTGGAATTCTTTGGTCTTTACAAAAACTTTATGAACGAAACCTTGTAGACAAGAGCAGGATGTGCTAATATATTCTGTGTGTAATTTTTACGGAGGAAGTTTACATAAATTGCCACGTTGAGAGAGCGGAAAGGAATTTATGACAAAACATGAGACTGTAAAAGAATTGCCGGATACGGAACAACCATATGAGAAATGTTACACGCGGGGAGCGGAATATCTCTCCGATGCGGAACTGCTTGCCGTTATCCTAAGAACCGGGACAAATGGTATAAGATCCATAGAACTTGCTCAGAATATTTTAAAGATCCATGATAAGGGGCTTTTAGGACTGTATGACCTGAGTAAAGAGGAACTGTTACAGATACCGGGGATCGGAAAGGTCAAAGCGATACAGTTAAAATGTATTGCAGAACTGAGCAAGCGGATCAGCCGTCTTTCCTTACGGGAGGGGGTAACATTAGAATGTGCGGAGTCCGTAGCGAACTACTATATGGAACAGCTCCGACATGAGACGAAAGAGGTTTTGTTAGTCAGTCTTTTTACCGGAAAGGGGAGACTGATCACAGAACAGGTGGTTTCCGTTGGAAGCATCAACAGTTCCGTTGTTTCGCCAAGAGAGATTTTTTATACGGCAATCATTCATAATGCAGCATATCTGATATTGCTGCACAACCACCCAAGTGGTGATCCGACGCCAAGTGAACAGGATTTCAAGGTCACAGAGCATTTAAAGATCTGTGGCAAGTATATGGACATCCAGCTTGCGGATCACATCATTATTGGAGACAATCAATATTACAGCTTTCGAGAAAACGGACGATTATAAGTCAAAAGGGAGAAATACAATGAGCAATACATTCGGAATTGATTTAGGCACCTGCAATGTCAAGGTTTTTTGCAAGGCAACAGGAAAGGTCCTGAACGAAAAAAATACTATCGCGATTGTGAACAAAAATCAGATGTATGCATATGGAGATCAGGCATATGCCATGTATGAAAAAGCACCGGAGAACATCAATGTAACATTTCCGGTAATCAATGGTGTTATCGCAGACTATGCAAACATGCAGACGATGATTTTTGAATTTTTAGAAAAATATTCCAAGGGAAAGGTGCGTGGAGCAGAGTTTGTCGTTGCCGTACCAACTGATATTACAGAGGTCGAGAAAAAGGCATTTTTTGACATCTTTGCAAAGAGCAAGGTAAAACCAAAAGGCGTGCTTCTCTGTGAGAAACCACTTGCAGATGCCGTTGGATTGGGAATTGATGTCAACGAGCCGACCGGTGTCATGGTTGTGGATATCGGAGCAGATACAACAGAGATTTCCGTCATGTCATTAGGCGGACTGGTACTGAGCGACCTGCTTCATTTTGGAGGAAACCGGATTGATGAATCCATTATTTCCCATCTGAAACGTACCTACAGTCTGGTGATCGGACAAAAGACAGCAATGACCTTAAAAGAGAAGTTAGGCTATGGCGTACCGGGTGCAGAAGACAGCATGGTGATCGTCGGAAGAGACTTAGTCAGCGGACTTCCGGTGGAGAGAGAGATTTCAACCGAGATTGTCTACGAGGCGATCAAAGATAACCTGAACTCTATCTGCAACTCCATTAAGATGATCTTAGAAAAGACGCCGCCGGAGCTTGCAAAAGATATTATCCATTCCGGAATTTATATTACGGGTGGAAGCTCTAAAATACATAGACTTGATGAACTGTTTACGGAAATCACCGGAATCAAGGTCAACTGTGCCGAAAATCCGGAGGAGACGGTAGTTCAGGGTCTGAATAAAATTGTTTCAGATGAAAAATATAAACGTCTGACCTTTACAATGAAAACAAAGATTTATAAATAGAGGCATTTATGAAGCGTAAAAAGAACAAAAATTCTTTTCCTGCAAGATATCTGCTGTTAGTCCTTTGCGGAATCTGCCTGATCGTCATGTTTTTAGCATATTCCGTGGGCGGTACTTCCGGCGGACCGTTAAATTCCGTGGCAAGTTATATTTTTGTTCCAATGCAGAAGGGAATCAATTCGGTAGGTACATTTTTTTCGAATAAATCTGACCGTTTTCAGACCTTAGAATCTGTGATGGACGAGAATACAAAGCTGAAAGAGCAGGTAGAAAAGCTGTCCACAGAGTTAAATACCGTCAAGTTAGAGCAGTACGAGTTAGAAGATTTGCGGGAATTGTATAAACTGGATCAAAAATATCCAAATTATAAAAAAGTTGCGGCAAATGTCATCGGAAAAGACAGTGGCAACTGGTTTAACGTCTTTTTGATCGACAAGGGAAAAAAAGACGGAATTGAAAAAGATATGAACGTTATGGCAGGAAACGGTTTAGTCGGAATTGTCATAGATGTAGGACCGCATTATGCAAAGGTGCGTTCGATTATTGACGATACCAGCAAAGTCAGCGGAATGGTGTTATCGACTTCCGGTAACTGTATTGTAAACGGTGATCTGCAGGCGATGAATGACAACTGTGAGATTACCTTTAAGAATCTGAAGGATGCAGATGACAAGGTGAAAAAAGGTGACCAGGTGGTAACTTCTTATGTCAGTGATAAGTTCTTACAGGGAATCTTGATCGGTTATGTAAGTGAGACCGAAATGGATTCTAACAATATCACCAAATCAGGAACGATTACTCCGGCAGCCGATTTTGAACATTTGCGTGAGGTGCTCGTCATCTTAGATAAGAAGACGGACGCAACTTCAGATACGGAGAAATAAGGATGAGAAGAAAAATTTCAGTCATACTGATCGTAGTTATATGTTTTCTGCTGCAAAGTACACTGTTTTCAGCATTGTCCTTTGCATCAATATCACCCAATCTTCTGATCGTAGTGGTTTCTTCCTTTGGTTTTATGCGTGGAAGAAAAGAGGGAATGTGGATCGGACTTTTTTGCGGAGTATTAATGGATATCTTCTTTGGGGAGATTCCGGGATTTTATACTCTGCTATATCTGTTGATCGGGTATGTGAACGGAATGTTTCGGAAAGTTTTTTATCCGGATGATATCAAGCTTCCGATGATCCTGATTTTAGGAAGTGACTTCGTATTGAATTTAGCAATTTATCTGCTTCGTTTCCTTCCAAGAAAAAAGATCCATTTCGGGTACTATCTGTTCCATATCATGATACCGGAGATGGTCTATACTTTAGTAATTACAATCGCACTTTATTTTATAATACTGAAGATCAACAGACACCTCGAAACAATTGAAAAAAGGAGTGCAGCAAAATTTGTTTGATAAGATAAAAGAAGTCTTTGCAAATATATTAAAATCCAGAATTTTAGTATTGACGATCATCATGTGCATTTTGTCATTCCTGTTGCTTTGGCGGGTGTTTAACCTGCAGATTATCAATGGTCAGGAGTATTTAGACAATTATACCTTAAAAATTGAAAAAACGAGGGATTTAGCAAGCACACGAGGCAATATCTATGACAAAAACGGAAAACTCTTAGCATACAATGAACTTGCTTATGCCATTACTTTAGAGGATAACGGAGTCTACAACTCCAGAGCGGAACGAAATAAGGCACTGAACAAGGAACTCTATCGTCTGTTAAAAGTTTTAGATAAGAATAAAGACCAGATCAGGAATGATTTTTACATCAGTTATTCCGAACGGGATGGCTATCAGTATACGGTTTCCGGTACGACATTAAAACGATTTCTTGCTGACATTTACGACCACAAATCGACAGATGATCTCAAGTATAATAAGACCTTAGGATACAACGAAGCCGAGGCAACGCCGGAACAGGTCATGGAGTATCTGTCCTCTGATAAGCGTTATGGTATTTCAGACAAGTACAGTGCTTATAACCGTTACCGGATCCTAGTCCTGCGCTATGCCATTGCACAGAACAGCTATCAGAAATTTGTCCTTACGGTCTTAGCAACCGGTGTCAGTGACGAGACGGTAGCATGGGTCAGTGAGAATTCCGATACCCTGCAGGGAATGTCTGTCAATGAAGAGACTGTCCGTAAATATAATGATAGTAAATATTTTGCACATATCATTGGCTATACCGGACAGATTTCCGTAGATGAATATAAGGAACTGTCGAAAAAAGATAAATCCTATTCCCTTACCGATGTGGTGGGAAAATCAGGAATTGAGCAGGTCATGGACAAAGAACTGCAAGGCGAAAAGGGCTATGAAAAGATCAGCGTAGACAACCTTGGAAAAGTGGTAGATGTAATTAAACGCAAAGAACCGACGGCGGGAAATGATGTCTATTTGTCCATTGATGCGGATTTAACGAAAGCGGTTTATGATCTGTTAGAGCAGGAGATCGCAGGAATCGTATACTCGAAGATTGAAAATATCAAAGAGTACCATTCCACCGGTTCGGCATCCGATATCAAGATTCCGATCGATGATGTATATTTTGCATTTATCAATAACGGAATGATCGACACTTCGCATTTTACGGAGGATGATGCAAGCGATACAGAGCGTACCGTATACAGTGCATATACCTCAAAGGAAAGCTCAGTACTTTCAAGAATGGACAGTCTGCTTTCCGGCAGTGCCAATACACCGTTTGGCGAACTCGGCGAGGAAGATCAGGATTATATCACAGAGCTGATCAAACGCCTGAAATCCAATGGCGTACTCGACAACAGTGCGATTGATACATCAGATGGAACTTATGTAAACTGGAAAGAGGGAAAGATTTCCTTGAATGAATATCTGAATTATGCAATTTCTAAAAGCTGGATCGATATCAGTAAATTTACCGTAGAAGAAAAATATTCAGATTCCGAAGAAATTTTCCAGTCGCTTACTGCTTATATCTTAGACGACTTAAAAGAGGATTATAATTTCAGTAAAATTGTCTATAAGTACATGATCCGCCAGAATATGATCAGTGGCACACAGCTTTGCCTGATCCTCTATGATCAGGGCGTACTTGAAAAGGACGAGGCACAGATTGCGGCGTTAAGCAACGGTTCTGCGAGTGCATACAATTTTGTCAGAGAGAAGATCAAGAGTCTTGAGATCACTCCGGCGCAGCTTGCATTAGACCCATGCTCCGGTTCCTGTGTTGTTACAAATGTTAAGACAGGAGAATTGTTAGCACTGGTTTCCTATCCGGGCTATGACAATAACCGTTTGGCAAATTCCGTAGACAGTGAGTATTACAGCTCGTTAAGCAATAATCTGTCCCTGCCGCTTTATAATCATGCAACACAGCAAAAGACGGCACCTGGTTCTACCTTTAAAATGGTCAGTGCGGTTGCAGGTCTGACGGAAGGAGTTATTTCCATTGGGGAGCATATTACGGATAAAGGACAGTTTGACCGTTTTGCAAACGGACCAAAATGTTGGATCTATCCAAGTTCCCATGGAAGCATCAATGTATCAGAAGCGATCCGGGATTCATGTAACTATTATTTTTCCGAGGTTGGTTACCGCTTAAGTTTACAGGGCGGCACCTATAACGAAGAAAAAGGTTTAGAAAAGATTAAAGAATATGCATCGCTGTTTGGATTAGATTCCAATACCGGAATCGAGATACCGGAGAGCAAACCGGAGATCGCAACCGAATATCCGGTTACGGCAGCATTTGGACAGAGTAATCATAACTTTACAACGTCAGAACTGGCCCGTTATGTAACAACGGTTGCAAATTCGGGAACACTTTATAAAGAAACACTGTTGAAAAAGGTCTGTGACCCGGATGGAAAGACGATCAAAGAGTATGGACCTACCGTAGAAAACCAGTTGAGTGAAGTTTCCGGTTCTACATGGGATGCTGTTCATTCCGGTATGAGAATGGTGATTTCCACACTGGATGCATTTAACGGAATGGGCGTAGAGGTAGCCGGAAAGACCGGTACTGCCCAGCAGGTACAGACACGTCCAAACCATGCGTTGTTTGTAGGATATGCACCATATGCAGATCCGGAGGTATCCATTGCAACGCGTATTGCGTATGGTTATACTTCCCATAATGCAGCAGATGTTTCAGCACAGATTTTGAAATACTATTTCAAACTTGCAAGCGAAGAAGAGCTGTTAGACGGAACCGCAGAAGATGTGGGAAACTCTGCAAACGCCGTTACCGATTAACAGTATGAGGAGGGATTGCATGGAACAACAGGTGATCTTAAAAAGTAACCGTTATGGCATCAATCTGATTCTCAATGAGAATCTGCCCTTTGAAGAGTTACTGGATGCAATTATTTTAAAGTTTCATGAGTCAGATAAGTTTTTTAAAAATGCCAGTATCGCGATCACTTTTTCCGGCAGACACCTGTCTACGGAAGAGGAGATACGTATCATAGATGCCATCACGGAACAGACGAGTATCCATATTATCTGTGTGTTAGACAGTGATGAACAAAAAGAACTGGATACGCAAGCACAGATTGAAGAATTTTTAAGGCGTCAGGAGGAAAGCACCGGACAGTTTTATAAAGGGACACTTCGTTCCGGACAGGTCTTAGAGTGTGAATCCAGTGTCGTGATCGTCGGAGATGTGAATCCGGGGGCAAAGATCGTAGCAAGGGGAAACATTGTGGTCTTAGGAAGTTTAGACGGCAATGCCTATGCCGGAGCAGCTGGAAATTCGGAATCATTTGTGGCAGCGCTGCATATGAATCCGATTCAGATAAAAATTGCCGATGTCATTGGCAGAAGCGAAGATAAGAGTCCGTTAGAGAGATTACGCGGACGGAAAAAACAGTTAGAACCTCAGGTAGCATACATAAAAGAGGAAGCCATTTGTATTGATGTCATGAAGAATGGAATGTTTGAAAACTTTTATTAAGCGGAGGTTATAATGGGTGAAGTAATCGTAATAACATCAGGAAAAGGCGGTGTGGGCAAGACAACAACGACTGCTAACATCGGAACAGGTTTGGCACAGATGGATAAAAAGGTCATATTGATCGATACGGACATTGGTCTTAGGAACTTAGATGTTGTTATGGGATTGGAAAACAGGATCGTCTATAATCTGGTAGATGTGATCGAAGGAAACTGTCGTTTAAAGCAGGCAGTCATCAGGGATCGGAAATATCCGAACCTCTATCTGATACCTTCAGCACAGACGAAGGACAAGACAGCCGTCAATCCGGAACAGATGAAAAAACTCACCGAAGAACTGAAAGATGAATTTGATTACATATTGCTGGACTGCCCCGCAGGAATTGAGCAGGGATTTTTAAATGCGATCGCGGGTGCGACAAGAGCAATAGTAGTGACTACTCCGGAAGTCTCAGCAATCCGGGATGCAGACCGTGTGGTCGGACTTTTAGAAGCAGCCGAGATGGAACAGATCGAACTGGTGGTAAACCGTATCAGGATCGATATGGTCAAACGGGGCGACATGATGTCGTTAGAAGATGTCTGTGAAGTATTAGCGATCGAGCTTCTAGGAGCAGTGCCGGACGATGAAGCCATTGTTGTTTCTACAAACCGGGGCGAACCGTTAGTTGGAAGCAGTGCAATGGCAGGTATCGCATACAGTAATATATGCAAAAGAATTTTAGGATATGACGTGCCTCTTATGACTTTTGAAAATAAAACAGGATTTTTTTCAAAAGTATCAGGTTTATTTAGAAGATAGGAGGCAGGCATGGGAATCTGGGATTTATGGAACAGGAAGAGTTCCAAAGATTTTGCGAAGGACAGGTTAAAGCTGTTGTTAGTCTCTGACCGGGCAGGCTGTTCTTCAGAAGTAATGGAACTGATGAAAAACGATATTATCTCTGTGATATCAAAATACATGGAGATTGATGAAGAGGAACTGGATATACAGATTACAAAGACGGAGTCGGAGGACCATCGGGGAATGATCCCTGTCATGGTGGCAAATATTCCAATCCGTGATATCAAGCATAAAGGAAATTAAAGGCGTTATGTTAAAACAGTACAAACTCAAAGATTATGATTTTCGTCTGGTCGCCTATGTGGTGGTGTTGACCATCATCGGAATACTGGTGATCGGAAGTGCAAACAGCTCGGTACAGGGGAAACAGATCCTTGGTCTGGTCTTAGGACTGATCACCATGGTGGTGGTCTCGCTGATGGACTATGAGTTTCTTCTGCGGTTTTCGTGGATATTTTATTTTATTAATATAGTCCTTTTGACACTGGTATTGATTATGGGTGACAAATCAAAAGGTGCTACCCGTTGGGTGGAGATCGCGGGAATCCGCTTTCAGCCGTCAGAGTTAGGTAAGATTCTTTTGATCCTGTTTTTTGCATATTTCTTTGCAAAATATCAGGAGAGTGTCAATCGTCCGAAGGTTCTGATCGGTTCTTTTATCTTAGCGGGAATTCCACTGGCACTGATAAAAAAAGAGCCGGATCTGTCCACAACGATCGTGACAGCACTGATCTTTCTTGTACTGTTATTTATGGCAGGACTCAGCTACAAATTTATTGCGACAGTCCTTGCTGTTTCCGTTCCTTCGGCAGCAATCTTTTTAGCGTTGATCCTGCAGCCGGATCAGAAGATTTTAAGGGGTTATCAGTATAAAAGGATCATGGGATGGCTTCAGCCGGAAAAATATGCAGATGATGCTTACCAGCAGCAGAACTCCATTATGGCGATCGGTTCCGGGCAGTTGTTGGGAAAAGGACTCTATAATACCGATGTCAATTCCGTAAAAAACGGTAATTTTATTTCAGAACCACAGACAGACTTCATTTTTGCGGTAGTTGGAGAGGAAATGGGCTTTTTAGGAAGTGTATTGATCATAATTTTACTCTTACTAATTACCATAGAATGTATTATAATAGCTAAAAGGGCAAAAGATTTATCGGGAAGACTGCTTTGCTGTGGAGTCGCAGCATTGATTGGATTTCAGAGTTTTGTAAACATCTGTGTAGTAACCGGACTGATGCCAAATACCGGTCTTCCACTTCCTTTTGTAAGCTATGGACTGACTTCTTTAGTATCATCATTTATTGGTATCGGGTTAGTCTTAAATGTCGGGTTACAACCTAGAAAATATGGATCGGGGGAACGTACTTCATGAATATTGGGCTGATCGCACATGATGCAAAGAAAAAACTGATGCAGAATTTCTGCATCGCATACAGGGGGATTTTATGTAAAAATGATCTGTATGCCACGGGAACGACAGGACGTCTGATCGAAGAAGTGACAAATATAAACATTCACAAGTATTTAGCGGGACATTTAGGCGGTGTCCAGCAGTTAGGGGCGCAGATATCAGCAAACGAGATCGATCTGGTGATCTTCTTAAGAGATCCGTTGACAAAAAAAGCACACGAACCGGATGTTGCCCTGATAGCACAGCTTTGTGATGAACATAATATTCCGTTAGCAACAAACCTTGCGACAGCGGAGCTTTTGATCAGAGCCTTAGAGCGAGGAGATTTAGACTGGCGTGAAATGTATAAGTAAAAGAAAAAAAGCAGCTGCACTGCTTGGAGTATTTGTCATCGGACTTACCGGCTGCACCTCAAAAGAAGTTGTATTGGAAAATGCCTATGATGTCTGTGACACATCTGCAAAATACGGCATCACGGAAAATGGGGCATCCCAGTCGGCAGAATTCTTTGCAAGGGATTTAGTCGTAACCGAGGATGAGAACCTTGGTTTAGAAAAGACAACCGAACGTGTGGCAGAGGCGGCAGGCGTATTTTTGACTTCCAAAAAAGAAGCCGTATATAAAAAGAATATTTTTGAAAAACTTTATCCGGCGAGCACGACAAAAATACTGACCGCATATGTTGCCTTAAAAAACGGCAATTTAGACGATGTAGTAACCGTCAGTGCCAATGCAGCGAATCAGGCGAGTGATTCTTCGGTCTGTGAATTAAAAGAGGGGGATAAGATCACCTTAAGAGACCTCTTATATGGTCTGATGCTTCGCAGCGGAAATGATGCGGCAGTTGCGATCGCTGAGCATATCAGTGGAAGTTCAGAAGAATTTGTGGTGTTGATGAATGCGGAGGCAAAAGCATTAGGTGCGACCGGTTCGCATTTTGTAACACCGAACGGACTGCATGATGAGGAACACTATTCTACCGTATATGATATGTACCTGTTTATGAATGCTGCGGTGAAAAATGAAACATTCTTAGAAATCATTAAAAGCAGCCGTTATACAGCAAATTATACGGACGCTGCCGGAAATCCGGTAACGAAAGAATGGGACAGCACAAATAAATACTTAATGGGAACAGAACCGATGCCGGAAGGAGTGACGGTCATTGGAGGAAAAACCGGCACGACCGGAGAAGCGAAGTACTGTCTGGTGCAATATAATGAGAACACAGCAAAAGAACCGGTGATCTCGATTGTCCTGAAAGCAGACAGCCGTGATAATATGTATCTTTTAATGAGTGAAATGTTAAAGAATTTTGCGAATTAATGTTGTATTTTCCGACGCGATATATTATAATTATTTTAAGAAAAATCATCGTTGATTTTTGAATTGTATGAAATTTTCTGGGAATCAGGATGATTTTTAAAATTTATTGGTTCGGGAGGAAATGCCATGGTAGAGATTATAGCTGGAGAAAAGGGTAAGGGTAAGACAAAACATCTGTTAGACAGAGTCAACGGAGCAGTTCCTGGTTCTAATGGAAATATCGTATATCTGGACAAGAGCCAGAAACACATGTACGAGTTGAGCAACAAAGTTCGCCTCATCAATGTGAAAGATTATCCGATTGAGGACTGCGATGAATTTATCGGATTTATCTGTGGAATCATTTCACAGGATCACGATTTAGAAGAATTGTACTTAGATAGTTTTCTTACCATTGCGAACATAAAAGACGATGAGTTTGAGCATGCCGTTGAAAAACTGGATTCTATCAGTGAAAAGTATGGAGTGAAAATGACACTCAGCGTTTCAATGAACGAAGCAGATTTTCCGGAAAAAGCGAAATCAAAAATCGTTATTTCTCTTTAATGAGTAAACCGTGAATTTATAATCGCCTTAAGGGTGCAAAGGTCATCCTTAAGGCAATTTTTATGGCTGTGACATGGCATTTACCGGCTTAAGATTTTATAAGTTTTACTTCAAAAATATTGTGAAAAAAGGGGCTTGATGGTACAATATTTTTTGAAGTAATTTTAGAAAGGCAGCAGCATGAAAAAAAAGAACAAAAAAGTTGTCAGATACAGAAAACCACTCCACATCAACATCGGAGTGATCGTATTTGGCATTATTTTGATATATCTGGTATTTAATCTTTTTTTCTATTTTACAAAAAAACATATTTCTGTCTATGAGGTCAATCAGGGAACGATTGCAACCAATCATACATATCGCGGGTTGATCTTAAGAAGTGAAGAGATTGTCGGCTCTGCCGGTGAGGGCGAAGTGACTTATTTTCTAAAGGATGCTTCTAAAGCCGGAACGAAGACTCCTGTTTACAGTTTAGACAGTACAGGCAGCGTATTAGAAAAAATGGATGATGAGAAAAAGGACGGGGATTTATTTACAAAGGACAATTATTTAGAATTAGAGAATACGGTGCAGTCTTATACCGGAAGCTATGACAGTCAGAATTTTTACAGTGTCTATGCATTTAAAGATGAAATGGAAGCAAATATGATGGAGATCCGGAATGTCAATGCACTGAATGCTATTAAGGAAAAGACAGATACTTCCTCGCTGCAAATGCAAAATGCCATCAAGCCGGGCGTAGTGGTATATTATACGGATGGTTATGAAAATGTCAAGACCGACACCTTGACAGAGGCATCTTTTGATGAGAACCAGTACAAAAAAGTGAATTTGAAAGACCAGACGACGGTCGGAAAGAATGTTCCGGTTTATAAACTGATCACTGATGAGAACTGGAATGTTATATTTAAGATATCTAAGGATTTAGCAGAAAAATTAAAGGACGATAATACGGTGGAGGTACTGTTTAAAGATGATGGGAATACAATCTGGGCGTATTATGACATTTTGACCATTGATAAAGAACCTTATCTGAACCTGAAACTCCGTACCTCGATGATCCGGTTTGCAAACCAGCGGTTTATTGATATTGAGCTACTTTTAGATGATGCAAAAGGATTAAAGATCCCAAATTCGGCGATTACTACCAAAAAATTCTTTACCGTTCCAAAGGAATATTTTGTAAAGGGAAAAGGCTCAAATAAAGAGGGTCTGATCGTTACGGGAAAGGACAAGAATACGACTTATATTACACCGGAGATTTTTTACGAAAAAGACGGTATGTACTATATTGATGATGAGAATGTAACGTCCGGAACAGTGATACAGAAGAGTGATTCGAATGAAACCTATACGATTCGTCAGACTGCAAAGCTGAAAGGCGTTTACAATATTAACAAGGGGTATGCGGTGTTTAAGCAGATCGACATACTCTATCAGAATGAAGAATATGCCATTTTAAAGCAGGGAACCGATTACGGTGTTGCCCTGTATGACCATATTGCCTTAAAGGGAAATACGGTAAAAGAGAATGATCTGATTCATTAAAGGAGTGATTTAAAAATGCTAAAAGAAAACTTAGAAGAAGTAGAAGAAAAAATTGCCAAAGCGTGTGAGCGTGCAGGTAGAGCACGAGAGGAAGTAACCCTGATCGCGGTCAGCAAGACAAAACCGGTAGAGATGTTACAGGAGATCTACGATGAGGGAATCCGTGATTTTGGCGAAAATAAAGTACAGGAACTGACAGAAAAATATGAAGTTATGCCAAAAGACATGAAATGGCATATGATTGGACATCTGCAAAGAAATAAAGTAAAATATATTGTGGACAAGGTAACACTGATCCACTCCGTGGACAGTCTGCGTTTAGCAGAGACGATCAGCAGGGAGGCAGAAAAAAAAGGCGTTACGGTTCCGATTTTAATCGAGGTCAATATTGCAGGGGAAGAGACAAAATTTGGACTGTCCTCTAAGGAAGAAGTCATTTCTCTGAGCGAACAGATCGCCGCATTACCGAATCTGTCTGTCAAGGGACTGATGACGGTGGCACCGCCGGCCAAAGATCCGGAGGAAAACCGCCCGTTTTTCCGTGAAATCAGGCAATTATCTGTTGACATAACAAATAAAAACATTGATAATGTAAGTATGGAAATCCTGTCAATGGGAATGACAAATGATTACACCGTAGCCATTGAAGAAGGTGCTACCATGGTCCGGGTTGGAACCGGGATCTTTGGAGCAAGAGACTACAGTAAAAAATAAGTTAGGAGAAGAGACATGGGAGTTTTAGATAAATTTTTAGATGTGATGAAATTAAATCCGGATGATGATGACGATTTCTATGATGATGATTTTCTTGACGATGAAGAAGACGAAGAACCGGTAAGAAAATCCGTATTCCGTAAGAAATCAGACGATGATGTGGATGATATGTTCAATGATCAGAAGGATCGTACTTCTAAGACAACACCGAAGCTGACACCGATCCGTGGTGGAAAGAAAAGCCCGCATAGCAATATGGAGGTCTGCGTGATCAAACCGACTTCGGTAGATGACGCAAGAGAGATTACAGAGACCTTGTTAGATAACCGGACCGTGGTACTCAATGTAGAGGGCTTAGATGTCGATATTGCACAGAGAATCATTGATTTTTCTTCCGGTTCCTGCTTTGCGATCAGCGGAAACCTGCAGAAGATTTCTAACTATATCTTTATTATTACACCACCGGGTGTAGAAATTTCAGGAGATTTTTTGAATCTGATGGATACGTTTGATTCATCATCGATTCAGACTGACTTTTAAGCAATGGGAAATGAACAGGATTTATTACAAAAACGTTTTATAGATTTATCCAAACAGGCAAACAGAAAGGGAATCGTTATTTATAGCGATTTCCTTAATTTGAGTGAACAGAATCTTCTTTCCGTGACAAAAGGAAAGCTAGAGACCTCTTATGAATTGTCCGGAGGACACGAATATGCGGAAAGAAAGATCGCGGCATTCTTGCCGGTCGATTTAGGCTATGAATAGGAATATCCGCTGATCTGTTTAAAAATCCGGCCGGCATATCCGAAATTTGCGGATACACTGACACACAGGGATGTCCTTGGTGCAGTGATGAATTTAGGATTAGAGCGGGCGAAAATAGGAGATATCCTCTGTCAAAAGAACGATTACTATCTGTTTTGTAAAGAAAATATGGCAGATTATCTTACCGAGTCACTTCAAAAGATCAAACATACACTTGTCACGGTGAATGAGGTGGATTCCCCACAGGACAGTATCCAACCGGAATTTATTGAAAAAAGCGGGATTATCAGCTCGAATCGTCTTGACAGCATTGTGGCATGTCTGATCGGCTGTTCTAGGAACGAAGCCGTAAAATTGATCCAGAGCGGTAAGGTCTATGCCAATGGATTAGAGATTCTGCACAATACTTATACCTGTAAGGAGGGGGATGTCCTTTCCGTGCGTTCCCATGGAAAATATATCTTTGATTCCTTAGCGGGTGAGACAAAAAAGGGTAGACAAAAAATTAAATATAGAATATATAGTTAGGAGAAACACTTATGAAACAAGGAGAAAACAGACTTTCGGTGTCATATGACGGGGAATGGATCTATGATATCGTCTTAGAATCCTCTTATGGACAACTTTTAGATGCACTTGCTCCGGTTTTGAAAGGCCGAAATGAAAAAAATGTCAAAATATGTATTGTAACGGATTCGAACGTGGCAAAAATACACAAAAATGAAGTTGAAGAAATCTTAAAATCCGGATATTCCACTGTAAAAACCTTTGTTTTTGAATCTGGAGAAGCAAATAAAAACCTGAACACAATCGAAAAGTTATATGAATATTTAATAATTAACCATTTTGAACGCAATGATTTGCTGATCGCACTCGGTGGCGGAGTTGTCGGTGACATGACCGGATTTGTGGCAGCGACCTATTTAAGAGGGATTGATTTTGTCCAGATACCGACAACACTCTTAGCACAGGTGGACAGCAGCATCGGCGGAAAGACCGGTGTGGACTTTGCACAGTATAAAAATATGGTGGGAGCGTTTAACCAGCCCAAATTAGTCTATATGAATTTGGATGTTTTAAAGACACTTCCAAAGGAACAGTTTGCTTCCGGTATGGCAGAAGCATTAAAATCCGGTCTGATCAGGGATCAGGAATATTTTATATATCTGTGTGATGAAATAAAGGCGATCCAAAGTCTGGAGCAGGAGGCAATCTTACGCACGGTATCAGGAAGCTGTAAGATCAAACGGGAAGTGGTGCAGAATGATCCGAAAGAAAAAGGAGAACGTGCACTGTTAAACTTCGGACATACGATCGGACATGCTATCGAGAAATTATCGGACTTTACCTTATATCATGGAGAGTGTGTAGCACTTGGAATGGTTGCAGCCGCTTATATTTCCTTTAAATCAGGGAATATTTCTAAGGAAGATTTAGAAAAGATTGAGCATATTATTTCCGCTTATAATCTTCCTATACGGCTTAAAACAGCAAAAATGAGTGCTGATGATGTCTTAGCTGCAACGAAGTCAGATAAGAAAATGGAGGATGGACGCGTAAAATTTGTTTTATTGCATGCGATCGGCGATGCCTATATCAGCAGAGAAGTGTCCGATGAGATGTTATCAGACGGAATCCGGTATGTGCTGCAGTAAAAAGAAAGGAACTATGGAACGATGAGTCAAAATACAGGAAAGAAATCGTTGGGATTTCATTTGATTTTCTGGTTAGGAAGCGTCTGTTTACTGCTTTTAGACCAGTGGACGAAATATTTAGCCTGCATCCATTTAAAAGACCGGATTCCGGTATCTGTGATAGAGGATGTATTTTGTCTGCAATATTTAGAAAACCGGGGAGCTGCCTTTGGGATTTTGCAGGGGCAAAAAGTCTTTTTTGTTCTGATCACATTGGTGTTTTTGTTCCTTGTATTCTGGATCTATCATTGTCTGCCGGCAGATCGACGTTTTTATCCGGTCTATGTTACAATGATGCTTTTATTGTCCGGTGCGGTTGGAAATTTTATTGATCGTATTTTTAGGAATTATGTGGTGGATTTTTTCTATTTTGAACTGATCAATTTCCCGATCTTTAATGTGGCAGATATTTATGTGACTTGCGGAGCGGCACTGTTCTTTATCGTGTTTATTTTTGTATACAAAGAAGAAGATGTGAATGAGATGAGCAGATTGCTCTTTCCGTGGAAGAAGAAAGATAAAAACGGAAAATAAGAAATAACCTGTTAAGAGGATTGGAATTTTATGGAAAAACATTGTTTTACAGCAGATATAGAGCATGAAGATCAAAGGATTGACCGTTATCTGACAGAAATGCTGCCGGAACAGTCACGTTCCTTTTTTCAGAAGCTGATCAGGGATGGCTTTGTAATAGTAAACCATATAATTGTAAAGGTTAACTATCGGCTAAAGACCGGAGATGTTATAGAAATTGACATTCCGGATGCCGTACCAACCGAAATTGTACCGGAAAACATCCCATTAGATATTCTTTACGAAGACGATGATCTGTTAATTGTTAACAAGCCGAAGGGAATGGTTGTCCATCCGGCTGTCGGACATTCTACGGGAACTTTGGTAAATGCGATCATGTATCATTGTCAGGGAAATTTATCGGGAATCAATGGCGAGATCCGTCCGGGCATTGTACACCGTATCGATAAGGATACGACGGGTTCTCTGATCATTTGTAAAAACGATGAGGCACATCGTAATATTGCAGAGCAGATCAAGGAACATTCTGTGACCAGACGTTATGTGGGTGTCGTAGCCGGTACGTTTTCAGAAGAAAGCGGTACGGTGGAAGGTGCGATCGGAAGGCATCCGAATGACCGCAAGAGAATGACGATCAATGAAAAAAACGGAAAACCTGCAGTAACTCATTACCGTGTCCTTCAGACCTTAAAAGGCGCTTCTTTTATGGAATTTGAGTTAGAGACCGGACGCACACATCAGATCCGCGTCCATATGGCAAGTATTTCCCATCCGCTGCTGGGCGATACGGTTTATGGCAACTCAAAAAATCCGTACAAGTTGCAGGGACAGGCATTACATGCGCGGACCATCGGATTTATTCATCCGACTACCGGCGAATATATCGAAGTGTCTGCACCAATTCCGGAATATATGACAGAACTTGTGCGTAAATTGAGTTGAAAATTCTGATTATTTCCGAAAAAACTATACAAATATCGTAAAATAGTATATAATACTCTTAGAAAAAGGAACGTTTCCTTTGAACGAAAAGAAGGGTGGGATGGCTATGAGTAACTTTGTAATTACCATTGGTCGTGAATTTGGAAGTAACGGAAAGAAAATCGGCGAAGAGGTTGCAAAGCGGCTTGGAATCAAATGCTATGATAAGGAATTATTATCATTAGCAGCAAAAGACAGTGGATTTTGTGAAGAAATCCTAGAAAGTAATGATGAAAAGCCGACGCGCAGCTTTTTATATTCTTTGGTTATGGATACTTATTCCATGAATCATTATTCTACAGCACCGTTTTTGGATATGCCTTTAAATCAGAAAGTCTTTTTAGCACAATATGAGGCAATCCAGAAAATTGCCGGCAGGGAATCCTGTGTCATTGTTGGACGCTGTGCAGATTATGCTCTTCATAATCATGAAAAATGCCTGAATGTATTTATCCATGCAGATAAAGATGTCCGCATTGAAGAGGTGTGCAAACGAATGGATATCTCCGTAAATAAAGCAAAAGACATGATCCAGAAACAGGATAAACAACGTGCAAGTTATTACAACTATTACAGCAATAAAAAATGGGGAGATTCCAGAAACTATCATCTGACTTTAGACAGCTCCGTGCTTGGTATTGATGGCTGTGTAGATATGATCTTAGCATGCAGAGAAAAAATGTTAGAGAAAAAATAACAATAAAGCATACGGTATAACGCTTTGAAAAACTGATGTTTTTTAGATATTGTACGTTGGTAAATAAATCAAAATATAGTTTTAGGAAAAAGTCGATTTTTATCGGCTTTTTTCTTACTTATTTTAATCTAATTTTCAAATAAGTGCAATAAACATTTGTAAATAATTCAAAATTAAAATATAATTAGCATATAGTTCAAAATTAAATACATATTTTGCAAATAATTCAAAATGAGAGGATATGAGATGGAATTCACGAAACCAATAGCTATGCAGAGGAGTACACATTATGGAAATAATTATTTTTCTGTTTATAGTAATAAAATAAAACGAGTAGTTCACCTTTTTTCTAATTTAGAATATTACAATTTTCTTACATTAGAAACCAATCCACAAGTAGAAACTTTTTGTGAGCAACCTCTAAAAATTGAAATTATACAAGACAATAAAATTAAACATGCCATATTTGATATGTGGGTACGGTATTCTAATGGAAGAGAGGAATTGCAGGAAGTAAAGTATTCGTCTGAATTGGTTGGAGAAACCAAGCAAGCTGTTCGTTCACAAGAACAAATTCGTAGAGAGGAAACATGGTGTAAAGAAAATTCTATAGAATTTGTAATTCGTACGGAAAAAGATATTATAGAAGGACGGTTCTTTTTAAATAACTTAAGTATTATTGCTTCAAGGGTACGACGTTATATACCGACCGAAGACATGTATTATAATCCATCCATTATAGAAATACTATCAAAAAATGGCTCTTTAACCATAGGAGAATTAATTTCAAATAAATTACTACCAATTGGAAATGAGCTTAATCACATATGTTATTTATACAGTGCAGGAATTATAACGATGAATATTGCTGAAAGACCACTTGATAATAAAATGGGGGTGTCGTTATGCCAGAAAAAATAAATTTGTCTGCATTAAGAGAGAAGAGAGATACATGGTCTGAACTAAATTTAGAAGTAATGGACGAGGATGTTAAAAGCAAATATCTACAAAGAAAAAAGGCTGTAGATTTATATATTGATGGAATGTCCCCATCCAAAGTATCAGAACAAACAGGAATATCATCAGGAGAAGTCATTAGATTAGTTCATAGATGCTCTGATTTAAACAAAAGTGGGAATATGGCAGGATATAAAGCACTTTTACCTAATAATCGTACATCTGATATATTGGGGAAATTTAATAAACTATTCTTGGAATATCCAACATTGGAATCTTTTGTGCTTGGGAATTATTTTGGGGACAAACATTATACATTAGAGCATAATATGAATATAAGATCCTTACATACTAAATTCAGGGAAGAATGTATTAGATTAGGAATTCAGGATTATGAATATCCGTTATGCCTTAAAGATAATGGCTATGATGCACTTTATAGATATCTAAAGAGAAAAGAAAAAGAAATGCAGCAATTAGCGATAAAAAGAGCAACCAAAACCAGTCAGCAACATTTTGCAATTACTAGTTACGGAGAATCATATAATATTAATCCAATTGCTCCTTATAATATTGTGCAACTCGATGGTCATAAGATAGATATGATTTATTCAGTAGAAGTAGAAAATGAACATGGTGAAGTTATAAGGATGCCGGCAACACGAGCGTGGCTTATTACAGTCATGGATGTTGCTACAAGAGCAATCATAGGATATGCAATGTCTCCTTATGAGAATTATAATCAACACGATGTATTGCAGGCTATTTATAATGCAATTAAACCACATAAAAAAATAAACTTTTCGCATGAATCTTTAAAATATCCTGAAAACGATGGATTTCCTTCGTTATGTATTCCAGAAACAAAATGGGCTGCATTTGATGTGATTATGCTTGATAATGCTAAATCACACCTTGCTCAAAATGTTATATATAAGTTAAACGAAGGAATAAAATGTGTTACTAATTTTGGATCGGTAGCAACACCAGAGACTAGAGGTATTGTAGAAAGATTTTTTAGGACTTTAGAGATGGGGGGATTCCATCGCCTCCCGGGGACAACTGGCAGTCATATATATGATAATAAAAGAAATAATCCTGAAAAAGAAGCCGTAAAATATGAAATTTCTTATAATGATATTTGTGAACTTGTAGAATATTTGATAGCTGAATACAACAATAGTGCACATTCTAAATTAGAAAATCAAACACCACTACAAGTAATGGCTAGGCGCATACATGCAGGAATGCAACCATATATAGTCCCTGTGTCTCAAAGACAAACTATTGAAAAATTAACATACTTTACTGAAGAGAGAATATTGAGAGGTGGATATAAAACAGGTACAAGACCATATTTATCTTATTTGGGTGTACGTTATCATGCGGTTGACGTTCAAATTCCTATGCAATATGTAGGAAAGAAAGTATATATTGAGGTTAATCCAGAGGATGTAAGCCATGTTAAACTTTATGATACACAAGGTATTTTCTTGGCAGATATGATTGCTACTGGTGAATGGGGAAAACGACCACATTCTATAAAAACACATAAAGCTGCATTAAAAAGAAAGAGTAAAAATCTTGACAATAATTCTTTATTTACACCTCATCTTACAGAGTTTGAAGAAGACTTGCGAAAGAATGCAAAAAACAGCAGACGTGATCGAACATTTGCAAACATTATGCAAAAAGAAAATTGTGAAAAAAAAGAAGAAGTTAAAAGGATGAACTCCAATAAAGTTAAAAATAGCAAGCGCTCTAATACTCATAATGAATATTCAAAAGAAGAAATGGCGTTAATCGATTCCATGTCAATTGAAGAAGCGTATAGGAAAGGACTTATTTGAAGAACAGTAATAATATAACACAGAATTTTGATATAACTGAATTAGAACGATATTTGGGTTCAATTAAATATACCATTCCAACCAAATCTATTATGGATTTACAACATAAAGTGGAAGAATGGATATCCATGAATGACTGTGGTGCTATAATATATGGTGAATCTCGTACAGGAAAAACAAGAGCTATCCGGTATATTTCTACTCATCTAAAAGAGAAATATGGAACACAATTACCAATTTATACATTATGTGCAACAGATCATATTTCAACACAAAAGACCTTTTACTCAAGTTTATTAACGGCTATTGGTCATGAAGATGCCCATAAAGGAACTGCTGTACAAATGCGTCAACGTATAGTAAATCGTATTATAGTAAATGCCCTGGATACAAAGTACCGGAGAGCAATTCTGTTTGTTGATGAAGCCTATTTGCTTCACGACAAAGAGTACTTATGGCTTATTGATATATATAATGAGCTTAATCTGAATGATATTTTGTTTACTGTGTTTTTATTTGGAACTAGGGAATTAAAGGAACAGAAAACCGGTTATATACGAGCTGGGAAAAAACAGATTGTTCTTCGCTTTATGGTAAATGAATTTGAATTTATGGGAATTACATGTAAAAAAGATGCAGCGATTTGCTTGTCTAGTATGGACAAACCGTTTAAAATCTTCGGATATGATCAAAGTATTATTCTGTCAAAATTATTTTTTCCAGAGGCATATAAAGATGGACTAAAATTATATAGTTATGTCGAAGAATTGTGGAAAGCATTTGAAGTTGTAAAACAACAAAATAATATACAGACAGATCAGATCCTTATGAAACATTTTATGGACACGATCATATATTGCTTTAGGCAATATGGTGCATATAATAAACAATTATATGCACCAACTACAGAAGAATGGATTGCAAGCATTATAGGCAGCGGATTTGTTATATCTCAAATTTGATAGGAGATTAGTTGTGAAAGAACCTACATATACTTGGAAAACAGAATATATTCTTCCATATGAATCTTATTGGAGTATACGAGCGAAATTTTGCTATTTAAATGCAGAGAAATATTCGAATTTCTCAAAAATTAATAGAGATAAAAAAATCATAAAAACTCCGTCAGTGTTTGAATGTATTCCTAAAAGTCTAAAACCATTTTATATTCAGAGAACTTTTGAAAGAAAAGTATATATATGTCCAATATGTATAATAAATGGTTATCATTCTATTTTTCATCAATGGAATATATTTAAAAACTGTTTTATTCATTTGAAAACAACTTTAATAAAAACTGACTATGAGTTTCAATATCCCAAATATGATTCTGGCAGACAGGATTTTTATGAACAGCAGAGTAATGTTACTGTAGAAACAATAGTTCAGAATCATAATATCCGCAAAAAGATTCTGAAAGCAGTTAAACCACTTTCAGAAGTGAACAGTAAATATTCTGTGTTTGATTTCACAGATGGAATAAGTAGCTGTAATGGCTATTATGATAGTGTGAAAAAATTTATATTAAAAAACATTTTTCAAATTTCAGTAGAGTCATCGAAAAAGTGTATTTTGGCAATTAAAAAAGAAAATATTTTAGATGAAACGTCAAAACTTTTGTATTTAACATATTGTGAAGTATGGAACTATTTCTTTTTATACAATAAAAACCATGAAATGGTTACAAGCAACACCTTAGATGAATATACTTCTAAATCCTTATGTTATGTCGACAATAAAGCATTATATACTACATACCCAACAGTGGATGCAACAGCACTATGCATGAAAAATATTGTGTATAAATTTATAGATCATAAATGTGGCAATTTAGACATGTTTTATGATTATTGTAGTGAATTGTGGCGCAATCCCTCTAGCAGACAATTACGTACCTATTCTCATAAAGAAATTTATGCTGGAATATTAAGTATATATGCAATGACGGGCATAAATGATCCGGCATATTTTTTAGAATTATGGGATAAATGGAAAACTCGAGAATTTTATTGCCAATTTTCACTTAATATATTAAGTGATTTACATAAAGTTACAAATTGGTATCATACATATGAAAATTCAGGATTATTAGTTTTGAAATCTTATATTTTATCATTTACAATTCTACAGGATCTATTTTATACTTTAAATCAATATATTTTATATAAAATAGACGCAGGGGAGATTGATCTAATGGATGAAAATATTTTACATAGAAACCATAAAATAAAAGCCCCACAATACATTATTGAAGAAGATGAAAAGCATATTGTCAAAATTTACCGTTTTATACCTGAAGATACAGAGACATAGGATTATATAATTTGTATTTATTTGAAATTAAAACTATATTTTAATTTTTAACTATTTGCAAAATAGTATTTTAATTTTAAAATAGTTACCAATAATTTTATCCTAATTTTGAAATATTTACCAATGATCGCACCTTGATTTTGAAGTATTTACCAATTAAATAACTATAACATTGGGTTAGAGCACCTGCTATATGGCGAATTTTGAGAAAAATACCAACCATATTTTGATTTATTTACCAACGTACAGATATAACGTTTTGCCGTATGCTTATTTATTTTTACCACAAACTATTCGTTAAACTATTGTTTTGCGAATAGATGCATGCCACTTAGAACCGGTTACGCCCTTTACTTCGGAATCTTATACCATACATTAGATCCGGTATTCGGATTTGGTGCCCAGGTACCTTCCGGACCGTCACCGGAGTTATATACATAATAGGAATCCTTGTATTTTACAAGGTCACCGCGTTTGATACCTGAAATACGTTCATCATCGTCAGTCATTTCATAGATTTTTCCGGTCAGTTTCTCTGTAGATGTCCAAGGATATACTTCACCGCCAGGTCCGGATGCGGCACGTTCTCTGGTTAAAGTTAAATCCTTTGTGATCACATAATAAGAACCTTCATATTCAAAAATACCGCTTGGATGATAGAGAATTTCTTCGTAATTATCTTTAAAATCCTCTGACTTTGGCCATACACCGGAATTAATAGCAAGATCTGTACCCGGAAAAGTTTTTCCGGAATCCTTGTTGCCATTGTCCGTATCAGAAGGTGCTCCATGCACACTGCATACAATCTGGTTGATGCCGTCTCCGTTTGCTTCCCACGAATAAGTTCCCTTCGATGGGCAGAGTTTTCTGTTTTTATAGTTTTCCATTAATTTGTTATAAGCTTCTTTTAAAGAATCATAAGTGCCATCCGCATATTTGGCGTTCATTTCTTTATAAAGGCGGTCACGGTTTTCAAGGCAGACTGCAGCTCTTGCTTCTTTTAGATGTTTCACATAAGCGGCAGCTAAAAATCCGGCAAGAATTGCCAGGATGGCAATTACAATAATCAATTCTACTAAGGAAAACCCCTGATTATTTTTGACTTTTTTGTGTTTCATTGTCTCTTCATCTCCTAAAATTTTTTCTAAAACAGCTCTTCTGAATCTAACATAATGGTAAACGGTCCGTCATTCACTAAAGAAACCTTCATATCAGCTCCGAAAATACCGGTCTGCACGTTGGACACGGACTGTCTGGTCTGTTCAATGATGTATTCATATAGCTGGTTGGCATGCTCCGGTTTTCCTGCCCGGACAAAGGAAGGACGATTTCCTTTCTTACAATTAGCATAAAGTGTAAACTGTGAAACTAATAAAAGGCTTCCTTCAACATCGGATAAAGACAAATTAGTTTTATGATTTTCATCTTCAAATATGCGAAGCCCTAACATCTTTTTTATCATACGGTCTGCAATCTGCGTATCATCGGTGTCACTGATACCGATCAATACCAAAAAACCTTTTTCAATGGCACCGGTGACATTTCCATCTACCTGCACGGATGCTTCATCTACACATTGTATTAAAAAACGCATTTTGTACACTCCTGTTCTTCTGTTTTCCTAACCTATCACCATAGCAATTATACAAGATTTATAGTATAATGTCACTAGATTTTTTTGGAGGCAGTATGCATGAAGTTACAACAGTTACTGAGTTATACACGAAAAGCCGTGGATGATTATCAAATGATTGAGGAAGGGGATAAAATTGCCATCGGTGTTTCTGGGGGAAAAGACAGTCTGACACTGCTCTATGCACTGAAAGGCTTGCAGCGATTTTATCCAAAGCATTTTGAACTGACTGCTGTTACGGTAAATCTCGGATTTGAAGGCTTTGATCTTACAGCAGTAAAACAACTTTGTGAGGAGCTTGAAGTACCATATCATGTGATTGATACGGAAATTGAGGATATCATCTTTCGGGTTCGTAAAGAGGCTCATCCGTGTTCCTTATGTGCAAAGATGAGAAAAGGTGCTCTGAATACAGCGGTAAAAGAATTAGGCTGTAATAAAGTTGCCTATGCACACCATCGTGACGATATCATTGAGACGATGATGCTCTCTCTTCTCTTTGAAGGAAGGTTCTATGCATTCTCCCCTAAGACCTTTTTAGACCGTATGCAGTTGACGGTCATTCGTCCTATGATGTATGTTCCGGAGGTCGATGTTATTGGATTCCGCAATAAATATCAGCTTCCGGTTGCAAAAAATCCATGTCCGGCAGACGGTGCTACCAAACGGGAATATGCAAAGCAACTGGTGCGGCAGTTAAATATAGATCATCCCGGTGTTAAAGACCGTATGTTTCATGCCATTGTGACCGGTAATATGGAAGGCTGGCCACTGAAAGGAGAAACACGATGAAAGAAAAGGCATATCATGAGAAAGTCAATAACCGGAACGAGGTTCACTTAAGGGAACTTTGTGCGAAGTTACCGGTTTTTTGTAAGCAATTTTTTATTGGAATTGAATCAACAACTTCTTCCAGAACCAGAATTGCCTATGCATACGATTTAGGGGTTTTTTTTGAGTATATTCATGAAACCAATCCGATTTATCAGAAAATGGAAATTACCCATTTTCCATTGCAGATACTTGATGAATTAAAGCCTATGGATATTGAAGAATATCTGATGTATCTGAAATATTATGTAAAGGATGGGATGGAACACTCTAATGATGAACAGAGTCTGAAAAGAAAACTATCTTCTTTAAAGAGTTTTTATAACTATTATTACCGCAATGAACTGATTACACAGAATCCGGCTTCTATTGTAAAAATGCCAAAGCTGCATGAAAAGAATATTGTAAGGCTGGACGTGGATGAAGTGGCAATCCTCTTAGATGAGGTAGAATCCGGTGAAAAGCTGACAAAACGCCAGCAGGCATACCATGAAAAGACCAAGGTACGGGATTTGGCAATTCTGACTTTAATGCTGGGGACAGGTATTCGTGTTTCCGAGTGTGTGGGACTGGATATGGATGATGTGGACTTTAAAAACAACGGGATCAAGATACACCGAAAAGGCGGCAAGGAAGTCATTGTCTATTTTGGCGAGGAAGTCTGTGAGGCTCTTTTAAATTACATGGAAGAACGGGAAAATCTTACTCCGGTGGAGGGACATGCAAATGCTCTCTTCTTATCGATGCAGAACAAACGTATTTCCGTACGTTCCGTGGAGAATTTGGTAAAAAAATATTCAAAACTTGTTACCAATTTAAAGAATATCACACCGCATAAATTAAGAAGTACCTATGGTACGAACCTTTATCGGGAAACCGGGGATATTTATCTAGTGGCAGATGTGCTAGGCCATAAAGATGTCAATACAACGAAAAAGCACTATGCTGCCCTAGAGGATGAAAGACGAAGAACGGCAGCAAAATATGTACGGTTAAGAGAAAAACGTGAGGATTGATCATTAATCCTCACGTTTTTTTGCACTCTCTCCCGTTGTCTTCTCTTCTATCACAGCTTCAATACGACTTTTTACCAAAGCTGCAATCTCAAATGTATTCATTCCCTGATATTCTTCATAGGGAATTGGTTCTAAAAAATGTACCTGTGTTGTCACTTTTCCAAATCCAAAGCTGTTAAACACCTTGTACGAATCAATCAATGCAACCGGAACGATCGGTACCTTTGCACGGACTGCCGATTTAAAGCTGCCGGCTTTGAAATCTTCTACCGTATTCCGGTTATGATCGTAACCACCTTCCGGGAAAAGTATAAAACGTTTTCCTTTTGCAGCTTCTTCTGAAATTTCTAAAATAATCTTCATTGCCTGACGGACATCTTTGATGTCCATGCGTTTTCCGCATAAAAGATCTACAAATTCTTTTACCAATAATCCATTGGATTTATTGCGATCCATTACTAAGGAACATGTAGCTGCATGAGAGGCAATAATCCCTAAAGCGTCATACTTTCCCTGATGATTCGGGTACATGATATATCCGCCCTCTTTTGGCAGATTCTCTGCACCGGTATAAACTGTGGAAATACGACCGGAACGCTGCATCAGATGAATCATATGAGTTACCATCTGATAACGCTGCTCTTCTGAATATTTTTCCGGATGCTGTGCCATATACCGCATTTTTGGAATCATATATGGTGCACGGAATACATTCATCATAATTACATAAATAAATCGAAACATCTCTTCTATTCTCCCAAACTTATCTAAACTATTATACCCGTAAAAGTTCTAAAATTCAACAGATTCTACAATAGACAGATGGGATTTTTTCTCAATACCTTCTGATAAGGTTGCTCATGAGATTGGAATATATTATTTTTAGACAGGTATTAGCAGTCTTAAAGGTATTCCGCTGAATAATAAGGGATCACTAACTGGGTTCCTTCGTGGATGCGATTCTCATCGATCTGATTTAACTGCTTTACTTCTGTAATAAATTCCCGCTTGTTCTGATACTGATCATCCATGTAGGCATCTGCCAGTGTCCAGAGCGTATCTCCGTCCTCTACGGTAACCGTTGTATAATATTTATAAATAGGATGGTCAGCGGATGCCTGTGAGCGTCTGGCATCACTCCAGGAGCTTCCGAGTAAAACGCCTCCTAAGATAATTAACAGTGTAAGAATGGCGATAATTGTTCTGATTGATAATAAATGTTTCATCTTCATTTGTGTAACCTCCCATAATCCAAACATATGTTGCAAACGTTCGTTCTTTTTCTATAATATACCATCCGAACAATTGTTTGTCAAGAAAAATCCGAACATATTTTCGGAATGTTTGTTTGCTTTTTGTACTGTTCTGTGATACAATGAAAAAAACAAAGAATTTAAGAATATTTGGAGGGTATTTGTATGGCATACGGAAAGATCAGTGCGAAACAACAGGAAATTTTAGAATATATCAAAGATGAGATTTTACATAAAGGTTATCCGCCGGCAGTCCGCGAGATCTGTCAGGCAGTGAATTTAAAATCCACTTCTTCTGTCCACTCTCATTTAGAGACTTTAGAAAAGAACGGTTATATCCGCAGGGACCCTACAAAACCGCGTGCGATTGAGATCATGGATGATACCTTTAACCTGAACCGGCGTGAGATGGTCAATGTTCCGATCCTCGGTAATGTTGCTGCAGGGGAACCGCTTTTTGCAGAGGAGAATATTGAGGACTATTTCCCGATCCCTGCGGAGATGGTACCAAATTCAGAAGTATTTATGCTTCATGTGCGCGGCGAAAGTATGATCAATGTTGGTATTTTAGATGGAGATAATGTATTAGTACAGCAGCAAAGCACTGCAAAAGACGGAGAAATGGTGGTTGCACTGGTGGAAGATTCCGCAACGGTAAAGACCTTTTATAAGGAAGACGGTTATATCCGTCTGCAGCCGGAAAATGATACCATGGAACCGATCATTGTTCCGGATTGCCAGATTTTAGGAAAGGTGTTTGGTATCTTCCGTTTTCTGCGATAAGTATCAAAAAACAGCCGATATACAAGTGATTGTTTTTATATCGGCTGTTCCCTCATTTAATTATCTCATATAGAATAAACCACTTATGATATATAAGATGATTTGATCAATCTGATTTCTGGCAGTGCCTGCACATGATGATTAGTCAGTATCACGATTCTCACTTACATTTTCCACGGACTCTGTAACAGTATCCTCTATTTCTTTAAGCTGTTTCCGACACTGCTTATCTAATGAGATTGCTCTCATGATCCGGTTCTGATCCTCCGGTGAGAACATGGAAATAATCTTGGATATATTACTGAGCTGGTCACGGTTAAAGACGAACTCACCGCCGCCCGAAAGCGGAACACGGATACAGTTATCTAAGTTACTACAGTTACCGAGCATCAGACGGTTATTATCAAAATCACATTGTAAAATTATACCGTTATATTCGATGACACCATCCTCATTTGCTAAGGAGCTGTAAGGTGCCTGTTTCCCTTCGATCCGATTCATAAGATGTGAACCCCGGACTGCCGGAGCAGGCTCTAAAACAGAGTCTTCGTCAGAGGTGCTCTCTGAGGAAGAGGTCAGATCTTCAAAAAGTCTTGCAATCTGTTCTGCGGTAATGCTGTTTGTAATATCAGAACGATGTTCTAAGGTCTGAGCTTTACTCTCTTCTGCATCTAAACGCTGTTCTTCGCGTACCTGTTCCATGGTATCATCAATGTATTCCATAAGACGCTTCCAGTCTTTGACAGAGATTTCAGAACCACCGGTCTGATACTTCGGATCACCGTTTTTAATACGATCCTCAATAAAATGGTAAAAATCAGTGATGGCTTCCTCGATACTTTTGTTCATATAAGAGTTAGATGAATCTAACTCTTCAAAAAACGGTTTCTCTCCGGCAAGTGATCTTTTGGCGAGCTCCCAGCTTTCTAATGCCATCTGCTCAATTGGATCTTCTGTATCAGAGGTTAACTGCAGCGGATCTACTTCATAGGCGCTGACACTGCCATCCTCGGATTTCTTTTCAATATAAACCTTGTGCCGGGTTACGGAGACCTGTGCTTTTAAAGTATAACCGCTTTCTACAAAAGTTTTGACATGGTCTGCTTCGTCATAGCTGATATGGCGGGCACTGCACTCTACCGTTGCCTGAATAGAGAGTTTGCCGCTGCTATGTAAAAGAATGGATGTAGAAAGGCAGTTTGTGCGGGAAGTTTCCTCTAAGACCGGATCGGATACATCTCCGGTATCTTTTGAGTTATAACGATTTAAAAAAGCCTGTTCTGTGGAAAGTTTTGAGGTTTGCTGTTCTTTATTTCCCTGCATTTTGTCATAAAAACAGGAACTGCTGATTCTGTTTAATGTCATTCGTACTCACTCCATTTCTGCAATTTATTGGCTGCGTTTGTGTTCAGATAGATCTAATAATTTTTTTACCTGTTCTCTTCCACGTTTCAGATTGGTTTTAACTGTATTTTCCGGAATATGTAACAGTGCGGCAATCTCTTTGATGGAATAGTCCTCATAATAGAAAAGATAGAGAGGTCTTCGATAGCTTTCCTTTAACTCTAACACTGCCCAGAGTGTATCATCCGATTCCACATGCGGAACTTTGAAGTAAGCCTTTTCCGATTCCGGGATATGCTCAAATCCAATCGTGCTGTTGTTCCACTTGTTCTTCTGGTAATCCTTACATTGATTGATGGTAATACGGATCAGCCATGCCTTTTCATGTTCTGTGCTTTCAAATGCCGGCTGATAAAGCAATAGCTTTAAAAATACATCCTGTACGATATCATCGGCATCCGCATGGGATTTCAATTCCGAAAAGGCAATGCGAAATACAAGGGCATAATAGTTTTTAAAATAGTTTTCAAACTGTGTTTTTTCCATAGGTACCTGTCTCTTCTCTTTTCCTTATCTGATAATAATACGAATGAAAGGGGGAAAAAGTTTCAAAAAAAGCCGGCATACTGAACTTTTTTGTTCAGACAGCCGGACTTTTAAAAATGTATGAAAATGATAGATATTGGCTGATTAAAGCTGGTTCACATCAATCTGTTTTCCATCCGTCCACATACGCTCTAGATTATAGAACAGACGGTCTTCTTTAGAAAAGATGTGTACGATAATATCATTATAATCCATCAGGATCCATGTGGAGTTCTGATTCCCTTCTACCTGTTTGGTATGATATCCGGCTTTGTAGAGCTCTTCATCTACTGCATCGCGCATAGCGGCGAGCTGATTTGCGTTAGTTCCGTTTGCGATCACAAAAAAATCTGCAATCGTTGAGATCTCACGGATATCGATCACGCGGATATCTTCCGCTTTTTTATCTTCTAATGCCTTCGCAGCGATTTTTACCATTTCTGCTGACTGGTTCATGCTATTCCTCCTGTTTTAAGATTCTTTGGTTGACGCATAGTATTCATAGGTTTTCTGCGTCATGGAATCGATCTGTTTATCACTTTTCTTTAAATACTCTAAGGTATCATATAAAATACCCTCCATTGCCTGATTCAAGTCCCAGAAAGCAATCTTACGAACATATTCTAAGTTCGGCTGGCTGTCACGGTTTGGTTCAATATAATCGGCAACAAAAAGGATCTTATCTAAGGTACTCATTCCCGGCTCTCCGGTGGTATGCACATAGATGGCATGCAGTACTTCATCATCCATAACCCCGTATTTTTCTCTTGCGATATAAGCACCGAGTTTTGCATGCAGTAAAGATGGATTTTCACGCTCTACGTCACTTACGATAATGCCGTATTTTTTGCAAAGCTCTAATTTTTCATCGTTTGGAATTGCTTTGGCACAGTCATGCAACAGTCCTGCTAAGATCGCCTGATGCATCATCACACCGTAGCGCATGGCAAGGCTTGCTGCCGTATACATGACACCGATGGTGTGTTCATAGCGTTTTTCATCTAATTCTTCTTTTAACTGCATCTGAATATTTGTAAAAATTTCATTCATAGTTTTGTCCTATCCTTCTGTATTCTGTTTTTGGGAGTATAAACGGTGTATTAAGATATAGTCTTCTACGGCTTTTGGAACCTTTCCGGAAATACTGTTCCCCATTCGGATATCTTTTCGGATCTGCGTGGAGGAAATGTCTGTTGGAGGAATTTTTAAAAGAGAAAAATCTCCCTGGTATTCCAAAGAAAGCTCATCTGCGATCTGCTTGACATCCTCATCGCCTAATTCATCCCGCATAGCTGCTAAGATATGGCATTTAGAAGCGATCACCTCCGCATGTGACCATTTCCGAAAATCCGCAAGGGAATCGGCTCCCATCAGGAAATAAAATTCCGTATCAGGTTCTTCTGCCTTTAATTCATTTATGGTCAGATAGGTATAACTTAACCCGCCTTTTTGAATTTCTCTGTCTGTAACCGTATAATTGGGATGTCCCTGAATCGCTAATTTTACCATATCTAAACGGCTTTTGGCATCTAACATCTCACTGCTGTCCTTGTGTGGCGGACAATAGTTGGGGATAAAGAGTATTTCGTCCAGACCGTATTCTTTCCATGCACATTCGGCAATCTCTAGATGTCCGACGTGGATGGGGTTAAAAGAACCTCCCATAATCCCTGTTTTTTTCATGTGAACCTCTTATTTTGGTAATTCAATTTTTGGATCTTTTTTGGATGGACGGTAAAAAATCATTTTCTTTCCGATCACCTGAACGACTTCAGAATGCGTCCGTTCTCCAATTGCCTCTGCAATGATGCGCGGGTCATCAATACAGTTTCTCAGTACCGATACCTTTACCAATTCTCTTTTTTCCAGTGCTTCGTCGATCGCAGTCACGATCTCCGGAGTCAGGCTTGCCTTTCCCACCTGAAAAATAGGATTCATAGTGCTTGCAAGGCTTTTTAAATAAGCTCGTTGTTTACTGTTCATATCTTTTCCTCTATTTATAATAATCAAATTCCAGTCCGTACATACGCACGGTATCGCCTTCTTCAATTCCTAATTTTTCTAATTCCTTTAAAATTCCCTGCTGTTTTAAGAATTTCTGGAAGAATAAAAATCCTTTTTCCGAATCAATGTTCGTATATCCTAACATTTTTTCGATGCTTGGACCTTCTACGACATAGACTTCATCCTCTTCGTCAAAGACTACCGTGTATGGTTCTTCGTCTTCCTGACAGAGTTCCGGGAAGAATTCCTGTTCAAACACGATCGTATCCTGCGGACATTCTGCTAAGAGTGCCTTTACTGCAAATAACAGTTCTTTCACACCTTTTCCGCTGACCGCAGAGATCGGATAGACTTCGATGCCTTCCGGTTCAAAGGTTTTACGGAGATTTTCGATGATCTCATTTTCGCCTTCATAAATGGCATCGATCTTATTCGCAGCAATGACCTGCGGTTTTTCTAACAATTTCGGGTTATATGCCTCTAATTCACGATTGATCGCAAGGATGTCTTCGATTGGATCGCGTCCTTCTACGGAAGCTGCATCTACCATATGGATCATGACTTTGGTACGCTCGATATGGCGAAGGAATTCATGACCAAGTCCGACTCCCTCGGAAGCACCTTCAATGAGTCCCGGAATATCTGCAATGACAAATCCACCGTCTTCCATATCTACAACACCGAGATTTGGATTTAAGGTTGTAAAGTGATAGTTGGCGATCTTTGGCTGTGCATTGGTCACTCTTGCTAAAAATGTGGATTTTCCGACATTTGGAAATCCTACTAAACCGACATCCGCAATGACTTTCAGCTCTAAACGTACTTCTATTTCAATGCCTTCCTGTCCCGGTTTTGCATATTTTGGTGCCTGCATCGTTGAGGTTGCATAGTGCTGGTTTCCAAGTCCGCCGTTACCGCCCCGTAAGACGATCTGTCTTTGGTTGTCGCCGGACATGTCTGCAATGACTTTGTCGCTTTCGGCATCCCGGATGATCGTACCCTCCGGAACTTTTAAGATCAGATCGGCACCCTTTTTTCCATGGCAGTTTCGCTTACCGCCCTCTTCGCCGTTCTCCGCAGCGAATTTTCTGCGGTGCCGGTAATCAGACAGCGTATTCATACCCTTGTCTACCACAAAGATGATATCTCCGCCTTTTCCTCCGTCGCCACCGTCCGGTCCGCCGTTTGGCACATATTTTTCACGGCGGAAAGAGACATGTCCATCTCCGCCTTTTCCTGATTTTATGATAATTTTTGCACGGTCTGCAAACATAATTTTTTACCTCATTTTTCAATAAATGACAAAATAGACCCGGCTATACAGTCGGGTCTACTAACTATCCATGATTATTTGCTCTCAACCGGATATACGGAAGCCTGTTTCTTATCTCTTCCTTTTCTCTCGAATCTTAAGATTCCATCTGCTAAAGCGAATAATGTATCATCGCCACCGATACCTACGTTTGTACCAGGATGAATTCTGGTTCCACGCTGTCTGTATAAAATGTTACCGGCTTTTACAAACTGACCGTCTGCTCTTTTTGCACCTAATCTCTTGGATTCGGAATCTCTACCGTTCTTTGTAGAACCCATTCCTTTTTTATGAGCAAAAAACTGAAGGTTCATTGTTAACATATCTTACACCTCCTCGAAGTCTAATGTAATAAATTCATTACCGTATTGATTCATAATTTCCTGTAAGCCAAGTGTCATTGACTGTATGAGTAAAAAGCTGTCATGTTCTGACGGTTTTTCTAATCGGAAAACAATCTGACCGCTCTCTTCATCGGTATCGATTGAAAAGGCTTCTTCTGTCAGGTTGCCGATGGAATTAATGGTATTGATGACCAGTGCAGATACACCGGCACACACCACATCTTCCCCTGCATTGGCATAGCCTGCATGTCCGATACAGTCAAATCCTGTATACAGGTTGTTCTGATTTCTGTAAACTGTAATCTCGATCATAAGATTTCAGGCTTAAGCGTTGATCTTTTCAATCTTAACTTTTGTATACGCCTGTCTGTGACCATTTTTCTTATGGTAACCGGTTTTTCTCTTATATTTGTAAACGATAACTTTCTTTCCTCTTCCGTTCTCAACTACAGAAGCTGTTACGCTTGCTCCGTCAACGAATGGACTTCCGACTTTCATCTCATTATCGCTTACTGCTAAAACCTGGTCAAATGTAACTGTCTCTCCAGCTTCAACACCAAGTTTTTCAACATTAATGATATCGCCTTCGGAAACTTTGTACTGTTTACCACCTGTTGCAATAATTGCGTACATAAGGCACCTCCTATTTATCATTACTCGCCAGTTTTGGTGCTGCAAACGCAGACTTAGAACCTCGCTGTGCGGCATACTCAATTATCATAGCATAAGCAGGATATTACGTCAACTGTTTTTCTACAATTTTCAATACCGAATTTCCAAGGTAACTTTCCAATACCTTTCCTGTTTTTTTCGGTTCTGCTCCAAACAGAAAATCTAAGAAAGATACTGGTCTAAACCTCCGGTTGTCGTTTCGATCAGTTCAATGGCATCCTTGGTACTCTTTGCAAGCTCTAAATTGTGCTCGCTTAAGCCGTTTGCCTGCTCTGCACTTGCGGTTACCTGCTCTGTGGTTGCAGATAACTGTGATATGTTTTCTACGATCTGGTTATTAGAATCCGCTAACTTTTCAATCCTTGCACTGATCTCCTGGATATCTTCGATCAGACCGGAAATATTGGTATCCATTTTTTCAAAACTCTGTGCAGCATCTAAGATCATCGTACTCTGGCTGTCTGCCGCCTTGACGGATTCATCAATAATGGTAACGACTTCTTCGGCGTTTTCATTCAGTTCCTGAATGATCTTTGAAATCTCTTCGGTGGACTGTCTCGTCTGTTCCGATAATTCACGGATTTGATCTGCGACAACGGCAAATCCTCTGCCGGCTTCTCCTGCTCTTGCACTCTCGATCGAGGCATTTAAGGCTAAGAGGTTTGTCTGGCTTGAAATACTAAAGATCATACCGGTAATTTCTTCCACTGCCTTTGTACGCGTCTGTAATCCGGCCATGGAAGTGTTGACTTTTTCGTTCGTCTGTGTGATCCGTTCGGCCTGTGTCTGAAGATCTTTGACAATTTTAATACTGTTTTTTAAATCCCGGTCGGAATCCATAGCAGCATCTACGGCATTCTTGGAGTGTTCCACGGTTTCGTCAATGGCTTCCTGTATCGTCTGCGTCATCGTGCTCTGTTCGTAGATATTTTCTGCTGTGACACTTGCAGCATCTGAAATCTCTTTCATGCTGTGAGCCACGGTTTCCGTAGACTCTACCAGTCCGTCCACCATGTCATTGCTCTTTGACGTTTCACTGCGGACCGTTTTAGAAATGTTCAGGATACTGTCTAACATAGAAGTCTGGGTCTTTTGCTGTTCTTCTATGGAAACAAGGGCATGGGTGTTAAACAGTTCTGCGATCGTGCCTACCCGGATGATCGTATAGAAGGCCATAAAGAACATGATCATGGTGCATGCCAGTTCAAAACCGTTATCTAACAGGTGTCTCTGACAGCGGATGATCACACCGACCACATAATCAAAGCTGAAGATTCCTGCCGCGATATAAATTAATTTTTTGTCAAAATATGCAATAAAAGTTGCCAGCAGTCCAAGTAAAGTGAACGTTAAGAATTCACTGCGGGCATCAAAGACCATCATCAGATAGATGATACTGTATTCTAAGGTCATGATGATCTTATACTGTTCCCAGGATGGTCTGACTTTAAAACAGATGACATTTGCTATGATCGCAGCCACAATGATACCGCATTTTACAATGGTTTCTACCTTTCCGGCGTTGCCCCGTGTCATCTGCAGGATCAGATAAGCTGCCATTTCTAAATATAAAACAGCAAATCCCATGGTCAAAAACGTATTCATTTTTATGTTCCGCTGTTCCTTATTGTTATAACGGAATTTCATTTTTTCATTTGTATCAGGCATAATATCACTCCTTCAGTTATACTTAAATGATCATATCTTTAATATTATTTTAACAAGTTTAAGGATAGAGGTCAACCGCTATTCCTCAGGGGAATCCTTGAATTTGCTGCATAAAATGTCGCCCACACACCAGATTGCTCCTGCTGCAGAAAGGGAAAAGACAAAAGCAACCACATTTTTTACAAATTGCAGGCTGGTAATGCTCAGATTTCCCGCAAGAAGTTCCTGTATCGTCGCATAGAGATTATGGATTCCCATCGTCCATACTCCTATATAAAGTGCATAATAAATGCCGGCAAGCTTAAAAAGACATGCCAGAAGTTTTTTTGGAAATTTACTTTTCATCAGAGACATCTCCTTGTAATTGTTCTTTTAGGCTTTTCTGTACTTTTTTCCTTGTTAATTCTACCAATCCTAAGCGTGTAATGTCAACCAGTGTGGCGGGAACTTTGTCTTTTTTTAAGTCCATCCGCAGGATATGCATTAACTCTTCCCGGTGTTCTTTTTCTTTCATATCAATAAAATCAATGATACAGATGCCGGAAATATTCCTTAAAATAAGCTGTCTTGCTATCTCATGGGCTGCTTCAACGTTCACGGAAAAGACCAGTTCCTCTCTGGCTTTCTTTTTGATGTTTTTTCCGCTGTTCACATCAATGACCGTCAATGCTTCGGTCGGGTCAATGACTAAATAGGCACCGGACGGCAGCCAGACCTGTCTGTGTAATGCCCGTTCCAGTTCATGTGTCAGACTGTAAAGTGCAAAAAGGGATACCTGTGTATCGGTATAAAGGTGTAGTTTTTCAGCCTCTTTCGTATCTTGAAGGTGTTGTAAAAGCACTTCATGTACACTGGGAATATCAGTCGTGATCTTTTGCACTTCCGTGAGATTACGGTTTTTTAAAAATTGCAGATAAAAAGGCGGGGCTTCCCGCAACCGTGTAAAAGCAGTCCGGTGCATTGCCCCTTGCAGGCAGGCGTGACACTGCTTTGTTAACATTTCTAATTCCTTTAAAATCTCTTCATCGGAAGCATCTTTTGCGGCGGTACGCACGACGATCCCAAAGGTATCGGTGATCTGATCTTTTAACAATGCCTGCAAACGTTCCCGCTCTGTCGCATGCAGTTTTTTAGAAATACCCAAAAGATGGTTTCCGGTCGTCAGTATCAGGTATTTCCCGGAAAAGTTCAGATTTGCAGAGACCGAAGCAGGTTTGTTCTTTTGCTTTTCTCTGGTTACTTCCACGAGAAGTTCATCACCGATGCATAAGTCTTTTTTTCCGTTCTTTTTCGTAAAAACAGCATTTTTTGCTTCTTCTAAGGGCAAAAAACAGGAGACACCCTTTGCAATATCCACAAAGGCTGCCTGAATGTTTTGTGCAATATTTTCTACTTTTGCGATGTAGATATTTCCAAGGATCGAGGACTTTGAGACGGCTTCTGCCTGAATCTGCGTCATGCGCTTTTCATCAAAGGCCGCCGCAATCCAAAATTCCTGCCCCCATCCTTCTTTTAAAGGTGCTTTCGTAATGATGATCCGCTCAGACAATGTTCTCTCCAAGGGCATCCAGCGGGATGAAATCACCCTGCTCATTTTTGGTATAGGTCTCTAATTTATGGATCTGCATTGCTTCAGGATGATAGGTCAGTCCCGCTGATTCAAACATGGAAGCAAGCACTAACTCCGGTTTGATATTGTCCACACTTCCGGTACAGACCTTTAAGTAGAATACCGGTGCAGCGTTTCGGTTTTGAACCTGAAAGTCATAGATCAATGGCTTTAAGTCCATTTCACGTTCACTCTTTTTTGTCTTTTTGACGATCAGGATTTCGGACTGTTTTTCGTAGAAATTCCGATAGATCTCCGTAAATTCTGCAACCGATCTTGGAATTTCATAACCTTCTTTATAGAAGATCTCATAGTCTGCTGCCGCAACTAAAGACATGGATTTTTTCGCGGTATCCGGTAATGCAACGTAAGAGGTCACTTCCACGCCTTCGACCATGGCTTCGTTTAAGATCTTTAAGGATTCTGCCGTTGACTTCGTAGAAAGTACCTCAATGTCAAAATATTCTCCGTCACTGGTGATCCCGACACCAAGCGGTGCAGCAAAGGACATGATCATATGAGGGTTAAAGCCTTCGGAATACTTCATGTCGATGCCGGCACGTTTTAGTGCCTTTTGAAAATAACGCATCATATCCAGATGTCCGACAAATTTTAAGGCACCATATTTTCGGAATTTAATTCTAATTTTCATAGCAGACACCTCGTTTATATTTTCTTGCACCACAGCCGGAACAGCGTTCTCTGCAGTTCGGGGTGACGACCTCGGATCGTGCCGTTTCCCACTCGCGGATCAAAAATTCTTTGGTCACGCCGGCATCGATGAAATCCCAAGGGAACAGCTCGTCGGTTTCTCTTGGGCGGATCGTATAAAAATCAGGATCAATGCCGCAGTCCTCAAAAATCTGCATCCATTTCTCATTGTCAAAGTATTCGCCCCAGGCATCAAAAATACAGCCTTCTTCATAGGCTTTTAAAATAGCCTTGCTGAGACGGCGGTCACCTCTTGCAAAAATACCCTCTAATACGGTAACATCTGCCTGATGCCAGTTATACTTGATACTCTTGCGGTTCAACTGATCTTTTACGGTATCGTTGACGATTTTGGCACGATTTAAGAATTCCTCTTTGGTACACATCGGTGACCACTGGAACGGTGTAAACGGTTTTGGCACAAAGAAAGAAGTGCTGACCGTAATCTGGCATTTTCCGTTTCTTTGATCTTTTGGGATCTCATAATAGCGGACAGCGATCCTGTTTGCAAGTTCTGCAATGGCTTTCATATCATCGACCTGTTCTGTCGGAAGTCCAAGCATAAAGTAAAGTTTTACCTTGTTCCAGCCACCTTCAAAGGCAAGTCCGCATCCATGTAGGATAATCTCTTCGTTCAAACCTTTGTTAATGACATCACGAAGTCTCTGGGAGCCTGCCTCCGGTGCAAACGTCAGACTGCTCTTTTTAATATCCTGTACTTTTCCCATAACGTCTAAGGAAAATGCATCTACACGCAGAGACGGAAGGGAAATATTCACATGTTCCTTTCCATGATGTTCGATCAGGTAGTTGATCAGATCCTCTAATTCCCGATAATCACTGGTACTTAAAGAGCTTAAGGAAATCTCTTCATACCCGGTATTCTTTAACATGATGTCTGCCTGACGTTTCAGACGCTCTACATCTTTTTCACGGAGCGGACGATAGATCATACCCGCCTGACAAAAACGGCAGCCGCGGATACAGCCACGCTGTACCTCTAATACGACACGGTCCTGTGTCACTTTCAAAAACGGTACGACCGGTTTGTCCGGATAGACGCTGGCAGTCAGTTCCGTTACTACCTGTTTTTCGATTTTTTTGGGGATATCGTCATATACCGGTTCCATAGAGGCTAACGTTCCATCTTCTTTATAGCTGACTTCATAGAGTGACGGAACATAGATTCCCGGTATCTTTGCCGCCTGATGCAAAAAGGCTTCTCTCGAGGCATCTCCTTTTTTCCACTCTTTATACAGATCTAATAAAGCATCATAGCTTGTTTCACCTTCGCCAATATAGAATAAATCAAAAAAGTCTGCCAAAGGCTCCGGATTGTAGGTACATGGTCCTCCGCCAATGACAAACGGCATATCCCGTTCACGCTCTTTTGCTAAAAGTGGGATCTGTGCTAGATCTAAGATCTGTAAGATATTGGTATAACACATTTCATATTGGATGGTGATCCCGATAAAGTCAAAATGCGTCAGTGGTTCCTGTGATTCGAGTCCGAACAGCGGAATATGCTGCTCTTTCATGATCTGATGCAGATCCGGCCACGGGGAATAGACTCTCTCGCAGTATACATCTTCTCTCCGGTTAAACATATCATAAAGGATCTGGATGCCTAAATGTGACATTCCAATCTCATAGACATCCGGAAAGCACATGGCAAAACGGATGTCTACGTCCTCAGGATTCTTTACGACACTGTTTAACTCATGCCCGATGTATCGGACGGGCTTGTCTATTTTCATTAAAATTTCATCACTTAATGCTAATTTTCTCATATTTTTCCTATCATATGTTCTATGCTGCATACGGTTGCTGACATGGCTCTACCGCTGTGCCAATTCCTGTGTGATTTCCTCCCAGGTCACACCCTTTTCTACCATTAATACCATGACATGATAGAGAAAATCTGAAATCTCGTATTTGATTTCTTCCGGGTCCGGGTTTTTTGCGGCAATCACAATTTCCGTACACTCTTCACCCACTTTTTTCAGAATTTTGTCAATCCCTTTGTCAAAAAGATAGTTGGTGTAAGAACCTTCTTTTGGATTATTTTTGCGGTCTTCAATAATATTATAAACCGTTTCAAATACTTTTAATGGATTTTTTTCAATATACTCTTTCTTGACGATCTCATTGAAAAAGCAGCTAGGATTGCCGGTATGGCAGGCAACCCCTACCTGTGACACTTTTGCAAGTATCGTATCAAAGTCACAGTCGGCTGTTAATTCTTTCACATACTGAATATGTCCGGAAGTCTCACCCTTCATCCAAAGTTCCTGACGGCTTCGGCTGTAGTAGGTCATTTTTCCACAGTTGATCGTAGCGTGGAACGCTTCTTCGTTCATATAAGCACACATTAACACATCGTTGGTCGTATAATCCTGTACAATGACCGGGATCAGACCGTCCGAATTTTTCTTTAAGTTCTCCCAACTGATCGCAGGGTCAAAATTATCCATCTTGATGCCATTACGGGACAGCTCTGTCTTTAACTTCATAATGTCTGTCTCTAAATCATTGATGAACTCTCCACAGATACCACGCACATTGTCTCTTTTTAAGAGTGTGGTCAATTTATCCATATCCAGCTCGTTCTGCTCAACCAAATAGATGATGTCGGTCAGATTTTCTACGGAATCTAAGATTTCCTGATTCATAACCAGAATCTCATGTACACTCTCCTGAAGTTCTTTCTGATGTTTAAAGATGTAATCCACATTCTTTAAGGAGATGATGATCTTTTCCTTACCGAAACGTTTGCTCGCCTCCATCGCAAGCTGGGCGGTAGAAGGTTTTGAACCATTTAAAATAACTTCCTTACATCCGGCATAGATCAGTTTCTTGACATCCTCTAAGCGGTTAATGTTACCTCCTGCACAAAGCGGAATCTCTAACAGACGGTTTAACTCTTTGATGGTATGGATATTCAGTTCGTGCTCCTCATCTTCCGTAGAAAGGTCATAGATCAGGATCTTATCAATGCCGCTGTCATTATACAATTTGATCAGGTTCTTTGTGTCTTCAAGTTCCTCTAAATTATCAATGCTTTTGACTGCCTTTCCGTTTTTTAAATATAAGGTTGCAACCAGATTTTTATATTCTCTCATTTTTACAGACTGCCTTTCGTAGATAGTATATCATGAATCCGCGGGTCCGTCGTGACCGCTTCATCTAATGCTTTCGCAAATGCCTTGAATAATGCCTCAATGATATGATGGCTGTTTGTGCCGGATAATACCTTCATATGCAGATTCATGCCGGCGGTATAGGATATGGCATAGAAAAATTCACGCACCATCTCCGTATCAAATTCTCCTACGCGTGGTGTATCAAAAGTTCCATCAAAGGAAAAATAAGGTCTTCCCGATAAATCCAAGGCACAGAGGACAAGTGTTTCATCCATTGGCAGGATACAGCTTCCGTAGCGGCGGATGCCTTCTTTTTTGCCTAAGGCATTCTTGATCGCCGTTCCAAGGACAATTCCGGTATCTTCGATCGTATGATGGGAATCTACATGAAGGTCCCCTTTTACCTGAAGTTTCAGGTCAAAAAAACCATGCCTTGAAAATCCCTCTAACATATGGTCAAAAAAACCGATCCCGGTATCCACCTCATAGACACCGCTTCCGTCAATATTCAGATCTAATTGAATGTCCGTCTCTTTCGTCTTTCGGACTTCACTTGAAGTTCGTGCTGTATTCATCCGGGTATTCCTCCTTAATCCTCAAATCTTACTTTAATCGAATTTGCGTGTGCCGTCAACTGTTCACATTCCGCAAACTGTACAATATCCTTATAAACAGGCTCTAATGCCTCTTTTGAATAAGAAATGATACTGGATTTCTTAATGAAGTCATCTACGCTTAACGGAGAGAAAAATTTAGCGGTTCCGTTGGTTGGCAGTACATGGTTTGGACCTGCAAAGTAATCGCCTAACGGCTCCGAGCTGTATTCTCCTAAGAAAATAGCACCGGCATTGCGGATCTTCGTCATAACTTCGTATGGATTTTTCATCACGATCTCAAGGTGCTCGGAAGCAATCTCGTTTGCGGTCTGGATCGCCTCTGCGTCATCCTTTGCCACTAAAATATAACCATACTGGTCTAAAGACTTCTGGATGATCTCTTTTCTTGAAAGCTGTTTTACAAATGCATCGATCTCTTTAGAGACTTCTTCTGCTAAAGTTTTGCTTGTGGTCACAAGGATCGCAGATGCCATTTCATCATGCTCTGCCTGTGATAACAGGTCTGCGGCAACAAAACGCGGATTGGCAGTCTCATCTGCTAAGACTAAGATCTCACTCGGTCCTGCGATCGAATCAATGCTGACATGACCAAATACGGCTTTTTTTGCAAGTGCTACATAGATGTTTCCCGGTCCTACGATCTTATCTACTTTAGGGATGCTTTCGGTTCCAAAAGCAAGTGCTGCGATTGCCTGTGCACCACCCACTTTATAAATGCGGTCTACACCGGCTTCTTTTGCGGCAACTAAGGTAGAAGCACAGATTTTACCGTCTTTTCCCGGAGGGGTGGTCATAATGATCTCATCCACGCCTGCTACTTTTGCCGGCATGACGTTCATCAGTACACTGGATGGATAGACTGCCTTGCCACCCGGTACATAGACACCGACTCTCTGTAATGGCGTTACTTTCTGACCTAAGAGGATGCCGTTTTCTTCCGAATCAAACCAACTGTACTGTCTTTGTTTTTCGTGATAGGTACGGATGTTGACCAATGCTTTTTTGATGACCTCTAACAGCTTTGCATCAACATTTTCATAGGCTTCTTTGATTTCCGCATCGGTGACTAAAATGGTATCGGCACTGATGTCGGCACCGTCAAAACGTCTGGTATAGTCAAATAATGCAGCGTCTTTTTTTGCCCGTACATTTTCTATGATCTCGGCTACCTGGCTTTCAAATTTGCCATAACTGTTCGGACTACGCTTTAAAAGATTTTCTAAGATATCTGTTTTACTTTCTTCTGTTAACGTTAAGATCTTCATCTTAAACCTCCTGACTGCTCAATACGGACTTTAAGTCGGTAATCAGCTTTGTAATACGTTCATTTTCCATCTTCATGCTGACCTGGTTGACCACCATTCTTGCAGATAACGGTATGACTTCTTCTAAGACAGAAAGTCCGTTTTCCCTTAAAGTAGAACCGGTCTCTACAATGTCTACGATCACTTCGGAAAGTCCGACGATCGGGGCTAACTCGATCGAGCCGTTTAACTTGATGATCTCCACGGTCTGATGCTTTTTATTATAAAAATAATCCTTTGCGATCTTCGGATATTTGGTTGCAACACGAATCTGTTCCCGGTGCTTTAACAGTTCTTCGGCTTCTTTTGGTCCGCAGACACACATTTTACATTTTCCAAAGCCTAAGTCTAAGACTTCGTAGATGTTGCGTCCTTCTTCTAAGATCGTGTCTTTTCCGACAATTCCAATGTCCGCGGCACCGTATTCCACATAGGTGGGAACATCCGGCCCTTTGGCTAAGAAGAAACGCAGCTTATATTCTTCATTGACAAAAATCAGCTTTCTGGTCTTTTTGTCCTTCATCTCTTCACAAGTAATGCCTATTTTTTCAAAGGTTTCTAAGGTCTGGTTTGCTAATCTGCCTTTCCCTAAAGCAAACGTTAAATATCTCATATCTTCCATTTTTATTCTCCGTCCATATATGTAATCTTTGTCATTCCGGTTCTGCCGGCATATGCCTGATAGTCCTCTTTGCTCTTGGTCTCATCCATACATAACAATTCTATCAAAGCTCCGTTTTTTCTCAATTCCTGTGCCTTTAGGATGGCTTCTTTTTGAAGCTGTTTCGGATAAAGCAAAAGCTGATAGTCTTTGTCTGTTGTTATTTCTGTCTTTTGTCTCTGGATAGCGGCTAAAAGCTGGTCGGAGGCAATGGCGAAACCAATGGCAGGTGCATCCTTGCCAAAATACTTTAAGAGTTTATCATAACGTCCGCCCTTTACAATCGGTTCTCCCGTTCCGAAGGTATAGCCGGAAAAAATAATACCGGTATAATAATGGTAGTCGCTGAGCGCACCAAGTTCATAGGAAATATAACGTTCTGCCTGATAGAGTTTTAACACTTCATGCAGATCCTTTAAGTAAGCTAAAGCAGAAGCACTCTTTTGATATGGTGCTGCTTTTTTCTGAATCTTATCAAACTGCTTTGGACTGTCATAAAAACCGCCTAAGAGGGTAAAAAGTTCCTTTAAGTCTTCGGCAATCTCCAGTGTACCGATGAACTCCTCCACACCGAAAAAATTCTTGTTAGAGATCAGTTCCCGCAGTTCCTCTTCCTGTTCTTCATTTAGTCCTGCTTCTTCCATCAGTCCTTTTAAAAATCCGGCATGACCGATACTGATCTGAAATTTTTCCAAGCCTGCCTTTTTCAGACATTCGACTGCCATCGCAAGGATTTCTGCATCTGCTTCGATCGAGTCATCTCCGATCAGCTCTGCACCAAGCTGTGTGGATTCCTTTAATCTGCCCTGATAACTGTTATTATTGATAAAAATATTTCCGGCATAGCAGAGTCGGATCGGCATAGTTTCCTCGCCAAAATACATTGCGGCTGCTCTTGCGATGGATGGAGTCATATCCGGACGCAGTACTAAAGTATTTCCTTCACGGTCAAAAAACTTATATAAATCTTTGGATGGGATGGTGCCGATCTCCCGATTGAATACATCAAAAAACTCAAACGTCGGAGTCTGGATCGTATGATAACCGAAACTTAAAAACGTCTGGTGGAGTTCCTGCTCTATGCGCTGTTTTTTATCGCATTCTCCGTTGTAGATATCGCGGACACCTTCCGGTGTATGTAATAATTCTCTTCTCATGCTTTTTTCCTCCGACACTTTATTGTGGTAACGTGCTACCTTGATAATATATTAAACTTGATTTATTATATGTTACATTAGAAAAAAAGTCAATCCCTGCTTCTTACGTTTATTCCCGAATTTCTAAGTCTTTTTGGATACCGTCTAAATACGGAACTAAGATCACGCCTTTTCCTTTTAAAAAGAAGTCTTTTTCTAATTCCTCATAGCGAAAACTTTTCCGTCCGCCTGTCTCCATACGATTCCAGAATTCCATGAGCTTTTGATGACGCAGATAATAGAATTCATCTTTGTGCGTAAAGGAAATCAAAAGGAAGGAGATACCGCCCTGTTTTTCAAAATCCTCCATAAACTGCACCTGATGCGGATGAATATTGGCAAGCGGAAAGGTATCTGTATGACATTCTTTGGCATCAAAACAGACCGGAATCCCCTGTACGGCACCGATATAGTCTACGGTACTCTTCTGGTCAAAATAAGCAAGGGTAATGTGTCTGGTTGCCTTGTCGATATTGATCGGTGTGATCGGTGTCGGTACTTTCTGGATCAGGGCAAGTCCGTGTTCGGCATATTTTTCATTGGTCCGGTTGATAAATTCTTCTAAGGTTGAACCTCTTAAACCTCTTGAATTCCAAGTTGGCATTACAGGATTCCTTTCGCGGCAATATCACCTTCGTAATAAATTTTTTCCATATAGGCGAGGTTAAATTTTCCGTCTTTTAAGGTCACTAAATTCATACAGCAGTTTGGTTGATGAATCTCCCAGTAACGGTCAATATCCCAACCTAAGACGTTGAGTAATAAAGCACGGATCAATGCTCCGTGGCAGACGACCAGTACATTTTCATAAGTATGCTCTAACGGTCGCAGTTCGTCTTCTAAGAAATCTTTGGCCCTTGCCATAATATGTTCATAGCTTTCGGCTCCGTCTTTTGCCTGATATTTCGATGGAATGTTAAAACAGTATTTCAGATTCTGATTTTCCGGTTTTTCATTAATATCTTTTATCAGCATACCTTCTGCTTTTCCAAAATTCATCTCAATGATCCGGTCATCAATGACGATTTCGGTTGTATGTGTACCACGGACGATCTCAGCCGTTTTACGGGCTCTTGATAGCGGACTTGCATAAATAATATCAAATTGAAGTCCCTCTTTTTCGATGCCGTCCCTTGTGATCTTAGCTAATTCAATGCCGTATTCATTTAACGGAATATCGGTACTTCCCTGGATTCTTCCTGCTTTGTTTCCGTTGGTTTCTCCATGTCTTAAGATATAAATATTCATGTTCTCCACCTCTTATTTTTCTCTGCCTGTCTTTTGACATTCTAAGGCACGTTCAAATTCTTTCGGGGCATCTGCCTGTATCTTGGTCCCATCGGCTAAAAACAGGCGGTATGCATGTAATAACTGATGTGTCACACCTGCATTTTTTAAAAATTCCCGGTTAAGCCTCGGATTTCCGTATTTGGTATCGCCAATAACAGGGTGACCAATCGATGCTAAGTGTGCACGGATCTGATGGCTTCTTCCGGTGATCAGATGAACTTCAAGTAAAGTTACCTGACCAACGAGCTTTAAGGGACGATATTCGGTAATGATCGGCTTTGCATCATTAGAAGGCTCAGAAAGTATGGTGACCTGATTGTTTTTCTCATCCTTTTTTAAAAAACCTTCGATCCGTCTTGGCTTGGAAATATGCCCTGCGACGATCGCAAGATAATATTTTTCCATACTGCGTTCCCGAAAGGCTTTGCTCATCTGCTGCAATCCATTCAGGGTCTTTCCTGCAACTAAGATTCCCGATGTGTTGCGGTCTAACCGGTTGCAGACCGATGGTTTAAACGTATGCAGGCTCTCTCTTGTTATTGTACCACTTTCTAAAAGATATTGTAATATATATTCATTTGCGGAAATATCTTCTTTTTTCGCTTTTTGGGAAAGCATTCCCGCCGGTTTGTTGATGGCAAGGATATCGTGATCCTCATAGACGATTTCTAGTGAAATATGCGGAACGGAAACAACCGGATCTTTCGTCTGTTGTTTTCCTGCAAATTTTTCAAAAGTCTCATCCGAAAGGAATAATTTTACCGAATCTCCGGCAGTTAATTTCTCATTTCCAGTTGCTTTTTTGCCGTTTAAGACAATATTCTTTTTTCGGAGCATCTTATAATAAAAGCTGGCAGGAGCCTCTTTTAAGAGTTTGCCTAGGAATTTATCCAGACGTTGTCCGGCTTCATTTTCGTTGATCACAATTTCTTTCATGCTTCTCTTGCCTGCTTTCCGTTTTTCTTTTTATGGACATTTCGAATAGTCTTTTTCTGCTGCGGTTTTTGCTTTTGCGATTTCTGCTGTTTTTTGGCGGAAGCACCCTTTTGTGTGGATGATGAAGACTGGATATTTCTCGGACGGATCAGACATTTTTTGTCAAATCCGATCAGATCCGTTCTGCCTGCCTTATGGAGTGCCTCCGATACCAGTTCGTAATTCTTTGGATTCCGATACTGGATCAATGCCCGCTGCATGGCTTTTTCGTGTGGGTTCACTGCCGTATAGACCGGTTCCATGGTCCGCGGGTCTACTCCGGTATAATACATGCAGGTAGACAGCGTGGAAGGTGTCGGATAAAAATCCTGTACCTGTTCCGGCATATATCCGAAATCCCGTAAAAATTCTGCTAATTCCACGGCTTCTTTTAAGGTAGAACCCGGATGCGAGGACATCAGATAAGGTACTAAGAACTGCTTTCGCCCGATCTTTTCGTTCATCTTCTGATAGGACTGCACAAAACGGCGGTAAACACTGTTTTCCGGTTTTCCCATATATTTTAAAACAGCATCCGAAATATGCTCCGGGGCAACCTTAAGCTGTCCTGAAACATGATATTCACACAATTCTTTCAAAAAGCTCTGGTCTTTATCGGCAAGCAGGTAGTCAAAACGGATACCGGAGCGGATAAAGACTTTTTTTACCCCCGGAAGTGCTCTTAACTGTTTTAAAAGTGCCCGGTAATCTCTGTGGTCTGCGATCAGATTGTCGCAGGGTTTTGGAAAGAGACACTGTTTGTTTGGGCATGCTCCGTGTTTGAGCTGTTTTTTACAGGCAGGTGCCCTGAAATTCGCTGTCGGACCACCGACATCGTGAATATATCCCTTAAAGTCGGGTTCCTTCGTAAGCATTTTTGCTTCTTCGATAATGGATTCATGGCTTCGTACCTGAATGATCCTGCCCTGATGAAAGGTTAAGGCACAAAAACTGCACCCTCCAAAACAGCCACGGTTGCTGACGAGACTGAATTTCACTTCACTGATCGCAGGCACACCGCCTGCTTTTTCATAGGAAGGATGATAAGTGCGCATATAGGGAAGTGCATAGACATCATCCATTTCTTCGATCGTCAGCGGCTTAGACGGTGGATTTTGTACCACAAAGGTTTTATAGTCATAGCTTTCCGCTAAACGCTTTCCCGAAAACGGGTCGGTATTTTGATATTGCACATAAAAACTTTTGGCATAATTCTTTTTATCTGCTTTCAGTTCTGAATAGTCTGGCAGAAAAATCGCATCATAAATATCTTCTTTTTTTCTTGTTTTATAAACAGTTCCATCAATAAATGTAATATCACGAACCAAAAGCCCACTGTTTAGGGCATCTGCCACTTCTACAATGCTTCTCTCTCCCATTCCGTATAAGAGCAGATCCGCACCGGAATCTAATAAAATGGAACGTTTTAAGGAATCTGACCAGTAATCATAGTGGGCAAGCCTGCGCAGACTCGCTTCAATCCCGCCAATGATGATCGGTGTTTTTTTATAATTGCGTCGGATCAGATTACAATAAGTAATGGTGGCATAGTCCGGCCGCTTTCCCATGACTCCGCCCGGTGTATAGGCATCTGTGGAACGTCGCTTTTTAGAAACGGTATAGTGGTTGACCATAGAGTCCATATTTCCGGCGGCAACCAAAAAGCCGAGTCTTGGTTCGCCTAAAATAGAAATACTGTGATCATCTTTCCAGTCCGGCTGTGAAATGATCCCAACGGTATATCCATGTGCTTCCAGTACCCGGCTGATGATGGCATGTCCAAAGGATGGATGGTCAACATAGGCATCGCCGATCACATAGACGAAATCCAGTTGCTGAATACCACGCTCATCCATATCTTTTTTACAAATGGGTAAAAATTTATTTTTCATGTCAGATCCTCATAGGTGCCATTTAAAATTTCCTCATAGGAAGTAATGTAATAATCAGAAAGTTCTTTTTTTAATGGATTCTGCTCGGTGGAAAATTCATCTTCTACGCCACAGACTTTCATGCCGGCACTGATCGCTGCCCGCATTCCGTTTGGAATATCCTCAAAGACCATGCAGTGCTCCGGGGCAACATTAAAATGTTCTGCTACCATCAGATAGATGTCCGGTGCGGGTTTCCCATTCGGGACTTCATCGGACGTTAAGATATAATCAATATCCTCTAAAATATCATGTGCCTTTAGACAGGCTCTGGTCAGTTCATAGGAATTGCTGGTTCCGATGCCGACACGGATTTCTTTTTCTTTTAATAAGTCTAAGAACTGCTTCGCTCCCGGTTTTAACGGCACTTCTTTGCAGTATTTTTCATAAGCCATGCCGTTCCAGATCTTCATCAGTTCCTGTGGAGTATCCTTTAAGTTGAACCGCTTGATAAAATAGTCGGCAGTCTGCGCAAAGCTGATACCTTCTATCTCATATTTCAGATTTTCCGGCATTTCTAAACCGCGTGCGGTTAAAAATTCAATATCAATGGATTCCCACATCCACATGGAATCTACTAATGTTCCGTCTAGGTCAAAAATGACTGCCCGGATATTTTCTAACATATTTTTACTCATTGTTTTTCCTCTATATTGTTCTGTTTTTCAGTGCAGATAATTCTTCTGTGGTAAGTGCCCGGTAGCTTCCGGGAGTCAGGGTTTCATCTAATTGTAACGTTCCCATAGAAAGCCGTTTTAAAAAAAGAACCTGTTTTCCGACCGCTTCAAACATCCGCTTGACCTGATGATATTTCCCTTCTGTGATGCTGACACGGATTTCTGAAATATCATCCGATTTTTCAATAACAAGGGTTGCAGGAAGTGTCGGTTTCTCTTCTTTGATATCTAATCCAAGGGAAAAGCGCTGGACATCTTCCCTCGTAACTCTTCCCTGTACCTTTGCAAAATAGGTCTTTGTCACATGCTTTTTCGGGCTTAGAAGCTCATGGGCTAATGTTCCGTCATTTGTGATCAGCAAGAGTCCTTCCGTGTCAAGATCCAGCCTGCCGACCGGAAACAGGTTATAGCCCTTTGGATTTTCAATAAAAGAAAGGACGGTCGGATACAGATTGTCTTTGACTGCCGAAACACAGCCGCCCGGTTTGTTTAACATATAATAGACATAGGGTTCATAGGCAACCGTTTTTCCCTGATAACAGACGGTATCTTTTGTTATGTCAACCTTTGCTTCGGGCTTGCTTATCGGCATGCCATTGACGCTGACCTGTTTTTTTCGTATGATGTTTTTTACCTCCGAACGGGTTCCAATGCCCATATCGGCTAAATATTTGTCCAGTCGGATCATAATACTCCTAGAATGTAAGTGTTCTTTTTTTGTTTTCTAATTTCTGTAAAACCTGATAGGGATTGATGGCATATTCTTTTCCGTTTTTATCATTTAGATAAATGCCAAAATGAAGATGCACATCAAAATTTCCCGTGGTTCCTTCTATCTCACTATAGCCGGTATCTCCCATAAAGCCAATGACTTCCCCGGCACGAATCTGCTCTCCGATTTGGTATTCTTTCATATAATCGGACAAGTGTGCATAGTAATAATAGACACCGGTTTTACTGCGTATGCCAAGCCGCCATCCGCCCTGGGGCAGCCAGCCGATCTTTTCTAAGGTACCGTCACAGACACTGACTACCGGATACACGCCCCTGTGGTTGTAGGATGCCATGATGTCACATCCTTCATGTCCTCTTTTTCCACCGTAGGTACGCTCCATCATAAAGCTGTCTCCGTAAGCGACCGTCTTGCGTTCATCCCATTTTGACTCCGCTACCGGAAAATAGGATACTTCTTTTTTGATCGTATGGTAAGGGTCTTTGTATTCCGTAACAGTTCCCTTTTCTTTAGAAATCTGCAATATCTTCTGTACGCCTGCACTGTCAGCTGCAACAAGGCAGATAAACAGCAGGATCACTGCAAATTTTCGATACCACATAAATTATTTTGCTCTTTTCAAAAACTCTAAAATGAATTTCCATACACGTTCGGTAGATGAGATCGAAAGTCTCTCTTTTGGTGTATGAATGTCAAAGTTATCCGGTCCGAATGAAACACAGTCCAGATTTTCAATCTTTTCGGAGAGGATTCCACACTCTAAGCCGGCATGGATTGCCTCGATCTTTGGTTCTTTCTGATATAAATCCCGGTAAACATCTAAAACCAGTTCACGGACTTTAGAATCTTTTTTGTATTCCCATGCAGGATAATTACCGGTAAAGGTGACCGTACCGCCTAAGAATTCAGATAAATAGGAAAGACGATCCATCACTTCTTCTTTTCTGCTCTTGACGCTGCTTCTTACGGAAAATGATACGGAGAATTCTTCCTCTGTCATTTTCATAATTCCGGCATTGAGTGAAGTCTCAGGAAGTCCCGGAATCTCCATATTCATATGCTGAATGCCGTTTGGCATATTCCGCAGGAAGAAAAGGATTCTTGACTGGGAACGGTAACCAAGCACCTGTGTCTTTTTTGTACCGAGTTTTTCGGATTTTAATACGATATCAGGATCACTTGCCTGATATTCTTTTTGCAGCGTACGGTTTAGTGCGAAAACTGCATCTTCTAACTTCTTCTCATCCTCCGGAGTGACTAAGATATCACAGATGCACTCTCTTGGAATGGCATTGTCTTTAAGGCCACCGTTCAATGCACAGATGCCCATTTCTAATGTATCATCTAAATGTTTTAAAATTCTTCCGATCTCTACAATGGCATTGGCACGTTCCTTATCAATCTCACCACCGGAATGACCGCCCATTAATCCGGTCAGGGTCAGACGATATTGTAAGCCCTCTGCTTCATCAAAGACTAACGGAAAACTGCACTCTGCCGTCACTCCGCCCGCACAGCTTGTTAAAAATATTCCTTCTACATCAGAGTCAATATTTAATACCTGATGTCCTTTTAACATGGAAAGGTCAATTTTTTCTGCACCTAACATGCCGACTTCCTCATCTACGGTAAAGACGCACTCTAAACGTGGATGTGCAATTTCATCAGAATCTAAGATGGCTAAGGCATAAGCAATGGCAATGCCGTCATCGCCGCCTAAGGTTGTTCCTTTTGCCTTTACGAATTCACCGTCTATAAAAAGACGCAGTCCTTCGTTTTCAAAGTCGATCTCCGTGTCGTTTTCTTTTTCGCAGACCATATCTAAATGTCCCTGAAGGATGATTGGTTCTGCACTCTCATATCCTGCGGTAGCTTCTTTGATAATGACCACATTATTATATGCATCCTGATAAGCCTCTAATTCCCGTTCTTTTGCAAAGTTCATGCAATAGTCACTGATGGCTTTTGTATGATAGGAACCGTGTGGGATTCCTGCAAGTTCCTCAAAATAATAAAATACTTTTTGTGGCTGCACATTTTCTAATACTCTCATATTCTTACCTCCTGAATTCATATCTTTCTTAATTTTTAATATATTTAACTATGAAAAAATCATACCTTATACTCTTACTTATCTTCATATTGTGTTACATGTTAATAGACCCCGTGCATGGAATGGAAGGTGTAAAAAATGGTCTTTTACTCTGGTATGACCGCATTTTACCGGCATTACTGCCATTTTCCATTATTTCCTATATTCTGGTGGCATCGGATAATCTGTCTTTTTTCAGCAGAATCTTGCATCCTGTGATCAAAAAACTCATTCCTGTATCGCCGGACGGTGTCTATCCGCTGTTAGCGGGATTTTTATTTGGCTTCCCGTTAGGAAGTAAAATCATCGGTCAGTTATCCGAAAACGGACAACTAAGATCATCGGAAGCACAGATCCTGCTCTCTGTCTGTAACAACATCAGTCCGGTCTTTATTACCGGCTATATGGTACACCAGTGTATCGGATGTGATGCATATATGCTACCTGCGATCCTGTGCATTTATCTGCCGCCGCTTTTTTTTGCAGCTATCCGGCTGCGGTTTTTAAAAGGAACGGCTTCTGATAAAAAAAATGAGGCATCAAGATCTCAAATTACCTTTAAAATCATTGATGCCGGAATTATGAACGGTTTTGAAACCCTGCTCAAACTATGCGGTTACATTGTGATTTTTTCTATTCTATGCAAACCGCTTTCACTATTAAAAAACAGTATTCCCTTTGTCAGCCTGTTATTTGGCAGTATCTTAGAAGTTACAAACGGTATCTCCTGTATTGCCGGGTATGGCTTTTCTAAAGAAGCAATGTTCTTACTCTGTACCACCTGTACCTCTTTTGGAGGAATCTGTGGTATTGCCCAGACCAGTTCAATGATCTCAGACACGAACCTGTCTATGTCTGTTTATATCAGGGATAAACTGTTCTTTTCCGTTATGACGTTCGGATGTGCTCTCTGTTACCTTTATCTATTATAATGATAACAGCGTCTACTGTAACAGATCTGCACTTACATCGATTTCCGGCAACTCCTCTGTGGACTGTTCTGCCGGCTGCTCTTTTGCTCCCTGCTCTTTGCTGTGTTCAATCTGTTCAGGAACAAGCTCTGCACGGTTAGCTGTAACAATATCTAAAAAGCCCTGCAAAGCACCGATCAGGCTTTCACTTCTGGCTTTGGAAGTCTCGATCGCACCTGTCAGGCTTGCTTCTAAATTCTTGAGCATATCATCGGTATAGGCAATGGCACTCATACGGATATTATTTGCATCATTTGTGGCATTGTCTAAGATATCCTGTGCCTGCTTTGTTGCGATCATAACAACCTCATTTGCCTGCGCATATGCCTGCTGCATGATCTGATGCTCGCTGACTAATTCATCCGTCTTAATCTGTGCCTGAGCAATAATTGCCTCTGCCTTTGCTTTGGCATCCGCTAAAATCGCCTCCTGATTGCTGATAATCTTCTGATAACGCTTGATCTCTTCCGGAGTCTTCATACGAAGTTCTGTTAAAAGTTCGTCAATCTCATCACGATTCACAACGATCTTACTGCTGGAAAAATTATGAGGTTTACAATTGTCAATGTATTCTTCAATCTCATCAATGATCTGTTCAATCTTACTGCTCATGGTTTCACCCCTTATTTTTTGATATTATACTTCTCATAAATCCTATCCACAAACTGTTCCGGAACAAACTTAGAAATGTCGCCGCCATAGGAAGCAAACTCTTTCACGATCGTGGAACTCAGATAGGAATACTGTAGATTCGTTGTTAAGAATATCGTCTCAATATCGGTATTCTCGATATGATTTGTCTGGGCAATCTGCAATTCATATTCAAAATCCGTTACGGCACGCAGTCCGCGGACAATGATACTTGCATCGATTTCCCGCATATAATCAACTAAAAGTCCATCAAAAGAAGTAACCTCTACGTTCGGTAAATCTTTTGTTAACTCTTTTAACATACTAACACGTTCCTCAACCGAAAACAATGATTTTTTTGCACTATTGTTTAAAACGCCGACAATCAGCTTGTCCACAATTTTAGAAGAACGCAGGATTATGTCTACATGTCCGTTAGTAACCGGATCAAAGCTGCCCGGATATATTGCTCTTTTCATATCAGTCCTCTTTCTGACCTGCCCGTTTTAAAAACAGATGCATATTGGTCTTGTATTTTTTCAGTTTCTCTACGGTAAAACCAAGCTCATGTACATAGTCAAATGTTGTCCGGTCTGACATCTCTACAATGATCAGGCTGTCTTCATCGATCAGCTTTGACGTTGCAAGATAGATCAGCACTTCTTTTTCTAATTCCTTGCCATAAGGCGGGTCCATAAATACAATATCAAAATATTTGCGTCCCTCTAACTGACACAGTGCCGTCAGCACATCGGTCCTCATCAGTGTGGATTCCTCGGTAAACTTTGTAAAACGGATGTTTTCCTCGATACAGTCTGCCGCTTTTTTATTATTTTCCACAAATACGGCTTCATTCGCGCCACGACTTAATGCTTCAAGTCCGATGGCTCCGCTTCCTGCAAACAGATCTAAAAAAGAAGCTCTTGGAACATCCATCTGGATGATGTTAAACAAAGTCTCTTTGATACGGTCTGTGGTTGGTCTGGTGTCTTTTCCTTCAATCGTTTTCAGTGGAAGGCTTCTTGCCGTTCCTGCTATGATCCTCATAGTATCTTCTCCTCTGTCAGCATTTTTTCTAAGAGTGAAAATGCTGCTGCTACTGCCTGCTGTCGTATTTCGGTGCGGCTGCCGCATCCGAGCATATGGTGTGTCAAAACGCTGTCATTGTAACAGCAGCCAAGATATACGTCTCCTACCGGATGCTCCTTCGTACCGCCGTCCGGTCCTGCAACGCCTGTGGATGAAAGGGCAATCGTGGTATGAGCCGTTCTTGCGGCACCCGTAGCCATCTCGGCAGCGGTCTGGCTGCTGACTACCCCATGATCGGAAATGGTTTTGGGGGCAACCCCTAACAGTCGTTCCTTTGCATCATTGGAATAGGTAACATATCCCTCGTGAAAAATCTCAGATACGCCCGGAATATCCACGATCGCAGATGCGATCAGCCCACCGGTACAGGATTCCGCAGTTGTAATCGTTAATTTTTTGTCAATCAAAAATTCTACTATCTCTTCTATGGATTTATTCATCATTGCCGTTCTGATTTATTTTTTATTTTAGTTCCTGTTATTTCTGCTCTTTTAATACCTGCTTATTTTTTGCAATGTAGTCGATCAGGGAAACGACCGTTAAGATTAATGCAATATAGGTCAGTGCTGTTGCAAGCATCTGGAAGTAGCGGTTCTGGAAATCCAAGATCAGCGCGATGATCATAAGCATCTGGAAAGTGGTCTTAAATTTGCCCCAGTAACTTGCGGCAATGACGATACCGTTATCCGATGCCACTAAACGGAATCCGCTGATGATAAACTCTCTTGCAATAATAACAATAACGATCCATGCTGCTAACCGGTCGATCTCCACAAGACAGATCATGGCAGAGCATACTAAGAGTTTATCTGCTAACGGGTCCATAAATTTCCCGAAATTTGTCACAAGATTGTATTTTCTTGCAATTTTTCCATCTGCCATATCGGTCAGACTTGCCACGATAAAAATGGCGGTTGCAATGTATTTTCCATATTCCGGAAAATATGGTGCAAGTAAAAAGAATACAAAAAATGGAATTAATATTACTCGAAATATCGTCAGTTTATTTGGTAAATTCATGCAATCTCTCCTATCAAATCGTATTCATAAGCTCCGGTTACCCTTACCTTTACAAAATCACCACTCATCAGCGTTTCATCCGTATCGATAAAAATGTAACCGTCGATATCCGGTGCGTCCCGGTAAGTTCTTCCCACATAGGTGTTTTCACCGGAAACCTGACCTTCAATCATACAATAGAGTTCCCTGCCAATCATCCGCTCGTTGGCATCTATAATAACTTCTTCCTGAAGTTCCATGACTTCCTGCTGCCATTGCTTCTTCTGTTCTTCATCTACCTGATCGTCAAAAGCTGCTGCCGGAGTATCTTCCTCCGGAGAATAAGTAAATGCACCAAGGCGGTCAAATTCCATCTCATTGATAAAATACATCAGTGATTCATGTTCTTTTTCCGTCTCTCCCGGGAAGCCACAGATCAGTGTGGTACGGAGTGCGATATCCGGGATATCTGTTCGAAGCTTTGTGACAATACTGCGTAAATCCGCCTGTGAAGTTCTTCTTCCCATGCGTTTTAAGATCATATCATCGGCATGCTGGATCGGCAGATCTAAGTAGTGGCAGACTTTCTCGTTGCGTTTTATGGAAGCGATCAATTTATCGTCAATCTCTTCCGGATAACAGTAAAGGATCCTGATCCAGTAGATTCCTTCTATTTTATTCAGTTCATCTAAAAGTCTGTACAGAGATTTCTCTCCATACAGGTCGATACCGTAAAGAGTGGTCTCCTGTGCAACCAAGATCAGTTCCTTTACGCCCTGTGCCGCTAACTCTCTTGCAGATTCCACTAATTCTTCGATCGGGATACTGCGGTACTCGCCACGGATTTTTGGGATAATGCAGTAAGTACAATGCTTGTTGCAGCCTTCTGCGATTTTTAAATGGGCATAATGTCCTCCCGTGGTCAGGGAACGTTTTGCGGAAACGGCTGGAAGTCCCTCTAATGTCTTAAAATTCTCATAATGACTGCCGCCTAAAACATTTTTTACGGCTTCTGCAATGGCATCGTAAGAATTCGTTCCAAGGATGGCATCCACCTGCGGGATCTCTTTTTCGATTTCTTCCTGATAACGCTGTGCTAAACATCCTGTTACGATCAGCGCTTTGCAGTTCCCGGATTCGCGGTACTCTGCCATTTCTAAAATGGTATTAATGCTTTCTTCTTTGGCATCGTTGATAAAACAACAGGTGTTGATCACAATGATATCTGCCTCCTGCTCATCATCCGTAAAGGCATAGCCCTCATTGCCAAGGATACCAAGCATATACTCCGTATCTACGAGATTCTTATCACATCCGAGAGATACAAACAGAATTTTCATTATACTTCCTCTTCTTCCTCGTTGTCATCTCCGATAATCTTTACTTTTCCTTCGTATAACTCCTGCACTGCAGTAGAAAGCGGTTTCTTTCCGGCTGCTCCTTCTACTAACGGCTCATCTCCTGCGATGATCTGTCTTGCACGTTTCGAAGCGGCGATTACGATGGAATAACGGCTGTTAACAACCGGTTCCTCTCCAAACTCCACACCACTGTTCATTACTTTCATTAAGTCTACATAAGATGGATGTATCATAGTTATTCTCCTTTCAAAAATCCCTTTAATTCTTCACGCATCTGTGTAATCGCTTTTTCATTTCTTGCAATCGTAAGATGCTCGTTTCTTATCATCTGGTGTACTTCTTCGACACAGATGTCTAAATCATCATTGATGACTAAATAGTCATAATTTTCAATGCCCTCGGCTTCTTCGCATGCACGGCTTAAACGCTTGTTGATGATCTCCATATCCTCTGTGCCCCTGCCGATCAGCCGTTCTTTTAAGATTTCGGCGGATGGCGGTGTTACAAAAAGAAGCAAGGTCTGCGGGAACTGTTTTTTGACTTTTAAAGCGCCCTGTATCTCAATTTCTAAGATGACATCTTTGCCGTCAGCTAACTGCTTTTCCACATAGGCTTTTGGTGTGCCGTAATAGTTGTCAACATACTGTGCATATTCAAGCAGTTCGCCGTCTGTGATCATCTGCTCAAATTCTTTGGTTTCTTTAAAAAAATATTCTACGCCGTCTGTTTCGCCTTCTCTTGGCTGTCTTGTCGTTGCCGAAATGGAAAGTGCGTATTGCTCAGGATACTTTTTTAAAAGTTCTTTCATAATCGTTCCCTTTCCTGAGCCGGAAAAGCCGGAAACGACAACTAATATTCCTTTTTTTTCTAAATTCATCGTATTTTCCTCTTCAAATATCGGTTATGTAAAGCTATTCAATGTTCTGAATCTGTTCTCTGACCTTCTCAATGTTCGTCTTCAGTTCAATACCGGTATCTGAAATGGCAAGGTCGTTTGCTTTGGATAAGATCGTATTTGCCTCGCGGTTCATCTCCTGGGCAATAAAATCTAATTTTCTTCCAATGCTGCCGCCTTCTTCTAAGGCATCCTTGGTACCCTGGATATGGCTTTTTAAGCGTACGGTCTCTTCGTCTACACAGATCTTATCTGCATAGATCGTAACCTCTGCCGCAATCCTGCCGTCATCGATCTGCGTATCTTCTAACAGCTCTTTGACCTTAGCTTCGAGCCTGCTGCGGTAATCACTGAGGATCTGTGGGGAACGCTCCTCGATAAAATCTACGTTCTTTAACATTTCATCGAGTTTTTCCACTAAATCTTTCTTTAAATTCTCTCCCTCAGTGATCCTCGATGCAACAAACTGTTCGCATGCCTGTCTGAGTGCTTTTTCTAAAACGCTCCACAGTTCTTTTTCATCGACATCCTGTTCTTCCATCGTGAACACTTCCGGATATTTGGACAATTTGCCGACGGTAATATCGTTTTGCAGATCAAACTGTTCTGCCATGGCGTTCAGATGTGTTAAGTATTCTCGGGCAATCTCTTCGTTATACTTCAAAGCTACATTGTTCTCGTTGTAGTCTTCGTAAGTGATAAAGACATCGACCTTGCCCCTTTGCATGTATTCTTTTAGGAGATTACGGATGGTACTTTCAAAAAAGCCCAATTTCTTTGGCATCTTGATATTGACATCAAAGTACCGGTGGTTGACGGATTTGATCTCAACCGTAAACTTCCGGTTTTCCTCCATAACCTCTGCCCGGCCAAAACCGGTCATACTTTTGATCATAAAAGCCTCCTGTCTGATTTCTTCTGTGCATCTCTCTATCCGTCTTGCGATACCTGTATGCATAGATACTTTATTATATACAAAAATGAAGGGTTCGTCAAATATTCTTGACTTTTTTCCTGTCAACAATTAGGCTAGGAAGGAAGGAGGTATGACACCATGGCATTTGACGGTATTACCATCGCAAATATTGTATATGATTTAAACCGGACCATTTTAAACGGACGCATTGCAAAGATCGCACAGCCGGAAAAGGATGAGCTGATCTTAACGATCAAGGGAGGAAACGTCGGACAGGCACGTCTTCTGCTCTCCGCTTCCGCATCTCTTCCGTTAATATATCTGACAGACACAAATAAACCAAGTCCGATGAATGCACCGAATTTTTGTATGCTTTTACGCAAACATATTGCAAACGGACGGATCACGAAGATTTTCCAACCGGAAATGGAGCGTATTGTACGCTTTGAGATAGAGCATTTAGATGATTTAGGGGATTTATGTAAAAAATCTCTGATCATTGAGGTAATGGGAAAACACAGTAACATTATTTTCTGTGATGAAAATGACAAGATCATCGACAGTATCAAACATATTTCCGCGCAGGTCAGTTCTGTGCGTGAGGTGCTGCCGGGCAGGGAGTATTTCATTCCAAAGACCAGTGAAAAATTCAATCCGCTGACGGAAAACCGTGAACATTTTCTTTTTGAGATCATGGAAAAACCAACAACTATCCGAAAGGCAATCTATTCCTCTTATACGGGGATCAGTCCGTTAGCAGCCGGAGAAATCTGCTATCGCGCATCTTTAGATGCCGATGCATCGACTTCTGCCCTGTCGGAAGATGAAAAACTGCATCTGTCGAATAATTTCTTCTGGTATATGGAAGATGTAAAAGAAGGGAATTTTACACCGAATATTGTGATGCGCGGCAAAGAGCCGGTGGAATATTCGGCATTTTTGTTAAAACAGTACGCAGATTTAGAGACAATTTCCTACGATTCCATCTCACAGGTGCTTGAACAGTTCTATGCGGCAAAAAATGTTTACACTCACATGCGGCAAAAATCCGCAGATCTACGAAGGATCGTAACCACTGCCCTAGAGCGCAGCCGGAAAAAATATGATCTGCAGTTAAAGCAGTTAAAAGATACGGAAAAACGCAAAAAATATAAAGTCTACGGCGAACTGCTCAATACTTATGGCTATACCGCCCCGGAAGGAGCAAAAAGCCTAGAGGCATTGAATTATTATACCAATGAGATGATCACGATCCCATTAGACAGCGATCTGTCGGCTTTAGAGAATGCAAAAAAATATTTTGACCGCTATAACAAATTAAAACGTACCTATCAGGCACTCAGCAGCCTGATCGAAGAAACCAAAATGGAGATCATCCATTTAGATTCCATTGCAACGTCTTTAGATATTGCAACGAGTGAAAGCGACCTCTCCCAGATCAAGGAAGAATTGACGGAAAGCGGCTATATTAAAAAGCACAGCACGAAAAAACAGAAATCTGCTAAAAGTAAACCGTTCCACTATGTATCTTCCAATGGATATGATATCTATGTCGGAAAAAATAATTATCAGAATGATGAACTGACTTTTAAGATGGCAACCGGAAATGACTGGTGGTTCCACGCAAAGGAAATGCCGGGTTCCCATGTCATTGTAAAAACGAATGGCGACGAACTGCCGGATCAGACTTTTGAAGAAGCCGGACGGCTGGCTGCCTATTATTCTAAGGGAAAAGAAGCCGGAAAGGTAGAGATTGACTATCTGCAAAAGAAAAACGTTAAAAAGCCAAACGGTGCGGCACCGGGATTTGTGGTTTATTACACGAACTACTCAATGGTCAGTGAAGCTGATATTGCAGGAATCCAACAAATAGATTAGCGAACATGACGAAAGCCCGGATTCTCCATCCGGGCCTTTTCGCCTTTACTGATTCTTCATTTTCCTGTTGTGTCGGGTATGCTTATTTGTCAGCCATCTGGCGTTCCTGAGCCTCGATCATTTTTTTGACCATATATCCGCCTACGGAACCATTCTGCTTAGAAGTAAGGTTACCGTTGTAACCATCAGATAACGGTACTCCTAACTCGCTTGCTACCTCATACTTAAAACGGTTCATTGCGCTTTTTGCTTCCGGTACACTTGTGGTATTAGAACGTGCCATAATCATTTCCCCCTTTTACTTTTGTAAGCTGTAACTTGTTTGTTACAATGCTAGTATATGTGGTTTCGGGTTTTCTAGACTTACAAATGTATGGGAAAACTGTTAATTTTAGTTAGATTTTTTTATACTATTAGAGATTTAGTTGTTCGAACAATTGTTCGCCGTAGGTTTCCATGTGTTGTTTTAATGCCCGGTGTTCTTCTTTTGATAGTTCTGGGTCTTTGTCTAAGAGAGCGTTTACGTCTTCTGCGGCTTCCTGCAACAGCCCTGCATCTGCAAAGATATCTCCGACGGCAAATTCCATTTCACCACTTTGGCGTACACCAAAGAAATCTCCCTGACCACGCAGTTTTAAATCCTCTCTGGCTATGTAAAATCCATCATTGGAACGATTTAAAATGTCTAATCGTTTTTTGGATTCTTTGGATTCGGAGGTATTCATCATGATACAGTAGGACTGGAGATCGGAGCGTCCGACTCTTCCGCGGAGCTGATGCAGCTGGGCCAGTCCGAAACGTTGTGCATCCTCGATCAGCATGACCGTGGCATTCGGGACATTGACTCCGACTTCGATTACGGTAGTGGAAACTAACACATCAGTATCGTGATTTAAAAATTCTTCCATGATCCGGTTTTTCTCTGCCGGTTTCATTTTTCCGTGCAGGCAGGCAATCCGTACATCCGGAAGTTCTGCTTTTAATAATTTCGTATAGTCTGTGACATTTTCTGCTTCGGTATTCTCACTCTCTTCCACTAACGGACAGATGACATATGCCTGATGTCCGTCTTTTACCTGTTTTTCTATAAATTCATAGGCTTTTGGGCGAAATTCCGTACCGACTACACAATTCTTGATCGGGAGCCGTTTTGCCGGAACTTCGTCAATTACAGAAATATCCAAATCTCCATATAAGATAATGGCGAGTGTTCTTGGGATCGGTGTGGCACTCATCACTAAAATATGCGGTTTTTCTCCCTTTTTTCCAAGTGTTTCCCGCTGTCTGACACCAAAGCGGTGCTGTTCATCCGTGATGACAAGTGCAAGATTTTCATAGACGGCGCGTTCCTGGATCAAAGCATGTGTTCCGACGATCAGTGCGTTTGGATATAGTAACATCCTTTCGTAGGCATCCCTTTTCTGCTTTGCCGTCATGGAGCCGGTCAGCAGGATCACCGGAAAGTCTAAGTCATAGTCCAGGCACATCTGTGTAAAATTCTCATAGTGCTGTCTTGCAAGTACCTCTGTCGGTGCCATGATGGCAGACTGGTAGCCATTGGATGCCGCATCGATCATGGCTAAAAATGCAACGATGGTCTTACCGGAACCGACATCTCCCTGGATCAGCCGCTGCATCACATAATCTCCACGCATTTCGTTATGAATGCAGTCGATCGTCCGCTTTTGCGCACCGGTTAACGGATAAGGCAGTTTGGAAATGATCTGTTCTACGATTCCGTTTTCTTCAAAGGTAAACTGATTTTTTGCGGTAACACGCTGCTCTTTTGACATCTGCATCATCAGGATAAATTCAAAAAAATCCTGATATGCCAGACGGTTTCTCGCATTTTTCAAAGCATACGCACTGTCCGGAAAATGCATCTGCCTTACAGCCTGTCCATATTCACAAAAATCATGTATTTTTCTCAGTTTTTCCGGTAAAAAATCATCCAGCAGACAGATGGATTCTAATGCCTGTTTTTCCATCTTACGCACAAGATTGTTTGTCAGTCCTTTCGTCAATACATAGACCGGCTGAAGACTGTCGGAAAGCTCCTGATACTGTGTGATCGTATAGATCTTTGGCTGTTCCATGATCAGCTGGTTTTTACGTTTTTTCACAATTCCGTAAAATACATACTGCATGCCCGGTTTTAACGTGTTTTTTAAATAAGGCATTCGAAACCAGATCAGAGAAAGGATTTTTTCCCTGCCTTCGATCTGTGTGCTCGTGACTGCTATTCTTCCGTTACGACGGACTAAGGGTGTCTTTTTGATCCTGCCAAGGACTGCGATTACGGTTCCTTCGGATATTTCATCGACACTTTTTGGCTGCTCAAATTTATGATATTCGCGTGGAAAATGAAGGAGTATATCACGCACGGTGTATACTCCTAAGTTTTGAAACAATGTTTCTGTTTTTTCTCCGACGCCTTTTAATTCTCGAATCTGCGAATCTAAGTTCATCGTTTGTTTACTCCACGGAAATTACATAATAGTAAACCGGCTGTCCGCCATAATTTACTTCTACATCTAAATCAGGATAAAGTTCACCAAGTTCAGCGCCTACTTTTTCGGCTTCTTCTTCGGTAATCTCATCGCCATAGTAGAGGCTGATCAATGCTGAGTCCTCATCTACTAATTTAGAAAGCATTTCTTTTAAGGTCTCATCACGGTCTTTGCCGACAGAAATAATACCACTGTCGCCGATTCCCATATAGTCCCCACGCTTGATCTCTTTTTCGTTGATGATCGTATCACGCACGGCATAAGTAACCTGACCGCTCTTTACGTTCTCAATCTCTGCTTTCATGGCAGCTTCGTTTTCCTGCGGTGTATTCTCAGGAATATAGTTGATCAGTGCGGCAATTCCCTGCGGTACGGTCTTTGTCGGGATGACAATGACATGTTTCTCTTTTACTAAGGTTGCTGCCTGATTTGCTGCTAAAATGATATTCTTGTTATTCGGAAGGATGAAAATGGATTTTGCATGAACTTTTTCAATCGCCTCTAATATATCTTCGGTGCTTGGGTTCATGGTCTGACCACCTTCGATGATCTCATCGACACCGAGGCTTCTGAAAATCTCATTGATCCCTTCTCCGATGGACACAGAAATAAACGCCATGTCTTTTTCTTCGACAGGTCCTTCCTGTTCTGCCTGTTTTTTGGCTTCTTCCTCTTCTTCTTTTTGCTGCTGCGCAAGTTTTTCAGCATCTTTGATCAGTTTTTCCTGATGCTCCTCACGCATATTATCAATTTTCATTCTGCTCAGTGCACCATACGTCAACGCTCTCTGGATTGCAAGACCAGGGTCATTCGTATGTACATGAACCTTGGTAATCTCGTCATCTGCTACGACTACGATAGAATCTCCGATCGACTCTAAATAGGATTTGAAATCACGTTCCTGTTTGTCAGTCATCGGCTTGTTCAGCATAATGATAAATTCTGTACAATAACCAAATTTGATATCTGCTTCTGCCTGTGGTGTGATCTTTGTCACGGTTCCTGCGGATGCAGCACCTTCGATCGTATAATCAATTTCTTTGCCAAGAAGTGCATCATTTGCACCTTTTAACACTTCCACTAAGCCCTGTCCGCCGGAATCTACCACACCGGCCTGTTTTAAGACCGGAAGCATATCCGGAGTCTTTTGCAGCATGCGGTCCGCTTCTTTGATGACCTCACTGACAAAATATACCAGATCATCGGTCTCTTCTGCTAACTCTAATGCTCTGTGGGCTCCTGCTTTTGCAACCGTTAAAATGGTTCCTTCTTTTGGCTTCATAACTGCCTTGTATGCAGTATCGACTGCCTTTTGCAAAGCCTCACTTAAGATCATGACATCAATTTCATCGTATTCTGCGACACCTTTGGTAAATCCGCGCAAAAGCTGGGATAAGATAACACCGGAGTTACCGCGCGCACCACGCAGGGAACCGGAAGAGATGGCCTTACATAAGGATTTCATGTCAGGATTGTCTAATGCACTGACCTCTCTTGCGGCAGACATGATCGTCATGCTCATATTTGTACCGGTATCACCATCAGGGACCGGAAATACATTCAATTCATTGATCCATTCTTTTTTTGCTTCTAAATTCTTTGCACCAGCTAAAAACATCTTTGCTACTTGGGAAGCATCTATTGTACTGATTTCCAACTGTTTACCCTCCTTAATCAATCACACGGACGCCCTCAACAAAAATGTTGATCTTATCAATCTGCATTCCGGTAAACTCTTCTACTTTGTATTTTACGGTTTCCATCAGATTTTCAGAAATCGTAAGAATGCTTACACCGTAAGCCACTATCATATGAAAATCAATGGTAATCTTATTATCTTCATCCAGTGTGACATTAATACCATGATTTAAGTAATCCTTTTTCAACAGCTTTACAAGACCATCCTTCATATTGACAGCTGCCATTCCAACAATACCGAAACATTCAACTGCCACGGAGCCTGCATATGTTGCAATTACGTCCGTATCAATGACGATTCTTCCAAGCTGGGTATTCATCGTTCCCTTCATCTATTTACCTCCATATCATGTTTGCACACATATACTGCACATATATATTCTAGGTTATTATAACTGTTTTTATAGTAAAAGAAAACCTTTCTTTTTGTTTTTTATAATTTTTTTAATTTTTCCTTGCATTATACGACGCCATCTGCTAGAATATGATTGTTGTGGGTTCACTATATAATGTGAATCTAGTAATGTACGAGGAGGTGCAACGTCATGGCAAAATGTGCAGTATGTGGAAAAGCCGCTCACTTCGGTAACAATGTGAGCCATTCTCATAGAAAATCTAATAGAATGTGGAAATCAAACATCAAATCTGTTAAGTGTAAAGTAAACGGTACACCAAAGAGATTATATGTATGTACTTCTTGTTTGAGATCCGGAAAAGTTGAAAGAGCTTAGTTATTAGCTTGATAAAACTTTTATCTTTGATGAAGAAACGAATAAAAAGACTGTCCTATTTCATAGGGCGGTCTTTTTTGTGGTACTTCACCGGCAGCAAAACAGGTTGTAGCCGATGATCAGACACAGGAAAACAAGGATAAATCCGATGATCTCATTTCCGATCAGGAGTATCAAAATCATACCCAGAGAACAACAGAACAGCCCAAAACCACAAACACGTTTCATAAGCACACACCAACAGGGAGCATATATTATGATTAATATATGCTCCCTGCTTTTAAAATGTTACGCTTCTGTTCTGTTTTGTACTTATTCTTCTTATTCTTCAGACGGATTGACTGCATCGGTTAAGATGTCTTCCATCTCTTTTGCTGCTTTTTTCTCACCTTCGCTTGGCTCTTTATCTTTGGATGTAAATTTGTTTACAAAATCAGGAACCATATCTAAGACTTTTGTGATTCCGTCCTGATTTTTGACATTGACTAATTTCGTGGTACCATTCTGGATGACCAGTACAGCGCTTGGAGTGATCTTTCCTCCCATACCGCCACCGCCGTTGTTCTTCTTTTCATCGGAAAATGCTCCTGCTCCGACACCAAAAGACACGTCTACTAACGGAAGAATGATCGTATCACCGATGTGTACCGCATCTCCTACAACGGTCTTAGTTGTAATAAAGCTGTCCATTCCCTTAAATAATGATGCTACTGTTGAGCTGAAACTGTTGTCTGCCATAGTTACCCTCCTATTTGAATTTTTGCATTAATTTTCTTAAATCTTTATCTCTATATACCCGGATAAAAATGCCGAGCAGATGAAATACCTGAAAATGACCGTTTACCCGGAAGTTTCCCTGGATATAGAACCTGTCCGAGGTAAAATCCGGAACCACATGGATGCCTTTTTTATAAAAAAGAGGCATAATACTGAGTACTCCGGTCAGCTCTCCGGTTGTTGCAGGATCTCCTGTCGAATAAGAAAGCTGCGCCTTTCCACGCCTTGGTCCGATGTGATGAAGCAGCGTCTTTAACTCTTTAAAAATATGACTTACCGCATTTTTATTAGTTTCATCCGATACTTCCTTTTTTATGTTGGAAAAATTCTCTTTTAATGAAAGAATGAATTTTTTAATCTTTTGAATCCATGTTTTAATCATATGCCATGGACGAAACTTTGGCAAGGACTTTTTCTTTGAAAAATCCGAGTCTGTAAAGTTCTCATCTGCTGTGGTATAGGACTTGTCCGTAGCGGATGAGGATAAAAGTTCTGCTGTCTGGATCGATGCAGAATCGTCATCAACGGTTAACCCGTCATGCTCTTCCACTTCATCTTCAAAACCCGTATTTACGGTATCCTGTTCTTCCGGTGTTGTATGTTTTTGCGTCCGCTTCTTTGATCTGCGTTGTTTTTTAGCTTTGCGCGCTGCTTTTTCTTCTGCCGGATAAAGGACTTTTTTGAATCCTAAAATCGAAAGCCGGACAGATATCTTTTTTCCTTCGGCCAAAAACTTTACCCGGATAAAAAACAGGCACGATAATCGTCCGCTGATCTCATTTTTTTCTTGAAAATCACCCTCTACCCGGTAACAGATCGGAAGAAATACGATCAATAGCACTAATGCAAGCAAGATCGCAAGCAGGATTCCAAGGATGATCCCGATGATCTTCAATATAGATAGGAATATACTCATCGTTCTTTTTGATTCTCCTTACGTTTTTCCTTTAAATATTGCTTTACATTTGTGCTGCCAAGTGAATTCATGGTTTCTACAACAATGGTCGCTGCCATGGTAACAGCTTCTTCATATCCCTTTGCGATGCCTACGATCACAAGATTTTTTTTCGGATAATACCGTTGCATCAGCTCTTTGGTACTGATGATCTCTAACAGACTGTCATTGTTCTGTGGCAGGCTGATCACATACATATGCAGCATTCCGGCATTGTGCGTGATTTTCCACTTGATCTTATCTGCTTTTTTTTCAATGTTTTCCGATAGATATAAATCGTCATACCAAATCATGAATATCCCTCACGGTGCTGTTTCTGTGTGAAAAAAGCAGTTCTTAACAAACTGCTTTTTCTCTTAGTAATATTTGCGATTTCCCCATAAGTTGCTCTTTTTCAAATCCACATACTCATTGTAAGCCCGCTCTAAAATCTGCTTTTCATTGGCAAATTTTAACAGATGGTAGGCCTCATGGAATTTGTAATAGCCGGAATCCACAAAATATTCTTCTCGTTGTGGTTTACTGTAATAACTGTCCGCCATCATCAGATACCAGTGGACACTTTTTTCCACCGTGTTATCCGGTATCGTGAAAGTGTATTGGCTCTTTCCAACGTATTTAATGATGTTTGCCGCTACGCCGGTCTCTTCTAATACTTCTCGTGCTGCAGTATCCTTATACTCTTCTCCGGGTTCTACGGTTCCTTTCGGTAAAACCCATCCTTCGTACTTGTTCTTATAATTCTTATACAAGACCAGTATCTTTCCACGAAATATTACCACACCACCACAACTTGTTGCCTGTATCATTGCAATCCCTCCTGATGTGGTTGTTCACTTATCCTTAGTATAACCTTTTTTTAGTAAAGTTGCAACAAAAGCCGAAGATTTACTGTGCATAATATGCATCAAATACCTGTTTGGCGATCGGAGCCGCAATTTTTCCACCGGTTCCGGCTTCTTCTGCAATGACAGCGATCGCAATATCCGGTTTACCGGAGTCTGCTTTAGTTGCAAATCCCGTAAACCAGGCATGGCTGTCACGCTTGCTGTTAATCTCGGCAGAACCGGTTTTACCATACGCTGTATAGCTCTGTCCCTTCAAAGCGCTTGCGGTTCCGCTCTCTACAACCTCCTGCATATACTCGCGGATGGTCTGTGCCTGTTCCTTGCTCAAAAGTTTTCCATATTCCGCTGCCTCAAACTGTTTGACTAAAGTGCCGTCTTTGTTCTGTGTATGGTCAATGACATAAGGGGTCATCAATACTCCGTCATTTGCGATCGCAGCACTGATCAGCATCATATGATAAGGGGAAACCAGTGTCTTTCCCTGTCCGATGGCTGTCTGCATCGTTTCTCCGGTACCGGAAGAAGCATCTAAGGAAAAACTGCTCTTTTTCGTGTCTAAATCTCCCGGAAGTTTTTGATTAAACAGCATTTTTTTACAGAACTTCCGAAAAGCCGCCTTATCCAAGCTCAGTCCGATATTAGAAAATGAGGTATTACAGGAATTTTTAAAAGAAGCCTTTAAATCCTCACTTCCATGTACTTCCCCGCCAAAGCAGTGAATCTCTGAATTATCCACATTCAGTTTTCCGTTACATTGAAAGGAGTATTCATTATAATTGCTGTTTTCATTCATATATTCTAAAGTAGTTAAAATCTTAAAAGTAGAACCCGGCGGGTATTGTCCCTGTGTCGCACGGTTGACTAAAACAGAGCTTTCGGAATCGCCTGATATTGCTTCCCAGTTTGCCGCTACCTCATTCGGGTCAAAATCCGGCTTAGAAACCATAGCTAAGATCCTTCCGGTCGAAGGCTCCATGACCACCACTGCTCCATCGTGTTCTCCAAGTGCATCATAGGCTGCCTGCTGTAAGCTGACATTTAATGTGGTTACCACATCGTCTCCCTTATTCTTTTCCCCACGGATCTCATTGACAATACGTTCTAAGAAAAAGCTGTTTGAGCGTAAAAGGTTGAAGTTTGCAGCAGATTCCACACCTAATTTGCCGTGGGTGGAATAGCCGACCACATGGGCAAACAGGTTCCGGTACGGATAGGTTCTGGTCTCTTTTCCCTCGGCATCCACGTTACTCTCTGCAAGTATCTCACCGCCGGAACCCATAATTTTTCCACGGACAGTACTGCTCGAAAACGAATCCTGTCTTGCATTGTAAGGCGAATTGATAAAATCCTCGCTCTTTACCGTTTCAAAATAGGCAAAGTATCCCATTAAGGCGATAAAGATACCTAAAAACGCATAGGTAATGACCACGAACTCCCGGTTTCTAGTCGAGGTCTTCGATGTCCTGGTCGAATCCGGTTTTTTTGCGTCCGTTTCCGGAAGTTGGTCTTGCAGCCGGTTCAGGTTTTCGTTGTGGTTCCCGTTTTGTTCGTTTTTCTTTAACGTTAACTTTCTTTTTCTTCTTTCCTTCATGTTGTTTCATTCCTTCTTCATCCTGTCTTAAAATATAAAGACCCTGGATGATTGCAAAAATAATCGTGGTACTGAGCAGGGAGCTTCCGCCATAGCTGACAAGTGGCAGTGTTACACCGGTAGACGGTATAAATTTTGTCACACCGCCGATGGTTAAGAACACCTGAAATCCGTAGACGGTTCCAAGTCCCAACGCGATCAGCTTATAGAACTGATCTTTGATCTGCATCGCTATATTTAAAAACATCAGGTAACAGCTGACACAGACTAAGAGCAGACAGAGTGCAAAGACACCGCCAAGCTCTTCGGAAATTGCTGCAAAGACAAAATCCTGCTCTACGACCGGGATCTTATCCGGCATTCCCTGATATAGTCCCATTCCAAACCAGCCGCCGGTTCCGATGGCAAATAGTGACTGACAGATCTGATAGCCTTCTTTGTCAATGACACCTAACGGATTCTTCCATGCAACGACACGCACACGGACATGGTTAAATAATTTGTATGCCACTAATGATGCAAGCGCCCCGGTTCCAAGTCCGGCTAAGGCATAGGATGGTTTTCTGGTTGCTACATACAGCATGACTAAATAGACTACAAAAAAGATCAGTGCCGCACCTAAATCTTTGGATAATACTAAGATCACAACATGGAGTGCCGCGACGATCGTGGTTTTTACAACCTGTGCAAATTCTGTAGATTCATAGAACATCGAGGCTACAAAGAATACAAAGAGAATTTTGATAAATTCCGATGGCTGGATACTGATCCCGCCAAAGGAAAAGGATAATTTTGCTCCATAACTCCTTGCACCGAGTACCGCAACTACGCTTAAGAGTGCAAGTCCGACTCCTGCGTAAACCCAGGTCAATTTGTGAAAAAACTTCAATTTGTGGATAATAAACGGTACTAAGAGTGTGATCCCGATGGCTGCAACGGCGATCTCACACTGCTTCATTGCCTTGTCAAAATCCAGTCTGGTCAGAATAATAAAACCGATGGCTAAGAGCATACACATATTATTGACGACCAGTCTGGAGGCTTTTCGATAGAATACTTTATAACAGAGCTGGATGATCACAAGTAAGATCAACTGTACTAAATACAACCCAATGACCTTCAAATCCAAAGTCGATGCATAAATAACTAAAAACGCATCTAAATGAATCAGGTAGATCAAGGATGCCTGACTGTTAAATATTCGGTTTTGCCGTTCCGGTGAACGTCTGCGAAATACCGCAAAACATTGGTAAGTATAGATCGCAAGTAATACGATCATCAGATATTTCGAGACTTCAATAATTAAATGTACCATAACTTTCCCTTACTCTACACCTCGTTTCATATGTCCGTTGGTGTAGTCTTTCCAATCATTTTGTTCCCATTTTCCCTTTTGTATATATATTTTCTCAAAAAAAGATAATATTTTTTCTGTTTCTTTCACAGATTCGGTGGTAAACTGCATCCTTAAGGATTTCGGATGGATACTTTCCACCTCCTGCCGCATGCCAAACAGTGCTAACGGACTGCTGTTATAAAGAATGTTATAACAATCCGTGCAGTAGTTTCTGACCGCAAAATGTTTTCCGTAGCGGTCTTTTAAGTAACAGAGACTTTCTTTTTTCTGACACTTTTTAAGGCTCTTAAAAATACAGCCGGCACTGACCATTAACGGCAGATATCCATAGATTAACAGTTCGCTGTTAGAGCAGTCTCTGTGACGGAGTTCTTTGTAATTTAATTCCAAAGGTACCGTGTTCCTACAGATACCGCTTTGGGCAAATGCCTCCTGGGTGCGGTTTGAATAGGTATACAGATCATGGTCTGCCATGACTGTTCCTGTATAGGCATGTCTTTGTAAAAAGCCGATCTCTTCATAATTTTTCACGATGATTCCATCAAATGGGATGGTAAAGACCGTATCATAAAGTCTTTCATACCGTTGTCTGGTATGTTCCCTAAAGATTACAGGCAGTATGAAACAGGCTTCTTTTCCGACTGCCGTAATACTCTGATATGCTTTTTGTAAATCCGCTGTATCTTCTGTCCGCAAAAAAGTATCCGCATCTAAACAAATGCGTGTGACATAATCTGTCTTACAGACACAGGCAAGCTGTTCTGTGGTCTGCACGGACACCGTTGTAGAAAAATCTGCTGTGTGGATGTCTGCTGTCCTGACATTTCTTGTACCAATGTCTGATTTATGGGATTCCGGTTTTACTGCCATTCCGATCCTTCCGGTATCTGCGAGCAGTTTTTCTTCTAATGCATGAAGTGCATCCCTTCGTAACGCATTGAGCTGCCCGATCGGAACGAAAATATCATCATCCATTTCTATTTCTAAGGATTCAAAAACAAAGGATGTATTTCCGGTCTTTTGCATTTTTTCGGATACGGTATTTTTATCCAGCGGCTTCTTTTGTGCGGCTTCTACCGGTTCACCAAAGATCTGCACTTCTGCTTCTCCGGTGCCTACCGATAGTGTAGCATTTTTTCCGCAAAAGAGCTTTAAGTTTCCCTTAATTTTTCTTTGAAGATCTTTTTGTAAATAGGTTTTCCGTATGGTTTCGTGCAGTTTTTCGTCGGTTTTAGTATGATTTGGCTTTGAAAAGGTAATCATATCCGAACCGTTATGTCTGGTATAGTATCCGGTTGTAAATCCACTGCGGCTGCCAAGGGATTCTAATTTTTTCTCATCGTTTTTATCTACATGAAAGGCTTCGCGTCCATATTGTTCATAGAGGTCGATATATTTACGATAAATGGAGGTCACACCTGCCGCATATTCAGCCTGCTTCATCCTGCCTTCGATTTTAAAAGAGTCAATCCCGCATTCTGCTAACTGTGGGATCATACCGATGGTACAGAGGTCTTTCGGGCTCAAAATGTGGGTCGCCTCTCTAGTCAGACGTTCTCCCGCTGCATTTAAAACTTCATATGGAAGCCGGCAGGGCTGCGCACATCTTCCACGGTTGCCGCTGCGTCCTCCTAGCATACTGCTTAAGAGACATTCGCCGGAATAGCAATAACAGAGCGCTCCATGTACAAAGCTCTCGATTTCGACACCTGTATCTGATTTTATTTTTTGGATCTCTTCAAAGGATAATTCCCTTGCAGTTACAATCCTTGAAGCACCCTGTTTTTGTAAAAATGCTGCTCCGTCAGTTCCGGTTACCGTCATCTGGGTACTTGCATGGATGGAAAGTTGTGGAAATGCTTCACGGATAAACGTCAGTACACCAAAATCCTGTACAATGACAGCGTCTAGTCCCTGTTCGTAGTATGGAAGCAGATAGTCAAAAAGCTGCTCTTCCATTTCACGTTCTTTGAGCAGTGTATTGACCGTCAGATAGACTTTTCTGTTATGAATATGAGCATAGTCAATGGATTCTAACAGTTCCTCTTTAGAAAAATTATCGGCATAAGCTCTTGCACCAAAAGCAGGGCCGCCGACATATACCGCATCTGCGCCTGCCCCGATGACTGCTTTTAAAATTGGATAGGCTCCCGCAGGAGACAATAACTCTATAGCTTTCAAGTGGTTTCCTTTTCTTCTTTTTTATCCGTCTTTGCGGAGGTTACTTTCCCTAGCAGGGAATCTTCTAATGCAGCCTCTAATTTGGTTTTATTTAATAATAATTCCTTGTTTTCGGCTTCTAATTCTTCAATCCTTTGCGTATTTGTTTCCGTCTGCACCTGATTCGAGATCAGATCGTGTTTCAGATTGTAGATCTCACGCTCTTTTGCTTCTAAATCCAGTTCTAATTTTTCGACCTGTGCTTTTGCTTTGAAATAGTCATCCGCAATATTTAATTCTGTCAGGATTGCCCTCATATCCGGTGTCAGATGTTTAAAGGAATCCAATTCCTCCGCTTCGGAAATTTTCGTATTTATATAGGAGGCGATTTTTTGCAGATACTCTTCACTTTCAAATCCGCTTAATGTATATACTTTTCCTCCAATTACAACTTCTGCATTCGTCTTTGCTGACATTGTTCTCTCCCATCGACCATATCTATGTATTTTTCTCACGCATCTACTATATGTAGTACATTATACTTGTTTTCCTATGGTTTCGCAATACCAAAATGATGATAGGCAAAATCCGTTGCCACACGCCCTTTTGGTGTTCGGTTAATAAATCCGTTTTTCACAAGATATGGCTCATAGACATCTTCGATCGTGCCGGAATCTTCGCCGATCGCTGCCGCAAGTGTATCTAAACCGACCGGACCGCCGTTGAATTTTTCTATGATCGTATAGAGGATATTGCGGTCGTTTGTATCCAGTCCGAGTTTGTCTACCTCTAACAGATCCAGTGCAAAGGCTGCAACTTCTTCATTGATCTTTCCATCGTATTTGACTTCCGCAAAATCACGGACTCTTTTCAACAGGCGGTTGGCAAGTCTTGGTGTTCCACGGGAACGTCTGGCTAATTCCAAAGCGCCTTTTTCATCAATTTCAACACCTAAGATAATGGCGGAATGCCGGATGATCACTTTTAATTCTTCCGGCGTATAAAATTCTAAATGATGTACGACACCGAATCGGTCTCTTAACGGTGCGGAAAGCAGTCCTGCCCTTGTGGTCGCACCGACTAAGGTAAATTTCGGAAGGTCAAGACGTATGGAACGTGCCGAGGCGCCTTTTCCCATCATAATGTCAATGGCATAGTCCTCCATTGCCGGATACAGTACTTCTTCCACCTGCCGGTTCAGACGATGGATCTCGTCCACGAACAATAAATCGCCCTCCTGCAGATTGCTTAAGATTGCAGCCATCTCTCCCGGTTTTGCGATTGCCGGACCGGAGGTTACCTTCATATGGACACCCATTTCGTTTGCGATGATCCCTGCTAAGGTGGTCTTTCCAAGTCCCGGAGGTCCATAGAACAACACATGGTCTAAGGATTCCCCGCGGTTTTTAGCCGCCTCAATATAGACCTTCAGATTTTCCTTTGCTTTTTCCTGTCCGATATATTCCGATAAAGTCTGCGGACGCAAGCTCTTTTCAATTTTTAAATCTTCTTCCTGAATCTGGGTGGATATGACCCGTTTTTCCATGAGTAACTCTCCTTTTTATGCGAAGTTTATAAAAATGCCATCTGTTTTAATGCCATTTTTAATACATCCTCTACCTGATCGTCCGGTGAAATTTCAATGCCCTGCAATACTTTTAAGGCTTCACTTTGGGAGTAACCCAAAGAAGTTAATGCAAGAATTGCTTCATTTTTTACACCTACAGCCGGGTTTAACTCTGCTTTTTGTGCCTGATTTGCAAGTTTTTGTTCAAAAGCATCTTCTAAGCTCAATTTATCCTTTAACTCGATGATCACACGCTGGGCGGTCTTTGCACCGACTCCCGGAGCCTTTGCAATGGCTTTTGCATCGTCTCCTAAGATGGCAAAACGCAGATCATCGGTTGATAATACGGAAAGGATAGAAAGTGCTCCCTTGGGTCCGATGCCACTGACTCCGATGAGCATTTTAAAGATCCGCACATCTTCTTTGGTCAGAAATCCGTAGAGTAAAATAGCATCTTCACGCACATAGTGATAGGTGTAGATTTTTACCTCTTCACCGACGGACGGAAGGTAATCAAATACCTGTCCCGGAACGGCTATCTCATAGCCGATGCCCTGATTTTCTACGATGATCGCATCTTCTGTGATTTCTGCAAGGATTCCTTTGATATATGCATACATAATGTATTCCTCTTTCTGTTTAAAAATCAATCCGCTGTTTCAGTCTCAGGATGACTTCCTGTGCCACAATGCCGATCATAATTCCGGTAATGATCCCGGCTATGATAAGTACGGAAGCATAGTAAAGGATGTTATAATTTTCTACTACAAGTGCTGCAACGAACAGTTGTCCGATGTTGTGGCTGATCCCGCCTGCGGCACTGATAGAGATGACGTGCAGTCCGGTATATCTTTTCAGCAGATACATGATAAGAAAGCTCAATATCCCGCCTGCAAGGCTGTAGAGGATGCTGAACATATTGCCGAACATAAATCCCGCTAAAACAATCCGCAGTAAAGAAACCAGCAACGCTTCTTTCGCACCGATACAATAGAGCATCATCACTACCACGATGTTGGTAAGCCCTAACTTTACACCTGGGATTCCGAAATAGAATGGTATCAGACTTTCAATATAGCTGCATATCAATGCCAATGCCAAAAATAACCCTAAATATGCGGTCTTTTTATTCATAGTACTCCTTTACTGCACAACAGCATCGTAATCTTTTTTCGTGTTTCCGGTGACTTCTGCTACTACTTTATTTGGCAGACATACGATGGTCTGATTTTTTTTTGAAATCGCCTGCTGGTGGACACAGAGCTGATCCGGGCAATCGGCGGTAAGCATTTTTGCCTTTCCGTCTGAAATCTTTAAGATATTTGTGGTTTTATCCCCTGCTTTAATATCGATGGTCTGCTCTTTTTCTAAATCATAAGTTCCGTAGACTTTGCCGTCAACCGTCACTGTTACCATAGCACCTGTTTCTTTTTGAAAATAGTTCGTAAAGAAAAAGATGAGAATGGCGATGATCAGAAGCAGTCCGATAAAAACAGCATCCTTTTTTCCAAAACGCTTTTTTGTGTGATCCATGTCCTATCTGCCTTCTGCTAAAGTGCCAAGATAATAAAAACCTTTACATTCATCTAAGGAAACATTTACAATCTTTCCGATCAGATCCGCACCACCCGGTACATGGACAACGGAATTATTGCTCAGTCTTCCGGTAACAAGATGTTCATCCTGTGCGTTGATCTCTTCAATCAGAACTTTTTGTACCGTTCCCTGTAATGCACCGGCTTTTTGACTTCCGATCTCCTGGACGACATGTAGCAACCGGTCAAAACGGTCTTTTACCACCTCTGGCGACACCTGATCTTCTTTTGTCGCCGCCGGAGTTCCGGTACGTTTTGAATAAATAAAGGTAAATGCACTGTCATACTGCACTTCTTTTACAACTTCCATGGTTTCTAGGAAATCTTCCTCTGTCTCACCCGGAAATCCGACAATGATATCTGTCGTAAGTGCAATATCAGGAACTGCCGCACGAATTTTCTTTACCAGTTCTAGATACTGCTCTTTCGTATAATGACGGTTCATCTCTTTTAAGATGCGGCTGCTGCCGGATTGTAACGGAAGATGCAAGTGTTTGCAGATTTTTTTCGATTTTCCTAACACTTCTATCAATTCATCGGATAGATCCTTTGGATGCGAAGTCATAAAACGGATCCGCTCTAAACCGTCGATTTTTTCTACTTCTTCTAACAACTGTGCAAACGTCATCGGATGCTCTAAGTTCTTGCCATAGGAATTGACATTCTGCCCTAAGAGCATGACTTCTACGACACCGTCTGCTACAAGCCGTTCGATCTCACGGATAATGTCTTTTGGATCGCGGCTGCGCTCTCTTCCACGCACATATGGAACAATACAATAGCTGCAGAAATTGTTGCATCCGAACATGATATTGACACCGGATTTGAATGTATATTTACGTTCTACCGGTAAATCCTCTACGATTTTGTCGGTGTCTTTCCAGATGTCAACGATCATTCCTTTGGATTCAAATGCAGCTACGATCAATTCTGCAAATTTATAGATGTTATGCGTTCCAAATACCAGATCCACAAAACGATAGCTTGTCCGTATCTTTTCTACAACTTCCGGCTCCTGCATCATGCATCCACAAAGCCCGATCATCATATCCGGATTCTTTTTTTTCTGGCTGTGCAGGTATCCTAAGCGGCCATAGACTTTGTTATTGGCATTTTCACGAACGGTACAGGTATTATAGATCACAAAATCCGCATCTTCAGTCTCTTTTTTTACATATCCGATCTGTTCTAATATCCCGATTAATTTTTCGGAATCCCTCGCATTCATCTGACATCCAAAGGTATTGACGCAAAATGTAAGAGGCCGTCCCTTTTTCCGGCTTTTTTCCTGCACATACTGTCTTGCCTTTGCTATATAGTAATACTGCCGGTCCGGTTCTTCCTGTGGTGGATTCTGTGTTAAATCAATGTTATCAAAATCTATATTTTCGTACATGTGTTACAGTTTTACCTTTCTGATTTCTAATCGTTTGCGATTTTCTGATTTCCTGTGTTCTTTAGAGGTTCTCTATGGACGGATCTGTCCGTTACCATAGATGATGTATTTGGTGCTGGTCAGTGCTTCTAATCCCATCGGACCTCTGGCATGAAGTTTCTGGGTGCTGATTCCGATCTCGGCACCAAACCCAAACTCAAATCCATCTGTAAAACGGGTGGATGCATTGACGTAAACTGCCGCGGCATCGACTTCGTCTAGGAATTTTTCTGCATTTGTGTAGTTCTCGGTAATGATAGCTTCGGAGTGTCCTGTGTTGTAACGTTTGATATGAGTAATCGCCTCAGCCGTTGATTTTACAGTCTTTATGGATAAAATATAATCCAGATATTCTTTTCCCCAGTCTTCGTCTGATGCCGGGATGATGTCACTGCATGCTTCCTGACTTGCCTTATCGCCACGCATCTCAACATTTTTCTCCTTCAGACGCTCTGCTAATTTCGGAAGCAGTGCATCCTTGATATTTTCATGGACAACTAAGGACTCACAGGCATTGCAGACTCCGATCCGCTGTGTCTTTGCGTTGAAGATGATGTTGACCGCCATGTCTAAATCTGCACTCTCATCTACATAGATATGGCAGTTGCCGGTTCCTGTCTCGATTACCGGTACGGTTGCATTTTCTACAACGGCACGGATCAGTCCGGCTCCACCGCGTGGGATCAAAACATCTACATATCCGTTCATTTTCATAAATTCTGTCGTGGTCTCTCTGGAGGTATCTTCGATCAATGCGATGGCATTCTCATCTACACCACACTCCGCTAACGTACGTCGGATACTGGCAACGATTGCGATATTTGAGTGGAGCGCATCACTTCCTCCTTTTAAGATCACTGCATTTCCGGTTTTAAAACAGAGTCCGAAGGCATCTGCCGTTACATTTGGACGTGCTTCATAGATAATGCCGACAACGCCAAGTGGTACACGTTTTTGACCGATCCTAAGACCATTTGGACGTTTTTTCATGGAAAGGACTTCACCGATTGGGTCATCTAAAGCGGCTACCTGTTCTAATCCTTCTGCCATCTGCTCAATACGTTTTTCAGTTAATAAGAGACGGTCTAAGAGTCCTTCCGGCATTCCGTTCGCTTTTCCTGCCTCCATGTCCTTTGCATTTTCGGCGATCAGTGTCTTTGCATCTTTGATCAGATTCTTTGCAACACAATTTAATACTTCATTTTTCTTATTGGTTTCAAGAAGTGCCATTTTTCCGGCAGCTTCTTTTGCCTTTATGCCAATTTCCATTAATTCTGCTTTCATAGTGTTTCTCCTCTCTTCATGATTTTGTGGTTTTTATCGTTCTATCCGGTGTTACGATCCATTGCAGGGGAATATCAGTAACTTCTGTTGGAATATGATCTACAATCTGAAATTCATATGCAATTCCAACTTTTAGTAATCTGGGATGTCTTTCAAAATATCGGTCATAATATCCTGCTCCATGTCCGATGCGCCCGCCATCTATAGAAAAACCGACTCCGGGGGTCAGGCAAATAGCATCTTCCCAACAGACTTTTTGTTCACCGATAGGTTCCATGACTCCAAATTGTCCTTTTCGCACCTCATTTAAATCCTGTATTTCATAAAAATCCATGTTGTCACCGTCTGTTTTAGGTAGTGCGACACGTCTGCCGGTATCTAACAGCCATTGTATCAGAGGAAGCAGAGACAATTCTGTTCCCAACGGATAATACGCGTAAAAATATCCCCTGTTTTGCAGTTCTTCCCAGGTTGTCAACTGTCCCTTTGTATTGGTTGACAATTCCTTGCACAGGTTTTCGGGAAGTTCTTCCCGTTTTTGTAACAGTTCTTTTCTAATTTGCGCCTTTGTTACCATATTTTTTACCAAGGTTTACAATACTTCCATCTGCTTCTTTGACATCGATATTATTTAACTGTGCCCTCAAATTGCTTCTGACCGATGCGATATACTCTTTTCGAAGGAGTGCCTGCTCCTTTTTCTCTGCTTCAGTCAATCCTTCTGCCTTGGATTTGTGATAGAGTGCATTGATCCTGTCTATTTTTTTCTGATCCATAAATCCTCCTAATTAACCCATATTTTCTTCTATAAAATCAGGTATGTAAAAATCTTCATCTTTGTTGGATAAAAAGACGGTTCCTATAAAGTCGTCTTCAAATATTTTATGCAGGACACCGACATCTTTCGCATTGGCAATGATCATATCCGCACCGGAATAGGATGCAATTCTTGCTGCATTCAGCTTTGTTGCCATTCCTCCGGTACCGACATCGCTTCCGGTGGTATCTTTTGCCATATTCAGGTATTTTTCATCCAGTTTTTCCACCGTCTCGATCAGTTCCGCATTCGGGTTTGTATGCGGGTCATCGGTAAACAGTCCGTCGATGTCTGACAAAAGAACTAACAGATCGGCACCGATCAGGGATGCAACAATGGCAGATAAGGTGTCATTGTCACCGAATTGGATCTCATAGGTGCTGACGGTATCATTTTCATTGACGATCGGGATGACACCGAGACGGAACAGCTCTTCAAAGGTGTTTTCCGCATTTTTTCTGGATACATTATCTATCATGGTCTTTTTGGTCATTAATACCTGACCACAGGTCTGGTGATACTCACTGAATAATTTCTGATATGTCATCATCAGACTTGCCTGTCCGACTGCCGCGCATGCCTGCTTAACGGCGATTCTTTTGGGACGTTTTTTGATCCCCATCATTTTTCTTCCTACGGAAATAGCACCGGAACTTACCAGGCACACATCAATATCCTGATTTCTCAGATCACATAATTCCCGCACCAGACGCTCTAATTTGATAAAATCCAGATTTCCTGTCTTTGGATGCGTCAGTGAGGATGATCCGATCTTTACAACAACTCTTTTTTTATTTTTGAAACGGTTCTTTTTCATTTTTTATTCTTAACTCCTCTTATGTGATACACAATTATATATTTTATCATAGTTTGTGAAAAAAAACTATACTTGTTGTAGGGGAGTTTTGTGGTGTAATGCATTTTTTATGTGATCGTGCTGTCCTCGGCTATCCCCGCAGACATGCTGCGTTTCCTGTTCGCCGCACACGCCTTTTCGCCCATGCTTTGTGTAACTCGCCCTATGGGCTCAAACAGACACAAAACATGAGCGGCAGTGTGCTCCTCACGACGGAAGCCTCGAGACTGTCTGTGAGAATAGCCGAGGACAGCGATACAGCATAGAAAATCTTGAAATAATGTAATGAAAAAAATGACATTTTGGTAGATCATCTAGTGACTTCAAATAACATTCACCTAATAAAATGCTGAGTTATTTGGGGTACGGATCTGTTGTCGTGTTTTGGTTACTATAAAATAAGGTTCTAAAACAAAAGATGCTGCTCATTTGAGCAACACCTTTTGCTTATATCCTCGTTATACACTCACTTTCCTTGTGAATTTTTTTTAAGAACCTGAATTTTCTTCATTCCTTTCGAAAGTATATACCCCAGTGAGATTTCACCAATGATGGAGTGTTTCTTTTATGCTATGGAGATGAAACTCGGAAGCATTGGTGAAATCTTACTGTGCAATACAAAAATCTTTATATAAATAGTATGAGTAATATGATTCATTTACTTACATTTTCGATATAAACTCATCTATAGATTCTGCCTTTGCTGCCTGTTTTAACCAACCGTTCAGGATTTTAATATCTTTTTCATTACAGACTTTTTTGCGGATTTCTTCCGGTATCGTGCCGATATCTTTTAATAATTCTAAGATAGCATCTGCTTTTCCGGCTGAAAAACCCTCCTCTCTTCCCTCTTCTATGCCTTTTTCAATCCCTTGCTCAATCCCCTTTTCCAGACCTTCCTGAAGTCCTTTCTCATATTCATCTTTCCGGACAATCTCAAAGACTGCTTCCTCATCATATTCAAAAATACTCATTTCCACCGCCTCTTTCCTGTTTCGAAGCAGAAACTCCCGCAGGATTCCTTCGTGGATACACTCTGTCACCGCTTTGTCCACTGCCTCTTCTACATTCTTCATATTCTTTGCATAAGTTCGTACTTTCTTCACATAAATCGCATACTCCTTTAAGGTCTGGCATTGTTCTAATAACTTTTTATTCTTTCCGAGGTTGATATTTAGCATGGTTACCACTAATTCTAAATCCGGATCGTCCATCGATTTTTGAAACGCATCTGACAACCTTAAATATTTCTTTTCTGCCTGTTCCTCCGAACCATTGTAGAATACTAGAAATCTCGGTGTCGGGATTTTGATGAGTGTGTTGCGATACAGATCCCTGTGATCAACCTGTCCCTGCAGTTCCTTTGCGATATAAAACAAATCCCGTAATGGCATATTTGGAGAATAAGTGGACTGATGCTCATAAAGGTTCAAATAGGAATCCATAATAAATGCCAGATCATTTTTCATGTTCATGTAGATGGCATTTTCTAAGGTTACAATCTCTAGTTCTTCTGCGTTTGTGTAAGATGTTCCGTTGACTGCATTATAAAGACTTAACAGCTCTTTCTTTTCACGGAATATCATGCGGAACAGTCTGTCCTTGTGGTTTCTTGCAACATGGATTTCATTTGGGGTTTCTGTCATAGTATTACCTCCTGTGTGAAATTGTCTTGCAGGAGTTCTTATCCTTATTTTCTCGAAAACTCCTGCTGTTCATAATGTTGGAAAAGCATGAATTTTCTGATCTGAATAAGATTTGTAATAGACTACGGCAGAATTGCCGCCTTATATAAGAAAATATGCTTTGAGAGTATTATAGCATGGTGGGAAAAGTGTTACAACCGAGTTTGAATGCAATTGTGAGTATTTTTTCTTTATACGCTGGTGTTATCCTCGGCTATCCCCGCAGACATGCTGCGTTTCCTGTTCGCCGCCATGCCTTTTTGCTCATGTTTTGTGTAACTCGCCCTACGGACTTAGACAGACACAAAACATGAGCGGCAGTGTGCTCCTCGCGACGGAAGCCTCGCAACTGTTTGTGGGAATAGCCGAGGACAGCGGTACGGCATAGAAAATCCTAAAATAACTTATAAAAAGAATTGTATTTGTGAAATTATTCAATATTTTAAAAATATTAAACAAATTGACAATACTATGTAAATAACATCCAATACCACATCTAATCTGCATCACTCTACTTGTAATATCCGCCCAAAAATCTCAACGTAGAACAACTTCCTTCCCGAACCGCATTAGACAACGTGTATCCCAGCGAGCACCCGACGATTATGAAAAGTTTCTTTTTGTGCTATGGAGATGAAACTCCCGGAAGCGTAGAGCCCTCTGGCGAACACGCTTCCTGTTTTGAAGGAGGTTCAGCGGAATGTTTAACACAAGGAAACTTGCAATAATCGTCGGAAGCTCGCTGAACACAGACTTTTTCATGCACATATGTTATAATACGAAGTAAATATCGAAAACAGATTTTAGATTAAGGAGACTTCTGATGAAAAAATATCTGACTATTTTTGTATGCTTACTGAGTGCACTCTTTTTTGCTGCCTGCCAAAAACAGGATACCTCTGTGTCTAAAACGGGTTTCTATTTTGATACTGTCATAAAAGTCACTCTTTACGACGCGGATGCCGAACCAGAATTAGAGTCCTGTTTTGCTCTTGCAGACAAGTATGAAAAACTTTTAAGTGCCACGAAAAAAGGCAGTGATATCTGGAATATCAACCATGCAAAAGGAAAACCGGTAGTAGTCTCAAAAGAAACTATTTCCATGCTTCAAAAAGCCATTGATTACAGCGAGCTTTCCGATGGTGCCTTTGATATCACGATCGGCGAACTCTCTTCTCTTTGGGATTTTGGTGAAAATAAGGATACTGTTCCGTCTCAAAAAGACATTAATGCCGCACTTCCTACCGTGGACTATCATAATATTGAGATATCAGACAATACCGTAACCTTAAAAAATCCGAAAACACAGATCGACCTTGGTGGGATTGCAAAAGGCTACATTGCAGATCAGATGAAGGCACAACTTCGTTCAGATGGCATTACCGAGGGGATCATTAATCTTGGCGGCAATGTGTTAACCGTTGGTCCGAAAAAATCCGGCGATACTTATAAGATCGGCATACAAAAACCATTCGATGATTCTGGTTCTCCGATCGCATCTGTTGATATTACTGATGCTTCTCTTGTATCTTCCGGGGTCTATGAACGGTATTTTGAAAAAGACGGTAAACGCTACCATCATATTTTAAACCCAAAAACCGGGTATCCTTATGAGAATGGCCTACTTGGTGTTACCATTATTACGGATTCGTCTGTTGATGCCGATGCACTCAGTACCACCTGTTTTGCACTCGGCTTAGAAGATGGGATGAAACTGATTGAAAATACAAAAGGAGCCGAAGCCGTATTCATTACTGAAGATTTTACACTTCATAAGTCCTCCGGCATCGGCTCTGAGATTCCATTCCATGAAAATTAACTGTTTGCTGCTTTGATGGTCATATTGTTCAGCCATACGCCTTTTTTTACCAGCACATAGCCGATGATACATTTTACAATTTCCATCATCTGCACTAAGAAATATACAAGGATCACATTCCAGTCTGTATAATTGATGAGCAAAATAGCTGCCGGAATGTCTACAACCCAGATATAGAAGCTGTCGAATAAAAAGGTAACGATCGTCTTTCCGCCGGAACGCAGAGTAAAATAGGTTGAATTCATAAATGCGTTCAATGGCATACAGACTGCCAGCACCCGGATGATCCATGCCGCAATATATTTGACATCATCACTGGTATTATAGATCTGCGGAAAGAATGGAGATACAATGATCATTAAAATGGCAACACCCAAACAGCTTGCCACAGAAAAGAAGATCAGTTTTCTATCGGTATCCACTGCTTCTTCCATCTTTCCTGCTCCTAAAAGCTGTCCTAGAATGATTCCGATCGCACTTCCCATTGCGATATAGACAATACTGAACATATTGGATAATGTCGTTGCGATATTAATCCCTGCAACCACCACCAGTCCCCTCGAGGAATAACAGCGTACCAGCATTGCCATTCCGCCTGCCCATAACGTCTCGTTTAACAGCAGCGGGGTTCCTTTTTTGATAACTTCCTTTACTAAATCCATCGGCACATGGAAAGAACGGTACACACCGCGTATAAACGGTTTTTCTGCCGTATGACTGTGCGCCCACGCCATGACAACCGCCACTTCTGCGATTCGTGCGATCACGGTTGCTATCGCTGCTCCGCGTACCCCAAGTTCCGGAAATCCGAATTTTCCAAAGATCAGACTGTAATCTAACAGCAGATTTGCAAAAAAAGCAACGATTCCTGCTTTCATCGGGACAATCGTTTCTCCGGTCTCACGCAGGGTCCCACTGTATGTTTGCGTCAGTGCAAACGGGATCAGACATCCCATCATAATATGCAAATATTCCCTTGCATATTCAAATGTCAATGCCGCATCATTCCCCTGTGCATCTCCTTTTAAAAACATCCGGATCAGATCATCTCCGAAGATTCCAAATACCAGAAACCAGATACCAACTAAGACAGCAACCACCATTAATTTCAGACGAAGCGTGTGACGTACCCCTTCTTCATCTCCGCTGCCATAGTATTGTGCCGTAAAAATTCCAACGCCGGACACTCCACCAAAGATACAGAGATTGAATACCGTTATGAGCTGATTGACAATAGCAACTCCGGACATCTGGTTTGTTCCAACCTGTCCGACCATGATGTTGTCTAACAGATTGACAAAGTTCGTAATCCCATTCTGTACCATGATCGGTACTGCAACAAGCAGCACCATCTTATAAAATGCTTTATCTCCTATAAATTTTTTCATTTCTGTTCCTTTCTTATGTGTATATACAAAAACACTGCAGTGAAGCTGTTTACAATGTAAAGAATCACACTACAGTGTCATTTATAAGAGATTTTGTTTTTCTTAAAGAATTACATGTTTCGGACACTTTGTAGCACATGCACCACACTCTACACAGAGATCTTTGTTGATATGTGCAACGTTATCTTCTACATGGATCGCATCGTGTTCACAGGTCTTCTCACACAGGCGGCAGGCAATACAGCCTTCTGCACATGCGTCCATAACCTTCTTTCCTTTATCGTGAGAACTACACTGAACAAAGTGTTTGCCCTCATAAGGAACGAATTCGATCAATTCTTTCGGACAGGCAGCGATACATTTACCACATGCTTTACATAATTCTTTATCGACAACGGCAATTCCGTCAATGATCTGAATTGCACCAAACGGACATGCTTTTACACAACTTCCAAATCCCAGACAGCCATAATTACATGACTTAGGACCGCCATTTGGAACATATGCCATTGCCGCACAATCCTCTACTCCTGTATATACATAATCTTTCCTTGCTTTTTCACAGTTGCCTGCACATTTGACAAAGGCAACCTGACGGGCGCTTTCAGATGCTTCTACGCCCATGATCTTTCCGATCTTTTCTGCGACAGGGCTGCCTCCGACCGGACACTGTCCAACAGGGGCTTCTCCCTTTACGATCGCGGCTGCAAGACCGGAACATCCTGCATAACCACATCCACCGCAGTTATTTCCCGGAAGAACCTCTAAAATAGCTTCTTCACGTTCATCTACTTCTACTTTAAATTTTTCTCCGAAGATTCCAAGAATAAAACCGATCAGGATACCGGTTCCACCTACAGCAAGACCGGAGATAATAATTGCACTTACACTCATATCCATTCCCTCCTAAATCATGCCTGAGAAGCCCATAAAGGCGATAGACATCAATGCTGCTGTGATCAGGACGATCGCAGTTCCCTGAAAACGTTTCGGAATATCGTTATATTCAATTTTCTCACGGATTCCGGCCATAATAACGATCGCGATAAAGAATCCGACGGATGTTGCCAGTCCATTTACCACACCCTGTAAGATTGTATAGGATTTTGTAACGTTATTTAATGCTACACCTAATACGGCACAGTTGGTTGTGATCAGAGGCAGGTAGACACCGAGCGCCTGATATAACGATGGAATGGATTTTTTCAAGAACATCTCTACTAACTGCACTAACGCTGCAATGACTAAAATAAATACGATTGTCTGCAAATACTGGACATTGAGCGGTGTCAGGATATATTTGTAAATAAGACCCGTAACAAAAGAGGACAGGGTAATAACAAAGATTACCGCTCCGCCCATTCCGGCAGCTGTCTCTGTTTTTTTAGATACTCCAAGGAATGCACAGATTCCTAAGAACTGGCTGAGTACGACATTGTTGACAATGGCAGCACCCACTGCAATAATTAATAATTCTTTCATTTATCTGCCCTCCTCTTTTCCGGTATCCGCTGTCTCTTCCGGTAATTTTCCGGTACACATAGACAGATGGTCACAACCTTTACAGTCTCCGGTAAGACAACCGCTTGGAGCAGCTAAAGGTTTTCCCTTTTTCTCCATTGCTTCACGAACACAGTTCATACCGGCAACTAAAAATGCCAGAACTAAGAATGCTCCCGGAGCCATGATGAAAATTGTGATTCCAAGTGTTGCACCTAAAATCTGACGGATAAAACCGATACATACCAGACCGATCGTAAAACCAAGACCCATTCCAAGTCCGTCAAATGCAGATGGAATGACCGGATTTTTGGATGCATAGCTCTCTGCTCTTCCAAGGATGATACAGTTTACAACGATCAGCGGGATATACACACCTAAGGATTCCGATAAGGAAGGTGTATACGCCTGCATGATAAACTGCACGACAGTAACAAGGGATGCTACAATTACAATGTAAGCCGGCATACGAACGCCATTTGGAATGACCTTACGAAATGCGGAGATCAACAGGTTTGACATTACTAAAACCACAGTTGTTGAAAGTCCCATTCCAAGTCCGTTGATCGCAGAAGATGTAACTGCCAATGTCGGACACATACCTAACATCAGTACGAAGGTCGGATTTTCTTTGATAATACCATTGTATAATCTTTCAACATTTCTGTTCATGCTTAATTACCTCCCTGTAAGACCGTCTGAAAATATACCAGTGAAGCATTGACTGCATTGGTTACGGCTCTTGATGAAATGGTTGCGCCTGTTACGGCTTCGATCTCATTGTCCGCAGATGGTGCTGTCTTTACAACGGTATATGACGATTCTGATTTATTTTCAAACTGAGAGTAAAATGCTTTTTCCTGTACTAACATACCAAGTCCCGGTGTCTCACTGATGGATGTAATGGAATATCCGTTCAATGTGCCATCGTTGCGGATTCCGACAGAAAGTGTGATATCTGACTGGCTTCCTTCATGGGATGTTACGGAAATTACATATCCAAGCACTTCACCTGATTTATCTAATGCTGTGTTTACAGATAAGATCTCATCATTGGCATAATCGCTCTTAGCGATGATATCCTCTGCTTTTTTTGCATCAAAATCCTTATATTCTTCAAAGGAATCAGCATCCTTAAATACATTCCGGTAGGACTCCTGTTCTGCTTCATAATTTACTTTTGCAATAGGACCCTTTGTGATTTCATTGACCACACCGAGGATCAGGCCTAAAACAAGGGTAAAGGCAGTTAAGATCATTGCATCTTTGACAATCTTTTTATTCATGCTTCTTTCCCTCCTTTTTCACGCCAAACGCTTTCGGGATCGTATGCTTTTCAATGATCGGCACTAAGAGGTTGCCTAAGATGATTGCAAACGATACACCTTCTGCATTTGCACCGAACAGGCGGAATAATCCGGTCAGGATACCCAACAGGATACCATAGATGATCTTTCCGCTTGGTGTGATCGGTGATGTGACATAATCGGTTGCCATGAAAAATGCTCCAAGCATCAGACCGCCTCCGCAAAGCTGTGCGGCAATATAGTTCACATCAAATCCTTTTCCACTAAAGATCAGTAAAAATACAACAAAGGTGATCAGATAACTTCCCGGGATGCGAAGGTCAATGACACCCATCAGGATCAGGAAAACAGCTCCAATCAAAAGTGCAATGACGGAGGTCTCTCCGATCGTTCCTGCGGTTGTTCCAAGGAACATCTTCATAGTATCTACGCTCTCGCCGTTTCTCATCAGGGCTAACGGAGTTGCTCCGGTAACACCGTCATAGGTAAAACTTGTCATGGTGCTTGCAAAAGATACAAGCAGGAAACAACGTGCTCCAAGTGCCGGGTTCATAAAGTTCTGACCCAGTCCTCCGAATAACATCTTGACAATGACGATTGCGAACACGCTTCCAAGTACTGCCTGCCAGATTGGAAGGGTATATGGAAGGTTCAATGCTAATAATAATCCGGTTAACACGGCACTGAAGTCTGTTATCGTACTCTTTTTATGTACAATCTTTTCAAAAATCCATTCTGATGCCACACAGGTTGCGATACAGACTGCAATCAATAACAAAGCCCGCAGCCCGAAGTTGTACACACCAAAGATACTTGCCGGCAGTAATGCGATAATGACATAGAGCATGATTTTTGCCGAGGTATCTTTCGCACGGATGTGCGGCGAAGATGATATATTATATAACTCACTCACAGTTCTACACCTCTTTCTATTGTTTCTTTCTTCTCTCTGCTAAGATCTGTTTTTTCATGGTCTTGATATATTGTGCTAACGGACGTTTTGCAGGACATATATAACTGCAGCTTCCACATTCAATACACTCCATACCATTCCATTTTTCAAAACTTTCCGAATCATGGAACTGTGACATTTTTGCAAGTCGAGATGGAACGATCTGCTCCGGACAGACAGATACGCAACGTCCACAGTTGATACATGCTGTCACTTCACTTGCTGAAACATCATCTTTTTTAAAGCACAGCAGGGAGGATGACGTCTTTGTTGTCGGAATCTCCAGACTAAAGACTGCAAATCCCATCATCGGTCCACCGGAGATCATCTTTTCCGGATCTTCCTTAAATCCGCCTGCTTCTTCTAAAATTTCCGCATAGCTCATACCGATACAGTATTCAAAATTGCCCGGATTTGCAACAGCGTCACCTGTTACGGTAAAGATTCTGTCCATTACCGGTTTCCCTTCTTTGACTGCACGGTTGATCGCTACTAAAGTCTCCACGTTATCTACAATACATCCTGCATCAGCCGGAAGCATCTTAGAATTGATTGCACGTCCGGTGGTTGCATAGATCAACTGACGCTCACCACCCTGTGGATACTTTGTCTTTAATGGCATTACTTCTATGCGTTCCTCATCCTTTGTCAGCTCTTTCAACTTCTGGATACAATCCGGTTTGTTGTCTTCCACACCGAGGATTCCCTTCGCATGGTCAAACAGACGCAGGACGATTTTCATACCGCCGATCAGTTCTTCCGGATTCTCTAACATTCTCCGGTAATCTGCAGTCAGATATGGCTCACACTCTGCACAGTTTGCAATAATAAATTCAATCTTATCAGGCTCCTTTGGTGAGAGCTTTACATGTGTCGGGAATCCGGCACCTCCCATACCTACTACGCCTGCTTCTTTTACTTTTTCAATAATCTGCTCTTTAGAAAGACTTGCAACATCTTCCACACCATGGAAATCTGTTTCTTTCATCTCTCCATCATTTTCAATAATGATAGAATTTACCAGATCACCGGTCGCTACATGTCTTGGCTCGATTGCCTTTACCGTACCGGATACGGATGCGAAAACCGGTGCAGACACAAATCCGCCTGCTTCTGCAATCTTTTGTCCTCTTAAGACCGTATCACCTACTGCAACAATTGGTGATGCCGGTGCTCCGATGTGCTGAGACAATGGATAGACCAGAATTTCTTTGGGTTTGATTCTTCGTATCGGCTGATCCTTTGCGAGATCTTTGCCATCGTAGGGATGGACTCCGCCTTTAAATGTCGAAATACCCATTTTGTTCCCCTCTTTCCTAAGTTATTTTTTGTGTCGTTGTACTGATCCCCTCTCATACAACTTTCCGCTATATTATACCATATACCCATAATTCTACAACCGTTTTCCCTGCAAAATTCATGTTAATTTTCCTTGCACAGAGAAAAATACACGAAAAAAATATTTGTAAAAGAAACAGAATATGGTAGAATATTTCCATGATAAACAGGAGGAAAGAAAAACGATGCAGACCTGGCACAAAGAGTTAAATTTTGACAATACCAATTCCCTTACAAATGCTTTATTTGCAGAGGATTCTGTATTTTTTGATATTGAAACCACCGGATTTTCTCCGGTAAATACTTCGCTATATCTGATCGGCTGTGCCAGAAGAAAGGGAAACCTCATCTGTATCGATCAGTTTTTCGCCGACACACCGGACGAAGAACGTCTGATCCTATCTGCTTTTTTAGAATTGTTAAAACCATACCGGACACTGATCACTTTTAACGGACTTGGATTCGACATTCCTTATCTGACTGCAAAATGCCAGACCTATGGGATGCCTGCTCCGTTTTTAGAGTTTTCAAATTTGGATATTTTCCGTGCTCTTTCGAAATTCAAAAAGATTTTCAAACTGCCGAATTTAAAGCAAAAGACCGTAGAAAAATTCTTAGGGATCGGCAGGGAGGATCTCTATTCCGGCGGCGATCTGATCAACGTCTATCATCAGTATGTTGCCACGCAGGAGGAAGAGGCACGTTATCTTTTACAGATTCACAACTATGAAGATGTCTTAGGCATGATCGATCTGCTTCCGATCCTCTCCTATCCTCAGATTTTTCAGGGAGCTTTTACGGTAGATTCCATTGTAAAAAATCTCTATGAGGACTATCAGAGCATTACCAAGAACGAATGTATCATCACATTAAAGAACCAGTATCCGGTGCCAAAACGTATCTCCTATGGATTTGATCAATTTTATCTGACCAGCTATCAGGATACCACGAAGCTGAGTATCAAAATCTACAGTGGTGAGTTGAAATATTTCTATCCGAATTATAAGGATTACTACTATCTGCCGGAGGAGGATACTGCTATTCATAAAAGTGTTGCCTTTTATGTAGACAAGAATTACCGGACGAAAGCCAAAGCAGCTACCTGTTACAGCAAAAAGACCGGCTGTTTCCTGCCCCAGCATCAGGTTGTGGTCTCTCCTTATTTTAAATTAGAATACCATGATAAGATCACTTATTTTGAATTGACGGATGAATTCATTGACAATGAGACGGATGTGAAAGCCTATGTGATGCATGTGTTATCACTGCTGTTGATGGCAAAGTAAATCTTCTTAAAATATTTTACACTAAATAACATATAAAATCTTTTTTAAGAAAATTTAAGTGAGATAGTTATATAAAACTTAATAATTTAGAAATATTTACTTAGAAATTTGAGAACTTAGAAAAAACCTCAGGCTACCATACCAGTGCCTGAGGTTTTGTATTACCTCCCTTTTTCAAAGAAAAAGGATTTGTTTCTTCTGAAGTTAAGTTCTTTATAATTGGTAATCTGCTCCGTACTGCCAATGAATAACAGTCCGTCATTTACCAATGACCGGTTAAACTTCCGGTAAATCTCATCTTTCGCTTCTTCCGTGAAATAAATCACAACATTTCTGCACACGATCAGGTGGCAGTCAGACGGATACGTATCTTTGAGCAAGTCATGTTCACGAAATTCTACACATTTTTTAATCTGGTCAGAAATCTGATATGAAGAACCTACCTGTTTGAAGTATTTCTTCTTAAAGTCATCCGGCACAGAAGCAATGCTCTTTTCGTTATAAATGCCAAGTCTTGCTTTATCTAAGACCTGCTTGTCTATGTCTGTTGCTATAATATGAATATTTTCTAACGGAAGATGTCTTGACAATGCCATAACCAGTGAATATGGTTCATCGCCTGTGGAACAGGCAGCACTCCAAATCTTCAATCTCTTTCCAAACTTCTGGATCAGTGCCGGGAACAGTTCTTTTTCTAAAACTGTCCATTGTTCCGGATTCCGGTAAAACTCTGATACATTAATGGTTAAGAAATTGATAAATTGTTCGAATTTTTCCTTATCACTTTTGATCAGTCTGACATAGTCATCATAAGAAGTCTTGTTGTTCTTTGTGATCAATGTGTCAATCCGACGTCTCATCTGCTTTTCTTTATAAGCATTCAGATCAATCGTTGTCAAATTGTAAACATCTTTTTTAAACTTCTCGTAACCTTCCATTCACTATCTCCGGATTTTATTCTGCGTCTAACTCACTTGCTACCGCATCAATATCTACGTCTGCTACGTCAGCATCGTCTTCTTCCTGCTGTGGCTGTGCCTGTAATGCTTTGATGCTTAAGCTGATCTTTTTCTCTTCTTCATTGAAGTCAACGATCTTTGCTTCGATTTCCTGTCCAACGCTTAATACGTCAGATGGTTTCTCTACATGCTCAGAAGAGATCTGGGATACATGAAGTAATGCATCTACGCCAGGATCTAATTCTACGAATGCACCAAAGTCTGTCATTCTTGCAACAACACCTTTTACAACATTGCCTACTGCATATTTCTCAGCAGCGTTGTTCCAAGGATTCTGATCCTCAAATTTCATGGATAATGCAATCTTGTTTCCGTTGATGTCTTTGATAAATGTCTTTACAACATCACCGACTTTGAATACTTTCTTTGGATTCTCAACTCTGCCCCAGGAAATCTCTGAGATATGAAGCAGTCCGTCTGCTCCGCCTAAGTCGATAAATGCACCAAAGTCTGTTACATTCTTAACAGTTCCTTCTACAACATCGCCAACTTTGATTCTTGCAAATAATTCTTTCTGCATCTCCTCTTTCTTAGCGAGTAAAAGCTGTTTTCTGTCACCGATAATTCTTCTGCGGCGAGGATTGAACTCTGTAATTACAAATTCGATTTCCTGTCCGTCATACTTTGTCAGATCTTTTTCGTATACATCAGATACTAAACTTGCAGGGATGAATACTCTGGTCTCGTCTACGACTACGCTTAAACCACCTGCTAATACCTGTGCTACTTTTGCTGTTAATACTTCCTGATTCTCAAATGCTTCTTCTAATCTCTTGTTGCCTTTTTCTGCTGCAAGGCGTTTGTAAGAAAGGAGTACCTGTCCTTCGCCGTCGTTTACTTTTACGACTTTGGCTTCCATGGTGTCGCCCACGGATACTACAGTTGTCAGATCTACGTTTGGTTCATTTGTGTACTCGTTTCTGGTAATAATACCGTCTGACTTGTAACCAATATTCAGGATGATCTCATCCGGTTTCACATCGATAACTGTACCTTCGACTACCTCCCCATTTCTTATTGTTTTTAATGATTCTTCTAGCATTTGTTCAAAACTCATTTCTGACATTCTTTTGAACCTCCTCAATAATATTATTTGGGGTGGATGCCCCTGCGGTAATACCTACGTTATCAATGGATTTCAGTTTGGTTAAATCCAAGTCATCTAGTGTCTGTATATAGTAAGTATTTTCACATTCCATTTTACATATTTCAAATAACTTCTGCGTATTAGAACTGCTTCTGCCACCGATGACAATCATGGCTTCTGCTTCCTTTGCAATGGCACGGGCTTCTGTCTGCCGCTCCTCCGTTGCATTACAGATTGTATTTAAAACAATTATATCATAACCTTTTTTGCAAATAATTTCAACTAATTCTTGAAATTTCTTGTAGTTAAATGTCGTTTGTGATACAATACATACCTTTTGTTTTCCATCTATGGCAAAATTTTCTGCTTCTTCTCTGTTCTGAATGACGGTTCGGTTCTTAGGTCCACACCATCCTTTGATACCTTCTACCTCCGGATGCTTATCATTTCCGATGATGACGATATGCTCTCCCGCCTTCGCATGTTCCTCCACGATCCTGTGGATCTTTAAAACAAAAGGACAGGTGGCATCGACAATTTTTAAATCCTGTTTTTTCAAAAAATCATAGACTTCTTTTGCCACACCATGGGAACGGATCACGACAGTCCCTTCGGGAATATCCTGAAATTCTTCCAGTCTGTTTATTACTTTTACGCCTTTGTTTTCTAAATCCTTTACTACTTCTTCATTGTGGATGATCGGTCCGTAAGTATACACTCTCCCTTTTTTTGCTTCCTCATAGACTTTGTTCACTGCCCGCTTGACTCCAAAACAAAAGCCCGCACTTTTCGCTAAGGTTACCTGTCTCATGCGTTACACACATCCTCATATAATTTTTTGATCGCTGCAACGACCTCTTCAATGCTCATATTGGAGGAATCCACCAGTGTGGCATCCTCTGCCTGACGAAGCGGAGAATTTTCGCGGTGCATATCCTGATAATCCCGCTGTTCAATGTCTGCTTCTATTTTTTCTAAATTACATTCCTGTCCTTTTTCTGACAGCTCGTCATAACGTCTTTTTGCTCTCGTAGCCACGCTTGCCGTTAAATATACTTTGACCTGTGCATCCGGAAGTACGACGGTTCCAATGTCTCTTCCGTCCATGACAACGTCTGCCTTTTTTGCAAGCTGCTGCTGTAATTCGACTAATTTTTTCCGCACCTGTCCGTATCCACTGGTTTTAGATGCCATGTTGCCGACTTCTTCTTTGCGGATCTCACCACTGACATTTTCACCGTTTAAAAATACCTGCTGTTCGCCGTTCTCATATTGGATCGTGATCTCTACGTTCTCACTGGCACGGCTGATCGCCTGCTCGTCCTCATTAGAGATATTGCTCCGTAAAAAATAGAGTGCCATGGCACGGTACATTGCTCCGGTATCTACATAGACAAAGCCTAATTCTTTTGCGATCTTCTTTGCAATGGTACTTTTTCCGGCGCCTGCCGGTCCATCAATTGCGATATTAAAACTCATGCTTGTTTCCTCACTTCCTGCTCCAATTTTTTATTTCTATCTTTCTATGACGTTGTACTCTTTTCTTCCTATAAGTTTATGATACTACGATTTTACGACTCTATTATTTTTGTTAATTTCTACGATTTCATGCCTCATCCTATTTCTCTACGGAACTGCCTGCTAAATATCCGGTTGACCATGCGATCTGTAAGTTGAATCCACCGGTATAGGCATCCACATCAATAACCTCTCCGGCAAAGTAGAGTCCCTTCACTAATTTTGACTGCATCGTGGATGGGTCGATATTCTTGACGGCAACTCCGCCTCTGGTAATGATTGCTTCGTTATAATCACGAAGACCGGTCAGTGTCATTGGAAAATGCTTGATACAATTTACTAACCTTCTGCGCTCTTCTTTCGTGATCTCGTTGATCTTTTTCTCCGGCGTGATCCCGCTCAATGAGACCATGACCGATATCATTTTGGCCGGAAGCAGACCGGAAAGTACATTTTTAAACTGTCGGTTTTTATTTTCTTCAAAGTCCCTTAAGATCCGGGCATCTAGTTTTTCTTCCGATAATGCCGGCTTTAAATCAATCTCCATGGCAAGTTCTTTTTTTCGGATCTTGTCATTTACGACACTGCTTGCACTTAAGATCAAAGGTCCGCTGACTCCAAAATGGGTAAACAGCATTTCCCCAAATTCTTCAAACAATACTTTTTTTCCGTCTTTGATCTTTACTTCTACATTTTTTAAAGACAGTCCCTGCATCTGCATACAGTAGTCTTCTTTTACGGTCATAGGAACTAAAGATGGGGACAATGGTGCGATCGTGTGTCCGCTCTTTTTTGCAAAACGGTATCCGTCTCCGGTAGAACCTGTTGTCTGATAGGAATATCCTCCGGTTGCTATGATGACTGCATCTGCCGGACAAGTTGTCCCATTGGATGTCTTTACACCACGGACTTTTCCCTCTTCTATCTCAAGATGTTCTGCCTTTGTATGGAGTCTTACGGTAACTCCTTTATTTTTTAAAGTCCGCTGCAGGGTTGCAATGACATCCGAGGAATGATCCGATACCGGAAATACCCGGTTGCCACGTTCTGTTTTTGTTGGCATTCCATGCTCTTCAAAAAAATCTATAACACGGAAATTGTCATAGCCATAGATGGCGCTATACAAAAATTTTGCATTCCTTGGTATGTTTTCAAAGATTTCCGATGTCTCACAGGCATTTGTCAGATTGCATCTGCCTTTTCCCGTGATATATATTTTTTTACCCAGTTTTTCATTTTGTTCTAATATCGTAACCTGATGCCCTGCATCCACTGCTCCGAGTGCTGCAAACATTCCTGCCGCACCGCCGCCGATGATGATGACTTTACTCATTTTTTTCTCCTAATCTGGTATATCGCATTTTCATGGAATCATCAATATAGTTGATCTCGTCATTTTCATAGACCTGATATTCATCCCAGATATCTTCTAACATTTCAAGCGTATTGACTACTTCGCCCTGTTTTTTCATGCAGAGTGCAACGATCAATGCATTGATGACAGAAAGCGGTGCCACGAGTGAATCTACGATGGATGCCATATCACTCTTTGCGATCAGATTACAGGAGGAATACAGATTCATCGGTGAATGTACGCTGTCTGTAAGCGTGATCACTTTTGCACTCCGGTTGTTTGCAAATTCCATTGCCTTTAGAGTACGCATGGAATATCTCGGAAAACTGATCCCGATGATCACATCGTCCTTGCTGATACGCACCATCTGTTCAAACAGCTCACTCGAACTGTTCGTAGACAGCAGACGTACATCGTCAAACATCATATTTAAATAAAATGCAAAAAATCCTGCAAGCGGTGCACAACTGCGGATACCCACAATATATATCCGTTTTGCATTTAAGATCGTCTCTACTGCCATATCAAAGGCGTTCGGATCTATCATCTCTATCGATTCTTTGATCCTTTCCGCGTCTGACTGGAGAACAGATTCTAAGATTTTTGACTGACTGATCCGTCCATAAGCCACCTCCATCCGCTGTACGGAATTGAGCTTATTGCGCACCAGTTCCTCTAATGCTTTTTGAAAATCCGGATATCCCTTATATCCGAGATGTGTTGCAAAACGCACAACCGTTGATTCACTGACTCCGACCACCTCGCCTAATTTGGCTGCCGTTAGAAAAACTGCCTTATCATAATTATCTGTGATATAACTTGCAAGAAGTTTTTGTCCTTTGCTCAGTGTGCTGTACGCTTCATTGATCCGATTACTTAAATCGTTACTATTCCCCATAAGAAAACCGCCTTATCTCTATTGTAGACAGGATCATTTTGCTATGATCCTTCAAAAATTTTGTTATAACCCAAAAAGGTGCCTTGGCTCTCGCCAAAACACCTTTTATTTTAATTCATTTTCTCATTTTTTACAATAGCTTATACAGGATATGCTCCATTTTTTGTATCAGCAATATTCTGATCTACTTTTGTCTGCTGAGCCTCACGATATTTAAAGAAGTCTGTAGCCACCTGTGGGAATAATGCATAGGTAAGGACATCCTCATCCTGCTGTTTCCACTGTTTCATCTCTGCCTCTAATTTATCTAATTCAGGCTCTAAGAGATCTGCCGGACGGCAGGTAATTGCATTCTTCTTCTCTTCGCCAAGTACTTTGTCTACGATTTCCGGATTGAATGGTTTTACAGTCTGTCCGTATTTTCCTAAAAGTACGTCTTTTGTCTCTTTGGTTGCAACTTTGTAACGCTCGCCCATTAATACGTTAAATACAGCCTGTGTACCAACAATCTGGGAAGATGGTGTTACAAGTGGTGGCTCACCAAGGTCTTTACGAACGCGTGGTACTTCTGCAAGTACTTCTTCGTATTTATCTTCTTTACCCTGCTCTTTTAACTGGGAGATCAGGTTGGATAACATACCACCCGGTACCTGATATAACAGAGTCTTGATGTTTACGCCTAATACCTTTGGATTCATCAGTCCGCTCTCTAATGCTTCTTCTCTCATCGGACGGAAGTAATCAGCAATCTCAGCTAATTTTGTCTGATCTAATCCTGTATCAAATTCTGTACCCTTGAATGCTTCTACCATAACCTCTGTTGCAGGCTGGGATGTTCCTAATGCAAATGGAGAGATTGCGGTATCGATGATGTCGCATCCTGCTTCTACTGCTTTCATGTAAGTCATGGAAGCTACACCGGATGTATAGTGTGTATGAAGCTCGATTGGGAGTGAAGTTGCATCTTTTAATGCCTGTACTAACTCAGTTGCCTTTGTAGGTACTAAAAGTCCTGCCATATCCTTGATACATAAGGAATCAGCTCCCATATCCTCTACTCTCTTTGCCATATCCATCCAGTAATCTAAGGTATATGCATCTCCTAAGGTGTAGGAAAGTGCTACCTGTGCATGGCCTTTTTCTTTGTTACATGCTGTAACAGCGGTCTGTAAGTTACGGATATCATTTAAACAATCGAAGATACGGATGATGTCGATTCCGTTTGCGATAGATTTCTGTACGAAATACTCTACCACATCATCTGCGTATGGACGGTATCCTAAGATGTTCTGTCCACGGAATAACATCTGTAATTTTGTATTTTTAAATCCATCTCTTAATTTTCTAAGACGATCCCATGGATCTTCTTTTAAGAAACGGAGAGATGCATCAAATGTTGCACCACCCCAGCACTCTACTGCATGATAACCAACCTGATCCATTTTATCTACGATCGGGAGCATCTGCTCAGTAGTCATTCTGGTTGCGATCAAAGACTGATGTGCATCACGCAGGACAGTCTCTGTAATTTTTAATGGTTTTTTGGTCACTTCTGCCATGATTTTCTCCTCCTATATTCCAAAGATTGCCATAAATACACCGGCAGCTACTGCTGTACCGATAACTCCGGCAACGTTTGGTCCCATTGCATGCATAAGTAAAAAGTTCGTCGGGTCCTCTTCTGCTCCAACCTTCTGGGATACACGAGCAGCCATAGGTACTGCAGATACACCGGCAGAACCGATCAATGGATTGATCTTACCTTTTGTAACCCAGCATAATACTTTACCGAAAAGTACACCTGCTGCTGTACCAAATACGAAAGCTACAAGTCCGAGAATTACAATCTTAATGGTTGTAATATTTAAGAATGCCTCTGCACTTGTGGTAGCTCCTACGGAAGTACCAAGTAAGATAACTACGATATACATCAATGCGTTAGATGCAGTATCTGTTAACTGACGTACTACTCCGGACTCACGGAACAGGTTACCTAACATCAGCATACCAACTAACGGTGCTGTGGTAGGAAGGATTAAACATACAATTGTAGTAACGATAACAGGGAATAAGATTCTCTCTAATTTAGAAACCGGTCTTAAATTCTCCATTTTGATCGCACGTTCTTTTTTCGTTGTGAATAATTTCATAACAGGTGGCTGAATGATCGGCACTAATGCCATATAGGAATATGCTGCCACCGCAATTGGTCCTAACAGACCTGTCTGTCCAAGTTTTCCTGCAAGGAAAATGGAAGTCGGACCGTCGGCTCCACCGATGATGGATACTGCGGCTGCTGACTTATCATTGAATCCCATCAGGATTGCAAGGAAGTAAGCTGAGAAAATACCGAACTGTGCTGCTGCTCCGAGCAGGAAACTGATCGGATTCGCGATCAGCGGTCCAAAGTCTGTCATTGCTCCGACTCCGAGGAAAATCAGAGACGGTAATATTGACCACTCATCTAAGATATAAAAATAGTGTAACAAACCACCTACGCCGTTACTTGCCTCTTCCGGGCTGATAATGATATCCGGATAGATATTTACCAGCAACATACCAAATGCGATCGGAACTAACAGTAATGGCTCATATTCTTTCTTGATTGCCAGAAACAGGAATAAAAATGCTACGGCAATCATAACAAAGTTGCCCCATGTCAGATTCAAAAATGCTGTCTGGTGCAGGAGGTTTGACATTGTTTCTCCTACGTAACTCATAATTAATCCTCCTGGCTTTCTTAATTCATGGTTGCAAGTAATGCACCTGCTTCAATATGATCTCCAACTGCAACTTCAATGCTTGCAACAGTTCCGTCCTGTGGTGCAACAACCGGAGTCTCCATTTTCATTACCTCTAATACTAAGATCGCATCGCCTCTCTTAACGGCTGTGCCAGGTTCTGCCTCAATTTTGAATACTTTTCCGGCTGCACCTGCTTCAATCTTAACACTTCCTGCGCCTGCTGCCGGAGCTGCTGCCGGTGCTGCTGCTGCTGGAGCGGCTTTTCTTGGAGCTGCTGTAGGTGCTGCTGCTCCTGTTTCTTCTACAGTAACATCATAAACATTTCCATTTACGGTAATTGTATAGCTTTTCATCTTAATTTCCTCCTAAATTTGCGATTAATATCTTCTCTTGATGGAACGCACTACAAAATCATCTGTAGATGTTCCTGTGGATGCTGCAATTGCTGCAGCGATAACAGCGATCAGTTCTGTGTTATCCTGCTGTTCTGCCGGAATATCCTGTACTGTCTCTTTTACAGCATTTTCGGTCTGTCCTGCTTTTTTCTTGCTTTCAAGATATGGGAAGATCTTGAAGCAGGAAATAACTAAGCTGATTAAGATCAATACTGCAAATACAGTTCCCATTCCCATGAGTGTATTCATACCGGCCTTGCTCATCTTTTCACCAAGTGAGTAAACCTTATCAATTGTTACATCTTCCACTTCCATAGAATAGTAAGTGTATACATAAGTCAAAATTACTTCACGTTTTTCAAACTCAATGGTCTGTTCACATGTCAGTGTCTTTCCTGATTTTGTAATTTTGAAATCACCGAGTTCTACATAAGAACCAACACCGGAAGTAGCATCCTCCCATCTGGTAACGATGTTCTTTGTCATTTCGTCATCACTGGCTTCGTACACAGTCTTCTGCTCATCAGTCATATTTACCAATGTAGCAACGGTATTCTGTGTCACCTGTTTTAACTGGTCATATGTATAGCCATTGTAATCGACAGACTTAGGATCCGTTTTTCCGCATGCTGTAAGTCCGAGTATCATCAGACACACACTTACCATCAGCAATATTTTCTTCTTCATAAACTTCACCTTTCTATTTCGCTCCGTGTTTTTTCATCGGCCCTTCTACTTTTTTTGTAAATAACATCTCAAATCCTGCGATTAAGTATTTTCTTGTATCTGCAGGGTTGATGATCAGATCAATATATCCTCTTCTTGCAGCATTTTCCACATTTGACTGTAATGCTTCATATTCTTTTGCCTTTTCGTCCAAGACATCTGCGGAAGCATCTGCATACATGATCTTAGCTGCCGATTTTGCATCCATCATGCCGACTTTTGCATCCGGCCATGCATAGACTAAATCTGCTCCAAGAGATTTTGAGTTCATCATTACATAAGAACTTCCGAATGCATCTCCTGTAATGAAGTTAATCTTTGCAGTTGTTGCATTGGCAAATGCGTATGTCATACGGGCAAGTGCCTTTGGAAGACGTTTTTCAGAACATGAAGTCGCTTTAAATCCTGTTGTATTTGTCATGGAAAGTACCGGGATATCAAATGCGTCACAGTACTGGATAAAGTCTGCTGCTTTTTCGCATCCCTGTGCGGTTAATGCTGCTTCAAATTCCTCTGTCCTGTTTCCGTTTTCATCATGCATTACGGTAGCGTTTGCTACTGCACCAACGGTAATTCCGTTTAATTTGATGAATCCTGTTACCATATCTTTTGCATAACCTTTCTTTGTCTCTACAAAGTTATGGTCATCTGCAATTTCAGAAAGGAAGTATCTTGGATCACCTTTCATGGATTCCATGCTCTCACATGCACGGTTTAAATCGTCCGTACACTCGTCCACACGTCCGCTCTCCTCGTTGCATCCCGGAAGAATGGTTACTAATTCGCGGATCTCAGCAAGGATCTCATCCTCTGTTCCGGCTGCATCTACAACACCTGTGTTTGCTGCCTGGAAGTCAGCTTTTGCTGTATCGCATTTCGATACGTTGTTGTCTGCAATGGCATCCGGAGAGTTTACGAAAAGTCTTCCTTTTTCTGTCTCCATGTAAGTGAAGTCACATAATGCGGATGCAACGGCAAGTCCACCTCCACAGCTGCCGAATACGGCACTGATCTGTGGTACAACACCGGAAGCTGCTGTCTGTTTTGCATAAATCTGACCCATTCCTTCCAATGCATCTACAGATTCCTGTAAACGGACACCCGCACAGTCTAAAAGACCAATGACCGGTGCACCCATCTTCATTGCCATGTCATAAACAGAAGCAATTTTCTTTGCGTGCATTTCACCGATTGTTCCACCTAACACGGAAGCGTCCTGGCTGTATACAAATACCAGGTTTTCATCGATTAATCCGTGACCGACAATTACTCCGTCAGAAGGAGTCTTATCTGCAGTCAGATTAAAATCTGTGCTTCGTGCAGTTACGAGAGAACCAAGCTCTACAAAACTGTTCTCATCCAGTAACTTGGCAATTCGTTGCATTGCTAAGCTATTCTTTGTGCTACTCATTTATTAGCCCTCCATCTATGTATTGAAAATTTTTAAAAAATTTCGCTATGCTAATTGTATTACTTTTAATACAATATTTCAATAGTAATTTGTTAAATTTTTCACTAATTTGAATAGACATTTTTTCCAATCTGACGAATTTTAAAACAGAAACTTTTCTAAGACGCACTGCAGATACCACCGTGGCGTTCTTGCGGATACATTTTCCATCGCAACGATCGGATAAGATACTGCTTTTTCCTCTCCGATATAGTACTCTGCTTTTCCGATCACCGTTCCTTTTTTGACCGGTGCCTGCAATACTTTCTTTGTCGTGCATTTTACGGTCACTTTTTCTTCCTTGTCTTTTAAAACCCGAAGATCCTTTCCTTTTACCCGAACCGGCATCAGAATCTCTTTGTCAGGATCATAGGAGTTGTCAGCGGCGTTTATGACAGGGACCGTCTCTAATTCTTGTTTGGCTTTGACTTTTACCTTTTCATAATGCTCTAAACCGTATTCCATGAGCTTTCTGGTATCTGCCCATTTATAGCTTTTGTTATTCGGCCAGCCGCAGGCAAGCAGTGATACCACAAATGTCCGCTCCCCTCTTTTTAAGGCTCCGACGTAGCAATAGCCTGCATCCGCGGTAAATCCGGTCTTTCCGGACAGTGCGCCATCCATCATCTGTAAAAAAGCATTGTGATTATTACAGGTAAAATTCCGGCTTCTCTCTACATTCTGAAAACTATGCTGTTTTGTCTGTGTAATTTTTAAAAACGTATCGTTTTTGATACAGTAGCTCATGATCGTTGCAAGATCTTTTGCCGTGGTTCCATGAGAACCTGTTTCATCTTTTGCGTCTAATCCGTTTGGCGTGATAAAATGTGTATGTTCACATCCTAACTCTTTCGCCTTTTCGTTCATCATCTCTGCAAATTTCTCCACACTCCCGCCAACATGCTCGGCGATCGCAACTGCAGAATCGTTATGTGATTCTAACATCAGCGAATAGAGCAGGTCTTTTAATAAGAAGGTGTCTTTGGTTGTCATTCCAAGATGGACTTTTGGCATAGACGCGGCATGTTGACTGACGGTTACCGTCTCGTCTAACCTGCCGCTTTCAATTGCCAGAATGCATGTCATGATCTTTGTGGTGCTGGCATTTGCTAAAAACTGTTCTTCTTCTTTGCCGTAGAGGACTCTGCCGCTGTCTGCATCCATTAAGACGGCAGACTTGGCATAGAGTCCAAGACTATCCTGATGTTCTTTTGCAAAAACCTCTAACACCACACTTGTTAAGATCAGACTGATGCATAGAACGATGATCATCGTTTGCTTGAATGGATTTTTTTTCACTTAACTCATTCTTTCCGTACCGTTTCCATTTACTATATGCCAAGAGAATGGTCGGTATGTAACAACTCGTGCGATTTATGAGACAGTGGTTTTTCTAAAAAGCTGCGATACAATTCCTGTACTGCCGGATTCTCATGGGAAAAACGGATCTCGTTTTCTGCATCCAGTTCATAGAGGACATCTCCACGCTCTTTTGCCAGTTCTAAATTGTCATGGATCGGCTGGCCACCGCCGCCGGCACATCCGCCCGGACACGCCATGACTTCTACAAAGTCATATTCTGCCTCGCCTTTTTTGATCCTCTCGATCAAACGTCTGGTATTGCCAAGACCACTGACTACGGCAGCTCTTACTTTTGTGCCTGCGATCTCTACCTCGGCTTCCCGGACTCCATCCTGTCCGCGGACAACTTTAAATGCATCCGGTGCAGGATTTTCTCCTGTTAAGAAGTAGTAGGCACTCCGAAGTGCCGCCTCCATAACACCGCCGGTCGCACCAAAGATAACAGCAGCTCCGCTTCCGCATCCCAATGGTTCATCAAACTCCTCTTCTTTTAAATGCTCTAACTGAATATGCTCTGCACGGATCAGACGTCCTACCTCTCTCGTGGTGATAACAGAATCCACGTCCGGTCCGGTTCCCGTCACATCCATACACGCCATCTGGCTTTCGTATTTTTTCGCTGTACATGGCATGATCGACAGACAGTAGATTTCTTCCGGCTCCACACCTAACTGCTGTGCATAGTAGGTTTTTGCAATTGCTCCAAACATCTGCTGCGGGGATTTTGCAGTGGAAAGATTCGGCAGCAACTCCGGATATTCATATTTTACAAAGCGTACCCAGCCCGGACAGCAGGACGTAAACATCGGGAATTTGTATTTGTCTTTATTTTTCAGTCTTTCGATGAACTCATTTGCTTCTTCCATGATCGTTAAATCCGCAGTAAAGTTCGTATCAAACACATAGTCGATCCCGGTTCTTCGAAGGGCTGCTACTAACCGTTTGACCGTTGCATCTTCCCGTTTTAAACCAAACCGTTCGCCCCAGGCTGCACGGACTGCCGGTGCAATCTGTGCCACAACAACTTTTTTCTTATCTGCAATGGCATAAACCAGTTCATTTAGATCATCGCGTTCTCTTAAAGCTCCAACCGGACAGTGCGTGATACACTGGCCGCATAATGCACAGTTGATGTCTTCTATGGACATTCCTTCCCTTAATCCTACATTGGTGCGTTTTCCGGTATTGATGATATCCCAGACTTTCATTCCCTGGATCTTATCGCAGACCTGTACACAACGCATGCATTTGATACATTTTTTTGCATCACGTATCAGCGGAAAATCCATGTCCCATTCCTGCTCCTCATACTCTTCTTTAAAAGGAACATTTAAGATATCTAAATCATTTGCTAATTTTTGCAGGGAACAGTTACCGCTTCGGACACAGGTAGCACAGCGATAGTCATGCTGGGATAAGATCAGTCCGACATTGGTACGTCTTGCATTCATGACACGTTTGCTGTTCGTATAGATCTCCATGCCTTCTTCTACTGCGGTATTACAGGCAGCTACTAACGCATCTTTTCCTTTGATCTCTACGATGCAGACACGGCAGGCACCAATTTCGTTTAAATCCTTCAAAAAACAAAGGGTCGGTATCTTGATCCCTACGGATGCTGCTGCATTTAAAATTGTTGTACCTTTTTCTACATTTACTTCCTGATTATCTATCCATAATTTTACCATATGCTCTCTCTGCCTCCTCTGAACACTCCACATCCAAATTTATCACAACGTAAACATCTTGCTGATTCCTGTCTTGCTTCTTCAAGACTCATGGAGTATTCCACTCCTTCAAAGTCTTTTTTACGTTCACAAGCTTCTCTGTCTGTCAGATGGATCCGTCCACTCTGCAACTTGTCGCTAAGATTTGGCTGTGGAATCTCCACATCTGTTGACATTTCGTGATGGAAGCCAAGATATTCATCGATATTTGCTGCCGCTGCTTTACCTGCCGCAATGGCACGAATGACCGTGGATGGTCCTGAAACACAGTCTCCACCGGAAAAGATTCCTTCCTCTCCCGGCACTGCCCCAAATTCATCTGCCACAATACGGTGGCGTTTTACCGGTACGTTGGATTCTTCAAAATGTGCAGAATCGATTTCCTGTCCGATTGCAACTAAAATGACATCACAGCCTAACCGTTCTTCCGGTTTTTTTGCTCTGTTCGGACTTGGTCTTCCGGCACTGTCATACAGACCACTGATTTGCGGTTGTGTCCAGAGTGCAGCAACATTCCCTTTCTCATCTGCTTCTACGCGTTTCGGTGCCTGTAATGTCAAAAGCTCAATTCCTTCTGCGATGGCTCCTTCGATTTCTGCTTCTAACGCTGTCATATCTTTTTGCCGTCTGCGATATACAATGCTGACTTTTTCTGCATGGCAGCGCATTGCGGTTCTGGCACAGTCCATCGCCACATTTCCTCCGCCGACTACAACAACTCTTTTTCCTCTGAAATCAGGATACTTTCCATAGCCGATATCTCTCAGCATATCTACTGCTGAAATGACACCCTTACTGTCCGCACCTTCTACCTCAAATTTTTTATCGGTATGAGCACCGATTGCGATGTAAACTGCATCATACTCCTGTTTTAATTCATCATAAGTGATATCCTTACCAATTTCGATATTGCATCGTAAATCCACACCGGTAGATAAAATTGCATCGATATCTTCCTGCAGACGTTCTCTTGGAAAACGATAACTCGGTATTCCGTAACGAAGCATTCCTCCCGGCTGCTCTTTTTCCTCAAATACCACCGTCTGATGTCCCATAAGCTGTAAGAAATAGGCAGCAGTCAATCCGCTTGGACCTGCACCGATAATGGCAATTTTCTTTCCTGTAGCCTCGGCACATTTTGGTACCTCGACCTGATCTGCCCTTGCATGGTCTACTGCAAAACGTTTCAGTCCCCGGATATTGACCGAGCTGTCGATCATATTTCTGCGGCATCTTGCTTCACATGGATGCTCACAGATCAATGCACATGCGGTCGGGAATGGATTATCCTTGCGGATGAGTTTTACTGCATCCTGATACCTTCCCATTCCTACCAGTGCTACATAACCCGGAATATCTACCTTCGCCGGGCAGAGCGTGATACATGGTATCGGCTGTTCAAACGATGCCGTACACCGTTTATTATGGATATGAGACAGGTAATCCTCTTTGAACCCCTCTAATCCGACTAATACCATCCTTGCAGATTCAAAACCTATGGCACAGTCTGCGGTCACCTGAATATTCCTTGCTGTTTCCTTTATGAGATGTAAAGTCTCTAATGTTGCTCTGTTGTTCAACACATCCTCTAAAAGATTTTCTAACTGTCCAAGCCCTACACGGCATGGCACACATTTTCCACAAGTCTGCGCATGACAGACCTTTAAGAAAGAAAGCTGCATATCTACCGGACATACTCCCGGAGGACTTGCGACAATGCGCTGCTCAAATTCCTGCATCAGACGTTCTGTTGTTGTGTCTTCACGCTTTGGTGCTCCTGCTGTTAATCTTCTCTCCATGTGTTACCTCCCTTTAATTTGTGAATTTTTTATCAAAAAAGGACAGACACGTTTGTGTCTGTCCTTTAGATATCCATTTTCATCTGCATTTCTTCTTCTGCTTCCCGCTTGAAGTTCTCTAACTGATCCTGATTTAAGATCGGCAGTTCCTCAATGGAAGAAACTCCAAATGTTCTTAAAAACTCTTCTGTTGTCCCGAATAAGAGCGGCCGCCCCGGCGCATCCAGTCTTCCTAATTCACACACCAGATTGTAATCTACCAGTCGGCTGACTGCGTGGGAACAGGAGACTCCCCGGATTTTTTCTATCTCTGCTCTTGTGATCGGTTGTTTATATGCGATAATTGAAAGCGTCTCTAGCAATACATCTGTCAATGCGTAATGCTTTGGCTGCTTTGCTACTTTTATCAGATAATCATACATCTGAGGCTTGGTACACATCTGATAGGCTCCATCAAGTTCTGTGATCGTAATACCGCGATCCTCTGCCTCGTAGTTCTTTTGCATTTGTTCTAAGATATCCTTTACTTCTTTTTTATCCAGTTCTAAGACCTCCGCGAGCTTAGATAACTCTACGGAATCCCCCATTGTAAAGAGGATTGACTCTATCACTGCTTCATAATTCATATGTCTCACTCCAGACTCTTAGGCTGCCATTTTCGATTCAATGAGGATGTCATCAAAAATATGTTCCTGTGAAATCGAAATCTTACCCAATTTCATCAGTTCTAAGATAGCAAGAAAATTTACGATAATCTCCATTTTCCCGCTCTTGGATTCTAACAGATTCTTAAAGTTGAAAGAGCGATGTGTCCTTGCATACTCTTCTAACGTACGCATCGTCTCTTCTAAGGAAACCTGTTCTTTTTCAATCCTTCCGAACTTAGAACGTACCGGATCAATGCGATCCTGTTTTTTCTGCATAATGGATTTAAAAATATCATTGAGCTGTGCTAAGGTGGTATCTCCGACTAACTCTTCTAAATCCACCGGTTCTTCATATGCCGCAACCTCCGGCGGTACGGTCGGAACCTTAAACATGACCTTTTGTGCATCCACCTGCCGGTCTTTTAATTCATAGGAGATACATTTATACATCTTATATTCCAAAAGCTGTTGTACCAGTTCCGCTCTTGGATCTTCCTGTTCTTCTTCCTCCTGCGGTGGTGCCGGAAGAAGCATTTTAGACTTGATATCTAACAGTGTGGCAGCCATCACTAAGAACTCGCTGACCACGTTCAGATCATGCCGCTTCATTTCCCGTATGTAGTCCATATACTGCTTTGTAATCTCAACGATCGGGATGTCATAGATATTCACTTTGTTCTTATCTAACAGATGTAAAAGCAGATCCAACGGTCCTTCAAACACCTGCAGTTTCACGGTCATATCCATAAAAATATACTGCTCCTATTTTTTGTGAATTAGTAATATTGTACATCATATTTAGGTAAATTTCAAGAGTTGAACCTACATTTTGTTGATCCGTATCATCAGTACTTCAGCACGGTCAAACACACGGATATGGAAGGTATGTGTTCCTAAGCCTTTGCTCACATAGACTTTTTTACCGTCAAACTCAAACTCTCCCGCATCGTATTTCGGAAACAGTTCAAACTGCGGAGATATCACACTTCCAATCCCCGGAATCCGAACCAGCCCACCATGGGTATGTCCGCAGACGGTTATATCCGCTCCCCAGTCCGCATATTCCTTTGCAAACATCGGATTATGTGCCAACAGGATCTGTACGGCATCCTTCTTTGCCTCTCCTAATGCCTCCTGTATAAAATGCTCCGGCAATGGCTCATAGCTACCTTTGCCATAACATTCTAACGGGATCTCAAGTCCGCTGATGCAAAACTTTTCCCCATGCAGTGTCAGCTCTGTTGAAGCATTGTTTAAAATATGCACCCCTGATTTCCGCACCCGGTTTTCATACGCTAAAAACGCCTCCGTCTGCATAACCGGCACTTTCGAGACACGGCTTTCATGGTTTCCGTTTGAAAAATAAACAGGTGCGATCTCTGTCAGTTTTGCTAATGCCTGATACGCAGTCTCATAAGTCTCCGGATAACGGCTGACGATCATATCCCCCGGAACTAAAATCATATCCGGTTTTTGTTCTTTGATCTTTTGGATTAAAATATCATTATCCCTGCCATAGACATGGGCATGCAGATCCGCTACCACTGCAAAATTAACGCTCTGTGTAATCTTATCCGTCTGATACTCATAGGACGTGATCCGAAACTTCTTTAATTCAAAATGCTGCCACAGGATAAAACATCCTATCAGCAAAATAATCATTCCAATGATCTTCATATACTTCTCCTTTGCTCTGATATCCTATCACATTTTGCATAAAAATCCCAGCATCAGTCATATTTTTTTCTCTTTTCTATTAATATTAAACTAAAGCAGATAATGTTTCAGGAATCACTATGAAAAAAATAATACTTTCACTATTTCTTGCCCTGCAGCTTGCATGTACCCCACTGCTGTCACTGACTGCACAGTCCGCCCCGATTACATATGAAGCAGGTATTTCCCAAAATTCGGCAAAAAAAGCTGATGATAATAAAAAAACAGGAGATACCCTGACTCTATCCGCTCCGAGTGTCCTTTTGATGGAGGCTAAGAGCGGAACGATCATCTATGAAAAGGATGCCAACAAGCAGATGCCTCCTGCCAGCATCACGAAGATCATGACCCTGCTTTTGATCTTTGACGCTTTAGATGCCGGAAAAATTTCTTTAGAAGATACGGTAACGGTATCGGAACACGCGGCAAGCATGGGTGGTTCACAGGTGTTCTTAGAACCCGGAGAAACCCAGAATGTGGACACCATGATCAAATGTATCGCCGTGGCAAGTGCGAATGATGCCTGCGTGGCAATGGCAGAACACATTGCAGGCTCTGAAGAGGAATTCGTGGCAAGAATGAACCAGCGGGCAAAAAAACTCGGCATGAAAAACACCACCTTCGTCAACTGTTGCGGACTGGATGTTGACGGACATCTGACCACAGCCTATGACATTGCCCTGATGTCGCGTGAATTGATTACAAAATATCCAAAGATCCATGATTACTCTATGATCTGGATGGATACGATCACACATGAAACGAAAAAAGGGAGCAAGGAATTCGGTCTGACCAATACCAACAAATTAGTACGTCAATATCAGTATACGACCGGACTGAAAACCGGTTCCACGGGAAAGGCAAAATTCTGTGTCTCTGCCACGGCAAAAAAAGATAAAACCGAACTGATCGCCGTCATTATGGCAGCCCCGGACCCAAAAGGCAGATTTCAGGATGCCGCTAACCTACTCAATTACGGTTTTGCAAAGTGCCAGTTCTACTCTGACCCGAACACGAAAAAGCTAAAACCTTTAACGGTCAAAAACGGAAGCAAAGATGCCGTAAATGTCCGTTATGAAACACCATTTCAGTTTGTAGACACCAAGGGAAGTGACCTGAATTCCATTAAAAAAGAGATTTCTCTTCCAAAGACCGTGACCGCTCCCGTAAAAAAGGGCGATGTTCTTGGAAAAGCAACCTATTCTTTAGACGGAAAAGTCATTGGGGAAGTGAACATTGTAAGCGAACAGAATGTGAAAAAAGCCGGATTTAGCGACTATTTCAAAAAGCTGTTTCACGCGTTTTTCTAAGAATTTCTTCTGCGACTGCCTGTATTCCCATATGCGAGGCATCCACTGTGATGTCCGCATATTTTTTGTATAATCCACTTCTGCTGTCATACAGATCTTTTAAGGTCTCACCTGACTTTAACGCAACGCCCCGCTGCTCTAAACTTCCTAAGCGTGTCTTTAGTTCTTCATATGGAAGATAGATATAGACCACTGTGGAGATTTCCTTTAAATGCTGCATGGCATTTTCTTCATAGACAACACTTCCACCGGTGGCGATCACCGTACGCTTTGCTTCAATGGATGCGTTGATTTCTCCCTCAATCTCTAAAAATCCTTCGCGTCCGTGGATCTCGATCAGTTCATGCAGCAGTTTTCCTGTCTTTTGCTGTATTAACAGATCCGAATCTAAAAAGTGATATCCTGCGATTTTTGCTAAGACCACTCCGACCGTACTTTTTCCTGCCCCCGGCATTCCCACTAATGTGATATTTTCTTTCTTCATATTGATACTCCTTTATCTTCCTATAACAGCGGTGCAAACAGACGTAACAGACATTGCAAAACCTTTACATACCACTCTCTGTTCTGACAGAATCCTAACGAGATGATCTTAGACTGTTCGATGGTATTCAATACGTCCTCTTTTACCTGCCGTACTGCTTTGGATCTGTACATATAAATTCCACATTCATAATGCAGATAGAGACTGCGATAGTCTAAATTAATACTTCCAACGGTAGCAATCTCATCGTCACAGACAAAACATTTTGCATGGATAAAACCTTTGGCAAACTGATAGATTTTTACATTTGCCTTTAATAATTCCTGATAATAGGACTGTGTCAGTAAAAATACCAGCTTCTTATCCGGGATTCCCGGTGTGACAATGCGGACATCCACGCCGGATTTTGCCGCGTTGCATAGTGCTACGCACATTTCCTCGTCAGTGATCAGATATGGCGTAAAAATATAGACATAGTCCTTTGCATAGTTGATGATGTTCAGATAAATATTTTCTGCCTGATTCTCATGGTCGATCGGCGAATCGGCATAAGGCTGCACATAACCGTCGGATTCATAGTGTTTTTTCCAGTTGATCTGCTGTTTATATGCCAGATAATTTTCCGTGGAATGATTTGCAAAGTTCCACATCTGCAAAAACATTGCCGTAAAATTCCAGACGGCTTTTCCTTCAATCCTGACTCCGGTATCCTTCCAATAGCCAAAACGGGTCGTTACATTGATATACTCATCTGCAATATTGATGCCTCCGGTAAATGCAGTCTTTCCATCCACAACCAGGATCTTCCTGTGATCCCTGTTATTCATGATAATTGACATGATCGGGCGGAACGGATTGAATGCGGTACATTTGATCCCACGCGCTTCCATTTTCTTATAATAGCCTGCCGGAAGTTTGCTGATACATCCCACATCATCGTAGATCATACGGACTTCGACACCCTGTTTTACTTTTTCTTCTAAGGCAGCTAACAACTGCTCTAACATGATCCCGTCTTCAAAGATGAAGTACTCTAAAAAAATAAAGTTTTCCGCTTCCTTAACTGCTTCTAACATCTTCAGGAACAGTTCCTCTCCGGATGGATAATATTCGGTCTTTGTATATTCACAGACCGGATAGCCGGCCCAGTCCTTAATATATTTCGTCTGGTTATAGATACGTTTGTTCTCGTTTCGTATCTTTTCTTCTACCTGTTCGTCTCCTGCTAAAAATGGGCTCAGTTCTTCATTGACACGTTCTAAACGTTCCTCGGTATGTTTTGTTAATTTTGCTCTTCCAAAGACAAAATACAAAGTTACGCCAAAGATCGGTGCCACTAAGATCAGAAAGATCCACGACATCCGCCCCGCCGCATTTCCATCTTTATCGGAAATTATGATTGCCAGTATCAAAGCAACGGCACGAAATCCCAAGTTGATAAATGTAAATTGCAGACTGAACTGATAAAGCACCGTTGCTAACCAGAAAAACTGGATGACAATGGCTAAAAAGATCAATACCAGTCTGCTAAAAAGGATATTTCCCAGTTTCTTCATCTCTTCACCTACTCTTTTGCTTTCCTGTCTGCCTATCGTATCACAAAAACGCTCCTATGTCTAATGCATGAGCCGCACTAAATCCAGACAGCCCCACACATGCTGTTCCTTTCTGTCGCAGCTTCTGTTGGCAGTCTGATACAGCCGCAGTTTTACATCCTTTGGGGACATCTGGGGATATTTGCTTAACAGTAGTGCAATCGCACCGGAAACCACCGGTGTTGCCATCGAAGTTCCGCTTTTTGTCGTATAACCGTCATTATGCACATCACAGCTTGTAATTTTGGTTCCCGGTGCTAAGATTTCAGGTTTTATGACACAACTGTCGGTCGGACCTCTTCCGCTGTAACCTCTGCGAAGTCCCTGCCCCTGTGTCTGGCGGTTATCATCATCACTGCTTCCTACCGTAATGATCGTCCGACAGATTCCGGGGATCGTTACTGAATTTCCTGCCGGTCCGTTATTTCCCGCTGCCGCCACCACTACGATCCCGGCATCCCAGACCTCTTCCACTAATTTGATCAGTTCTACCTGTTCTTCTTCTCTGGCACTTTTTAACATTCCAACAGAAATATTTAAAATCCTTATGTTATACTCATCCTTATGCTCTAACATCCATCGGATCGCTTTTTTGACCTGTCGGGTATTCCCGCCGCCTCTGCGGTCTAATACTTTGATCGGCAAAATACCGCATCCCGGCGCCATTCCCATATATTCTCCCCTGCTCGCGCAACCGTCTGAACCGATGATCCCAGCTACATGCGTACCGTGACCGTTGTCGTCATAGCATTCCGTCTCATTTCCTAGGACATCGTAAAATCCTTTCACCCTTCCTCTTAGATCTTTATGCAAAAAAAGCCCGGTATCCATCACCGCAACTGTAATTCCCTTACCGGTATAACCTCTTTTATGGGCATATGATGTATTTAACAGTTCTCTGATCCGTTCCACTTGATTTTCCTTTTTCTATTAACCTATGCAGGTTTTATTGCAAAGTGTGAACGGCTTTTAGAACTAAGTGGCACAAAAGGACTATCCCAAAGATTTCTCTTTTGGATAGCCCCCTCTTATTTTTGGTCTATATCATTCTTTTTATTTTGCGTCTGCCGGAACGTCTTTGATAGAGAAGCTGATTCTTCCCATCTTGTCTTTTCCAAGGCATACCACGGTTACTTTATCTCCTAAGGTCAGAACGTCTTCTACATGGTTGATTCTTTCCTTGGCAATTTTAGAAATGTGAACCATTCCCTCTTTACCAGGCGCAAATTCAACAAATGCTCCGAACTCTTTGATGCTGATAACAGTTCCTTTAAAGATCTGTCCTGCTTCAAAATCGGTTGTGATGATCCGGATCATCTCTACTGCTTTCTGCATTGCATCAGCATCTACACCACATACGGATACTGCACCGTCATCGGTAATATCGATCTTCACACCAGTTCTTTCGATGATCTCATTGATGGTCTTTCCTCTCTGACCTACTACATCACCGATCTTTGCCGGATCGATCTGGATTCTGATGATCTTCGGTGCATATTTGCCAACTTCTTTTCTAGGCTCTGCGATCGCACCTTTCATCACTTCCATAATGAAGAGTCTTGCCTCTCTGGTTCTGCGGATTGCCTCTTCTACGATCGGTCTTGTCAGTCCGTGGATCTTGATATCCATCTGAATCGCTGTGATACCCTCGGTTGTTCCGGTTACTTTGAAGTCCATATCGCCAAAGAAATCCTCTAATCCCTGGATATCTGTCAATACTAAATAATCATCATCTGTCTCTCCGGTTACTAAACCACAGGAAATTCCTGCTACCATCTTCTTGATCGGTACTCCGGCTGCCATTAAGGACATGCAGGATGCACAGGTAGAAGCCATGGAAGTAGAACCATTGGACTCAAATGTCTCGGATACGGCACGGATCGCATATGGGAACTCCTCTTCAGAAGGAAGTACCGGAAGTAATGCTCTCTCTGCTAATGCTCCATGTCCGATCTCACGACGTCCCGGTCCTCTGCTTGGTTTTGTCTCACCTACAGAGTAGGATGGGAAGTTGTAGTGATGCATGTAACGTTTGGATACTTCGTTCTCATCCAGTCCGTCAATTTTCTGTACTTCTGATAATGGTGCTAAGGTTACCACATCGCAGATCTGTGTCTGTCCACGCGTAAACATTGCAGAACCATGTACTCTTGGGATCAGGTCTACTTCTGCTGCAAGCGGACGGATCTGGTCAATGGCACGACCATCCGGACGTTTGTGGTCTTTTAAGATCATCTTTCGAACGGTCTTTTTCTGATACTGATAAATGGCTTCTCCTAAGATTTCAAGCCACTCTTCCTTCTCAGCAAATGCTTCTTCTAATTTTTCGGTAATCTGACGGATATTCTCCTCTCTTACCTGTTTCTCATCGGTAAAGACTGCCTCTTCCATTTCTGCAGGAGGTACGATATCTTTGATCGCTGCAAACATTTCCTCAGGGATTGCACAGCTTGTATAGTCATGTTTTGGTTTGCCGACTTCTGCTACGATCTCATCAATGAATTTGATGATCGTCTGGTTTACTTCATGTGCGGTATAGATCGCATCGATCATTTTTGCTTCCGGAACTTCGTTTGCACCGGCTTCGATCATGATGACTTTTTCTCTGGTAGATGCTACAGTCAGATTTAAATCACCTTTTTTCCACTGCTCCTGGGATGGGTTGATGATGAATTCTCCATCGATCATTCCAACCTGTGTCATGGCACAAGGACCGTCAAATGGGATATCGGAAATGCAGGTTGCGATTGCTGCTCCAAGCATTGCTACGATTTCCGGTCTGCAGGCCGGATCTACGCTCATAACCATATTGTTTAAGGTAACATCATTTCTGTAATCTTTTGGGAAAAGCGGACGCATCGGTCTGTCGATCACACGGGATGTTAAGATTGCATTCTCAGATGCTTTTCCCTCTCTTTTATTAAATCCTCCAGGAATCTTTCCTACGGAATATAATTTTTCTTCAAACTCTACGCTGAGTGGGAAGAAGTCAATGCCATCTCTTGGCTTATCGGATGCAGTTGCAGTAGATAATACCGTAGTATCACCATATTTCATAAATGCTGCTCCGTTTGCCTGCTTTGCGACTTTGCCTACCTCTACCGTAAGTGGTCTTCCGGCAAGTTCCATTGTAAAACTTTTGAACATATCTTTTCTCCTTTTCTTTCCGGGAGCCTGACTCCCTGCTCTGACAGAAGATTCCGAAACTACTGAAAAAGCTACGATACACGTCTTAATTCCTTATACCTTTTCATACCCTTTTCAGTGGTCCCGGGTTCCTTCTTCTGCCGGTTACAAAATATCCGCTAAAATCTTATCTTCCATATTTTTCACGGAACAAACGCTAAAATAGAGCGGAAAGACTCCGCTCTATCCTTAGGTCATACTATTTTCTGATACCTAAACGCTCAATTAAAGAACGATATCTTTCAATATCGATTTTCTTCAGGTAATCTAATAATCCACGTCTCTGACCAACCATCTTTAAAAGACCTCTTCTGGAATGATGATCCTTTGGATTTGCTTTTAAGTGCTCTGTCAGCTCCTGGATTCTTGCTGTTAAAATAGCAACCTGAACTTCCGGTGAACCTGTATCATTTGGTGTTCTACCGTACTCTGCAATAATAGCCTGTTTCTTTTCCTTTGCGATCATTGTACAATCCTCCTTATTTGATAAACGCCCTGTCATGTATGATACTCAGTAAAGGGTCGGAGTTGTCCGTCTACCGAATATGGGCTGAACTCATACCTTGCAAGTATATCATAGACATCCTTTATTGTAAACTGTTTTTCAGAAAAAATGTCTGTTTTTTAGCACGGTCTGTCAACATTTAATCTGTCAGTTTTGTGTGGGACAATCCCTCAATGACATCCGACATTTTCTTTACATTTTCGGAAACAGATACATTTAAGGTATTACATTCTCTTGCCAGTTTTTCTACCTCTCCTGCCACAATTGCAAACCCCCTTCCTGTTTCTCCTGCTCTTGCTGCCTCAATGCTTGCGTTCAATGCTAACATCTTCTGCTGTCTCTGGATCGCATTCAACTGATTGGTATTTCCCTCGATATTCTCCATCAGTCCCTTACATTCTGCAATTCCATCTTTGATACGCTGCATCAGACGACCGTTATAGGTCTCATTATATCCTGCATCCATACAGTTATTCAACGCATCACCTAACAAAAATGCGGATGCATTGATTCCTTCTTCGGAACGGACATTGACCTTATTTAATGCCTCTATGTATTCATCTTCATCAATACTTAATTCTCTTGCGACCTGGCGGAATTTCTCTTCGTCCGGATCTTTTGGCAATACCTGTCCACCGATAACGGCTCCGACTTTTTCACCTTTTACAACAAGATCAATACTGAAATCGATCAGTCCTGCATGACAGTGGTACACGCCGGTTCCTTCACGGTCACATTTCTCGCAGCGTCTCTTACCCTCTGCACTCTCTCTTGTATATTTAACACAAAAATCTGTAAAATTAAAACAGTCAGAAATATAATTTCCATCCATGTCTACTGCAACGGTTGCCAGTCCGGTTGCTCTTGCCCAGTTCTTCATAATTTCATGGAATTTATCCATATCCGTAAAATCCTGTATTCTCATATAGTCTTCCTCCATACACCAGTACTTTAATTATATTTTACTATGATTATGACACGATGACAAGCAAATATTCCATGCTGCAATTGTTACTTATTTAACGATATTTTAAGGAAAGACCGGACTTATACAGGCCGGATCGTTCTGTTGTACCAAAAGATAAAAAACATTTTTGCAAAACAGAAAAATACCATCCACAACCGCGTTGTGAATGGTCAGACTGTAGACAAAGCGCTCCGAGAAATCATGTTTCTCGGAGCCTTTTTCTATCACTATAAAGATGTTTGGGTTT